>NZ_CP016809.1:2818500-3130000 GCF_002741055.1 Paenibacillus ihbetae | reverse complement strand
ACCTCGATGTCGGCTCATCGCATCCTGGGGCTGAAGTAGGTCCCAAGGGTTGGGCTGTTCGCCCATTAAAGCGGTACGCGAGCTGGGTTCAGAACGTCGTGAGACAGTTCGGTCCCTATCTGTCGTGGGCGTAGGAAATTTGAGAGGAGCTGTCCTTAGTACGAGAGGACCGGGATGGACGTACCGCTGGTGCACCAGTTGTTCCGCCAGGAGCATGGCTGGGTAGCTACGTACGGACGGGATAAGCGCTGAAAGCATCTAAGCGTGAAGCCCCCCTCAAGATGAGATTTCCCAGTATGTAAGACCCCTTGAAGACGACGAGGTAGATAGGTTGGAGGTGGAAGTGCAGTAATGCATGGAGCTGACCAATACTAATCGGTCGAGGGCTTATCCTAAAATTACCCCAAAAAGTGAAGCGAAGCTTTGAAGCTAATGCCGAATACTTTTCGGGGACCCCGATACCACATCGGGTAATGCTACGGATTCTAATTAACGCAAAGACGTTTCGTATCTAGTTTTCAGGTGATCAAACCACCTTGAATCGTTTGGTGGCGATGGCGGAAGGGTTCCACGCGTTCCCATACCGAACACGACCGTTAAGCCTTCCAGCGCCGATGGTACTTGGACCGAAGGGTCCCGGGAGAGTAGGACGCCGCCAAGCGAACAACCATAAAGGCCGTTATCGAGCAATCGATGACGGCTTTTTTTGTGTATGTATTTTACGCCCAAGGACCGTAAGGATCGAAGGGATTTGCGTTAATGACTTTTGCACAGTGGCGCTGGCTATTCAACCTTTGCTGCTTGCGTGTATACAAAAGCTTAAGAAGGATTTTAATTTGCTATCACCGGGGAGCAGGAACGTTAACCGGCCAGTTATTAAAGCTGCCCTCGAAAATAGACCACCTTGAAGTCCCCGAAATGATCAGCTGTGATCAGCTGTTTAGTCTGTTTGATCTTAGGTGATACTATGTCAGCATGAAGCCCATCAAGGAATGTTACATCTTACACTTTTGGCTAATCAAAAGGGAAGGGGAAGATCAGGGAAGGAAACCATGTAATAGAAGATTATTGATGATTTGTCCACTGTGGAAAGACAATCTGACGCCGTGGATGGATACCATCCGTCTTTTAGATATGGGGCAATTCAATCCTTGACAGCCCATGGGCCCTTTGCTAAGATGGCAATAATATATTTTCTGAAAATACTTGAAAATGCCGTCCGGTCCAGCACTGACAGTCATTAAAAGTCCGCAGGAAGACGACAAAAAGGAGGAATAACCCAGGTGTGGGAAGATAAGTTTAGCAAGGAAGGCTTCACTTTTGACGATGTATTGTTGGTTCCTAGAAAATCCGAGGTGCTTCCAAAGGAAGTGGATGTCACCACTCGATTGAGCGAGCATGTGAAGCTGAACATTCCCCTGATCAGTGCGGGAATGGATACCGTAACGGAGGCTCCTCTGGCGATTGCGATCGCGAGAGAAGGCGGAATCGGCATTATTCATAAAAATATGTCCGTTGAACAGCAAGCCGAGGAAGTGGATCGGGTAAAGCGCTCCGAAAGCGGCGTTATTACGAACCCATTCTCCCTGCATGCCGATAATCTTGTAGCCGATGCCGAGAAGCTGATGGGGAAATTCCGGATTTCCGGCGTTCCGATCGTGGATAAGGATAACAAACTGATCGGGATTTTGACGAATCGGGATCTTCGTTTTGTGCATGACTATAACACGGTCATTCGTGACGTGATGACCAGCGAGAACCTTGTGACTGCACCGGTTGGAACGACGCTTCAAGATGCAGAAACGATTTTGCAGAAGCATAAGATCGAGAAGCTGCCTTTGGTGGACGAAAATAACGTGCTAAAAGGGCTTATTACGATTAAAGATATCGAGAAGGCCATTCAGTTCCCTAACGCTGCGAAGGACGCTCAAGGACGCCTGTTGGTGGGCGCGGCCATCGGGATCTCCAAGGATACCTTTGAGCGAGCGGAAGCGCTTGTAAAAGCAGGCGTGGATGTCATCACCGTCGATTCCGCGCATGGACATCATATCAACATCGTCGACGCGGTACGGAAGCTGCGCGAGCTGTATCCGGATCTCACTATCATTGCAGGTAACGTAGCGACAGGTGAAGGTACAAGAGATTTGATCGAAGCCGGAGCCTCTGTCGTCAAAGTCGGGATCGGCCCAGGCTCGATCTGTACGACCCGTGTCATTGCAGGTATTGGCGTACCGCAAATTACGGCGATCTACGACTGTGCTACGGTTGCTAAGGAATATGGCATTCCAATTATCGCAGACGGCGGAATTAAATATTCCGGTGAGATTACGAAGGCGATCGCTGCTGGAGCGCATGCCGTTATGCTGGGCAGCATGTTTGCCGGTACGGAAGAAAGCCCGGGCGAGTCGGAAATTTACCAAGGCCGCCGATTTAAGGCTTACCGCGGCATGGGCTCCCTGGCGGCAATGAAGCAAGGAAGTAAAGACCGCTACTTCCAGGATGACGACAAGAAGTTGGTACCGGAAGGCATCGAAGGCCGCGTGGCTTACAAAGGGCCGCTCGCGGATACGATTCATCAGCTGATCGGCGGATTGCGATCGGGGATGGGCTATTGCGGTACGCAGAACCTTGAGGAGCTGCGCAATGATACGCAGTTTATCCGCATTACGGGTGCTGGTCTTCGGGAAAGCCATCCGCATGATATTCAGATTACGAAGGAAGCTCCGAACTACTCTTTGTAATCAAATCTGCTAAACATAATCCACATATGTAAGCAATGTTATTTATTTCCTGGACAAGCCGGGCGGAAACGCTCCGGCTTGTCTTTTTTTGATATCTCTCCTGTGATAGAATAGAACAAGTTAAACTTATGACTTATTGAGTAGTAGAGGGGAGTAATTCCATTGATAGAGAAGTCTATTAAGAGAAACAAACGATATCGCATACAACGTACGCTAGCATCCTTGATGCTGTTTAATATACTGTGCTTCTCCGCTGCACCAGCTGTTTCGCTGGCTGCTCCAACCACGCTTGCTACGGCGGAAACCACCGACAGCGCGAAAACGGGGGATGCCGCTGCGGAGACGAAGAATGCCAAGCCTGATCGAGTTCCTTCAGCTGAACAGCTTGGACTCGAAGTGGAATCGGCTGTGCTCATCGAACCGTCTACGGGTCAGGTGCTGTTATCCATCAATGCAGATGAGGCATTGCCGCCAGCCAGCATGACAAAGATGATGACCGAATACATCGTAGCTGAACAAGTGAAGCAAGGGAAGCTCTCATGGGACGAGGTAGTGACCGTTGGGGAGAATGCGGCGAAGACCGAAGGTTCACGTATATTTCTTGCTGAAGGCGATCAACATACGGTTAAAGACCTTTACATAGCGATGGCTGTAGGCTCTGCGAACGATGCAACCGTTGCTTTGGCCGAGCGTGTAGCCGGTTCGGAAGAAGCTTTTGTGAAGATGATGAACGACACGGCCAAGAAGATGGGGCTTAAGACGGCCTTCTTTATTAACTCCACCGGTCTGAGCCGAGCAGATATGCCGGAGAAATACCGCCCCAAAGAAGATAAAGAAACCGTAATGTCGGCTATGGACGTTGCCTTACTGGCGAAGTACATCGTGGAGGACCATCCGGATTTCGCCGAGTTTACGGCGATCCAAAACTACAAATTCCGCGAGCGTGATGATAAGCCAATCGTTAACTATAACTGGATGCTGGAAGCGAACAAGGACATTACGAACTTCAAGTCGTATGCATACGAAGGATTAGACGGGTTAAAGACAGGACATACCAGTGCTGCTGGGTATTGCTTTGCCGGTACGGCCGAACGGAATGGCATGCGCCTCATTAGCGTTGTGATGGGAACGAAGTCCGAGCCTGCCCGTTTTGTGGAGACTCGCAAGGTTCTGGACTATGGCTTCAACAACTTTGAAGTAAAAGAGGTTCAGCCTGCGGGTGCTACCGTAGAAGGCTTTGACAAAGTGCAGGTCAAGAAGGGCAAAGGTAAAGAGGCAAAGCTGGTGACCGATCGTGCCCTGACATTCGTCGTGCCTAAAGGCTCCAACGGCAGCAATATCCAATTCGAAGCGAAGCTCGATTCCACCTCTGTGAATGCTCCTGTAGCGAAGAATACGAAGGTCGGGACGGTTACGTATAATTACAAGATCGAGGGCATGGCCAGCACACAGAGCGATACGCTGAATCTGGTTACAGCCGAGGAAACGGAAAAGGCGGGCTGGTTCAAGCTGTTCCTGCGTGCGATCGGCGAATTCTTCGCGGATTTGTTCGATTCGATCAAAAATTTGTTCTAATCCGCAAAAGCCTTATAAATTCCGAGTAAATGGGTTGTGTATTTCATAACCTTGCGTTAAAATATCAAGTTAGATTCATTACAAATTTCTACAAGATTCACATGTACGATACCACCTGAGATCTTCATTTCGGGAGGTAAGATCTAAACATATATTCGGGAGGCTGGGGGATATGGAAACAGGAACATCTACTGTAAAAAGAGGTATGGCAGAAATGCAAAAGGGCGGCGTCATCATGGACGTCATGAACGCGGAGCAAGCGAAAATCGCTGAAGCTGCCGGCGCAACGGCAGTCATGGCGCTGGAGCGCGTACCTTCCGACATTCGTGCTGCCGGAGGCGTGGCTCGCATGGCAGACCCGACCATTATTGAAGAAGTGATGAAGGTTGTTTCCATTCCCGTTATGGCGAAAGCCCGTATCGGTCACTATGTGGAAGCGAAAGTGCTTGAATCGCTGGGCGTCGATTATCTTGATGAGAGTGAAGTGTTGACGCCGGCTGATGAGGTATACCACATCGATAAATGGGACTTTACGGTTCCGTTCGTATGCGGCGCGAAGGATATCGGTGAAGCGCTGCGCCGAATCGGAGAGGGTGCTTCGATGATCCGTACGAAGGGTGAGCCGGGAACCGGCAACATCGTTGAAGCGGTACGTCATATGCGCCTGATCAACAGCCAAATCCGCAAGGTACAGAATATGTCGAAGGACGAGCTGTATGCCGAAGCGAAGAACCTGGGCGTCTCTTATGACCTCTTGAAGGGTGTTCATGAGACCGGCAAGCTTCCTGTCGTGAACTTCGCGGCTGGCGGTGTGGCAACGCCTGCGGATGCTGCGCTTATGATGCATCTCGGTGCAGACGGCGTATTCGTAGGCTCCGGTATTTTCAAATCCGAGAATCCAGAGAAGTTCGCCCGTGCAATCGTTGAAGCGACAACACACTACGATGATTACAAGCTGATTGCCGAAGTTTCGAAGAACCTTGGTACACCGATGAAAGGCATCGAGATTTCCAAGCTTACGGCTGCTGAACGCATGCAGGATCGCGGCTGGTAAGAGAGAAGGGGTTACATTGAAGATTGGCGTACTGGCACTTCAGGGTGCCGTTGCAGAACATATTCGGAGTATTGAACGGGCAGGTGCCGAAGCGATTCCGGTTAAACGAGTGGAGCAGCTTGGTGATATCGACGGCTTGATTATTCCTGGCGGCGAGAGCACCACCATCGGCAAGCTTATGCGAAAATATGATTTCATGGATGCGATCCGCAGCTTCTCCTCGCAGGGGAAGCCGATCTTCGGTACATGCGCCGGCCTGATTGTGCTGGCAGAGCGGATCCAGGGTGATGAGGAAGCGCATCTGAAGCTCATGGATATCACGGTGGCGCGCAATGCATTCGGCCGTCAGCGGGAAAGCTTCGAGACAGACCTGAAGGTCGTGGGAATCGATGAACCGGTGCGTGCCGTGTTTATCCGGGCGCCGCTCATCCTGGAAGTAGGAGAAGGGGTAGAAGTTCTCTCTACGTACAACGATGAGATCGTGACGGCAAGGCAAGGCCATCTGCTGGCCGCTTCCTATCATCCGGAGCTGACCGATGATTACCGGCTCCATGCCTATTTTATCGAAATGGTCCGGGAGCAGGCTGACCGCCAGGGTTAAATTCAATATAGACTTAGGATCAGACAGAAGACATCTTGACTCTTTATGCATATGCGAAGGGTCAAGTTTGTCTTTTTCGTTGAAATAAACTAAGATTGTAACGTATATGAGGTTCTTACAGCTTGCCAGCCTGCGGTAACGGGCCTGGAGCTGTTACGCTACACCGATGGATGTTTTACTTTAGGAGGGTTCCCCGTGTTAGACGTAAAAATATTGCGCAGCGAGTTTAGTCGTGTAGAACAATCGCTTAAGAATCGCGGCAAGTCGCTTGATTTGATTGCGGATTTTCCGAAGCTTGACGCCCGTCGCCGGGAGTTGCTGCAGGAAAGCGAGAGCTTGAAGAATCGCCGCAACACCGTGTCGGCTGAAGTCGCTCGTCTGAAGAAGAACCGTGAGAATGCAGATGAGCTGATCCTGGAGATGCGTGAAGTCTCGGACAAGATCAAGGCCATGGACGAAGAGGTGCGCGAACTGGAAGCAAGCATAGCGGAGCTTACGCTTGCGATTCCGAATATTCCGCATGAGAGTGTGCCGGTAGGCGCCTCGGAAGAAGACAATGTGGAGGTTCGCCGCTGGTCGGAGCCTGCTGCATTTGATTTTGAGCCGAAAGCGCATTGGGAGGTTGCCCAAAACTTGAATATCCTTGACTTTGAAGCAGCTGCCAAAGTTACGGGCTCCAGATTTACCTTCTACAAAGGGCTTGGTGCGCGTCTTGAACGTGCCCTCATCAGCTTCATGATGGATCTGCACAGCGACAAACACGGCTATGAGGAAATGCTGCCTCCTTACATCGTCAACCGGGACAGCCTGTATGGAACCGGTCAGCTTCCGAAATTCGAAGAGGATCTGTTCAAGATCAGCGATACGGACTATTATCTGATTCCGACGGCCGAGGTTCCAGTCACGAACTATCATCGTGAGGAAATTTTGAATGCTGAAGATTTGCCGAAATACTATGTAGCCTACAGCTCTTGCTTCCGTTCCGAGGCCGGCGCGGCCGGACGGGATACGCGCGGGCTGATTCGCCAGCATCAGTTCAACAAGGTAGAAATGGTGAAGATTGTGCACCCCGACACCTCCTTTGACGAGCTGGAGAAAATGACGGCGGATGCGGAGCGTGTTCTGCAGCTCCTTAACCTTCCTTACCGTGTGATGGAGCTATGCACGGGGGATATGGGCTTTGGCTCGATGAAAACCTATGATCTCGAAGTTTGGCTGCCGGAGAGCGGCGTATACCGTGAAATCTCCTCATGCTCGAATATCGGTGATTTCCAGGCACGCCGGGCGAATATTCGTTTCCGTCCGGAGCCGAAAGCGAAGCCGGAATTTGTCCACACCCTGAATGGGTCGGGGCTTGCGGTGGGACGTACCGTTGCGGCAATTCTGGAGAATTATCAACAGGCTGACGGCTCGGTGGTCATTCCGGACGTGCTTCGTCCATACATGGGCAATATCAGCGTGATTGCACCTAAATCATTGGCTTGATTAAATCATTTGGCTTGTGGTATAATGAATGATGCACGTGATTCATTTTGGTGCTAATGATATACCACATGGAGAGGTACCGAAGCGGTCATAACGGGGCGGTCTTGAAAACCGTTAGGGGGCAACTCCACATGGGTTCGAATCCCATCCTCTCCGCCATCCATAATAATGACAGGCCCGTTTCCTTACTGGAAACGGGCTTTTTACATAGCATTATTTCTAAAGCGGAAATCGATTCTTTCCAGGGGCGGGCGTTCGGTGCTCATTTATTTCCTTCTATAATAAACGGTTGCTGCGTAATAGGTCTCCTTTTTAAGCGATGCTTACCGGTTGAATAAACGAAGCCGGCATGCATGGGCTGGTTGGTGTGTCTTTACAGGGCTTTAGAGGGTGCATAAAAGTTCAACCACTTTCGCAATTTATAGAGAAGGGGAGGTGTGATGATGAACTCAGAACTGAATGTAGATCAGGCTACGCTTGTTAACGCATGGCAGGAAAGGCTGCCGACGATCCTCAAGCCCGGTGATCGTGCGGAGGTGGCTCCCGACGAGGGAGATCCCAATGCCATCCGCATTCATATCGGTGCGGCTGGGCGTCAGGAGTATTCATTCGATTTCCAATGCACGTACGTGGACACGAGAGAAGTAAAGGTGGACCTGATCGATGTGGAGCGGGATGGAGCGACGACCGATGAACGCAATGAGAATGTCCAGGGCATGATCGGCGATTACACCCGGCATATCCATGAATGCGCGCAGGCGCTGCAGCAGATTACCCATCAATAGGGATAGGAATGAATTTCGCTATGGTTCCGATCCCAAGAAACGGAGGACTTCACGATGAGCAAGCCGAAATCGATTCCTGTACCGGAAGCCCAAGAGACCCCGCGCCGACGCGATGACCGCGACAGAGGCGGCCAAGAGCCGTTGTCTGGCTCGCACAAAGCCAAGATCCGCAAGCAGGACGGGCATTTTAATCGGGAGGGCTGACCTGCTGTCAGCCTCATTTCGAGGCATTATAGACATGAAGAGATTAGAACTTCCTGTATGATTTCGACAGGAAGTTCTTTTTTTGTTGAAACTATTTCCATCAACGTCTCGTATTAGAAGGCAAGTGTAATATTACGGGGCCCCGAACATTACAGGAAAGTTAAGAAGTTTAAATTAAAGATTCCTGGAAAAAGAAAGGAAATAAAATTTCAGCAAATATTCCATAAAGTGTTTCTCATTTCGTCGAAATGGTATATGATTAAAAGGTCTGTTATTTTTTTTAAGCAATAGAGGGGAGAGAAAGTTTAATGAACAAGAAGTTGGTAGCCATTTTGCTGACACTGCTGCTCACAGTGACAGTGGTTATGTCTGGCTGCGCAAAGAAGGAAGAGCCTAAAGCCGCTATGACGGCAGCTGCTAAGAACGCAATGCAGATGACGTCGTACGAGATGAAAAGCAAAGTTGTCCTTGAAGATCTGCAAATCAACATACCGGAAGTTGCAGGGGATCCAAGCGTAACACAAGCGATGACCATGTTGAAAAATGCCGAAATCACGATGGACGGCATGTATCAAGCGGATCCGCAGCAAATGGAAATGAAGATGGGCATCAACCTGAAGGGTGACATGGCGATGTCTTTCAACATCGACATGGTTATGACGCAAGACACGATCTACGTTAAAGTGCCAAGCATCCCAATGCTTCCACTTCCTGAAGATGTTGTCGGCAAATACCTTAAGATGGATCTGAAAGAGCTTGCCGAGCAATCCGGCGAAACGTTCAGCCCAGAAACAATGGATACGGAGAAAACTCAGAAATTCGCGAACGAATTGCTTGAAGCATTGCTGAGCGAATACGATCAAACGAAGTACTTCAAAGAAATCAACGCGAAGGACGCCGGTCTTCCTGAAGGTGTAGACGCGAAGCAAGTGGTACAATTCTTCGTAACAAATGAGAACGTAAACGAAGCACTGGAAATCTTGGTTAACAAGGTTGCTCCTAAGGTTGTAGACATCGCAGGTAAAGAAGAATACCGCGAAATGCTGGGACTTACACAAGAAGACATCGACACCGCTAAAGCTGAGCTGTCCGAATTGAACCAGGAAGATTTCAAAGCTGGACTGGAAGAAATGAAGAAATACCTGAAGATCAACACATTCAGCATCAACACGGCAATCGATAAGAACGACTTCCCTGCATATCAGGATGTAGCATTGAACGTTGAATTCAATGAGCCTGAAACAAGCGAAAGCGTAAAAGTCGCTATCAAGGGCAGCACGCAATACCTCAATATCAATAAGAAGCAAGAGTTCAAGATCGGTATTCCAAAAGACGCTGATGTCATTACGATGGAGCAATTTGAGGAATCCATGAGCGAATTGGGCGCTTATTAATCACATCATCCATGAACAGAAAAACCCGGCCGTCATGGCCGGGTTTTTGTATTGTTTTCAGACAACAGGGATTACTTTCCCCGCAGTCGGCGAAAAAACTGAGTCAGAAGCGCGGCGCACTCTTCCTGCATAACGCCTTCCGTGACCTGGGTCCGGTGATTAAACCGCGGCTCCTGAAGCAGGTTCATCAAGGTACCAGCGCAGCCGGCCTTGGGATCCCGGGTCCCATATATGAGCTGCGGCACCCGCGATTGAACGATTGCCCCGGCGCACATCGGGCACGGCTCCAGCGTTACATACAATCGGCAGTCCAGCAAGCGCCAGGCGCCGAGATGCCTGCTGGCCTCGCGGATTGCAACCATCTCAGCGTGAGCCGTCGCATCGTATGTCGTTTCGCGCAAATTGTACCCGCGGCCGATGATTTTGCCGCCATGGACAACGACTGCGCCAATAGGCACTTCTCCGAGCTCCTCGGCTTTCCGGGCCTCGTCAATGGCTGCCTGCATCCAGTATTCATGCTGCTCGTTATCCACAATCGTGGTAGACGCTATATTTGATTCCATTTCACGATCTCCCTTCGTTTCAGCCCAAAACACGTGGGTTATACCCAGTGTTCAACGAACACTCATTCGTTTGTTAACATGATGTGGACATATTTGTGGATAACTTTATTTTTATTCACAAAGTTATTCACATTATCCCCAATAAAGATGTGTATTTGTTAGCAATCTGTGGATATATATCTTTACAAGCCAGGTTTAACCTCTATATTGTAAGGATTCCATCATTCGTTGGCAATGTAATTAGAAATCAGGCGTTCCCCTTGAGGGGCTTGTCTTTTCAAACGTTTACGATCAAGGTATCATGAGGATACCAGAGGTTGCAAGCCGTCACTGTGAATAGCAGAAAGGTGAAGATGCCATTTGTCGATCAAGACCAAATTATCGATGATCATGTCCATATCGGTATTATTTATACTTCTGCTTAACATCACGCTCAACTACTATACAACGCAGGAAAATTTGCAGCGGGACAGCGAAGTCAAAATGGTTATGGCAGCAACCCAGATCGCTATAACCGTACAGCAGACGGAGTTCAGCTCCTCCTATGTGGATGGTCTGTTTGGGGATATGCTTAAAGATGTTTCGATCGAAGCGGCTCGGGTGTTGGATCCGGATATTAACAATATTACGAACGGCCAGTTAGTAGAACTAAGCAAGGAGCTGGGCGTAGCCCATATTTCGCTGCTGGTCAAGACGAAGGATGACGTCGTCGTTGCCCGTTCCTCCGCCAATGAAGAGATCGGCTTGTCCACAAAAAACTGGGGTTATTGGCATACGGCGTTTCTCGAGCTGTTCGAGCACGGTGAAGTGCGCTCGGTTACGAAGGGCCAACGATCGGAGAATTTCTGGTCCGGCCCATTCGAGTTCTCCACTTCAAATCCCGACATGATTTATAAATGGGGGTATTATTACGACGGGAAGCGCAATTATATCATTGATCCATATATCCAGAATTCCACGTTTAAGGATTATGTAAAGGTTACGAGTCCGGATACGGTCGTTCAAGAGACTCTGAAGGCCAATCCGCATATATTGGAAGTCACGGGCATTAACCCTGATACGTTTGGCAATCAATATATGAGAGAGGACGGCTCGGACGACGTACATTATAAGCTTTACAACCGCCCGATTACGTTCGGTACCTACCATTACGGCAAGCTTGACCAGGATATGGAGGCGGTTCGGGACGCCGTGTCGACCGGCGAGAATGTCGTGCTCGTGGATACGATCCAGGGGAAAAAGGTGCTTAAGAGCTTTATCCCGATTGATTACGAGGACAAGCCGACCAATGTGATCGGCGTGGTCATGGATTATGAGGCCATCTCGTCGGTCATGAGAGAGCAAATGATCAGTCTCGTGGCAATCTCCCTGGTTCTGCTGGAAATCGTTATTTTCGGAAGCTACATTGTGGCCGGCTATTTTACCAAGCCGATTCAGTCGATTCTGAGAACCGTCAATGATGTCGCGGACGGACACTTTGACCGGCGTCTGGAAGTAACGAGCCGCGATGAGCTGGGTCAGCTGGCCGGACGGATTAATGCGATGACCCGCAACCTCGGCCATTATACAAGCCAACTGAAGCAGATGGTTGAGGAGAATCAATCTGTCAAAGAGTATCTCGAATCGATCATTAATCAAACGGCGGATGCGATTCATACCACCGATACGCATGAGCGGGTAATCAGCGTGAATAACGCCTTTGAACAGCTGTACGGCTGGAAGGCGAATGAGGTGATCGGGCAAAAGCTGGAGCTCGTTCCCCCGTCCAAGCTGGATGAAGAACGCGACCGGCTTCGGCGGCTTCGGGAAGGTGAGCGTTTGCCTCCGGTCGAAACGGTCCGCATGCGGAAGGATGGAAGCCTGATTGAGGTGAGCATCAGCACCTCGCTCGTTCGGGACGAGCAGGGGCAAGTGACCTCGATGATCAGCGTGTCCCGGGATGTCACCGAGCGCAACCGAATTGAGGAGCTGCTGCGGCGCTCCGAGAAGCTGAACACGGTCGGTCAGCTGGCTGCCGGCGTGGCGCATGAAATCCGCAATCCGCTAACGACGCTGCGGGGATTCCTGCAGCTGCAGCAGCAGACCCAATCCGTGAATGCGGATCATATTGACCTGATGCTGTCGGAGCTCGACCGTATTAATTTGATTGTGAGCGAGTTTTTGATTTTGGCAAAGCCGCAGGCGATTCATTTCCAGGAGCGGGATGTCAGGGGCATTCTCCGGGACGTAATATCGTTCTTGGACAGCCAGGCGCATCTATACGGGGTCGAGGTCAAGCTCGACTTCTCCCCCGAACCTGCGCTTGTCCATTGCGAGGAGAACCAGCTGAAGCAGGTATTTATCAATTTGCTAAAAAATGCGTTTGAAGCCATGCCGGACGGCGGAACAGTAACGATTACACTTAAACGCCCGGGAGGAGATCACGTGCTCATCACCATCCAGGATGAAGGCCACGGCATACCGGAGGAGCTGATGCCTCACCTGGGCGAGCCGTTCATCACCAATAAGGAGACGGGAACCGGACTTGGGCTGATGGTGAGCCAGCGGATCATTCAGGGTCATCAAGGCACGCTTGAAATCGAGAGCAAGTCCGGGGTGGGAACGAAGATCAGCATCGTTCTTCCTGCGGCAAGAAGACAATCAGACATGGAAGCAACATCAAACGATGAGTGACATAATAAGGGGATGGCAGCTTGAGAATCAATAAATTTATTAGCGAAACGGGATACTGCTCCCGGCGGGAAGCGGACAAGCTTGTCGAGAGCGGGAAGGTAACGATTAACGGCGAGATTGCCGTATTAGGAAGCCAAGCCGAGGAGGGCGATGATGTCCGTATTAACGGGCGTCCGCTGCAGGAAAAGCAGCAGCAGCACGTCTATATTGCCCTTAACAAGCCGGTAGGCATTACAAGCACGACGGAATCGCATATCAAAGGCAATATCGTCGATTTCGTAGGCCATAAGGAGCGTATCTTTCCGATCGGACGGCTCGACAAGGATTCCGAGGGTTTAATTCTGTTAACCAACGACGGGGATATCGTCAATAAAATATTAAGATCCGAGGGCAAGCATGAGAAGGAATACATCGTGACGGTCAACCGTCCAGTGACTCCTGCGTTCTTGAAGGGAATGTCCAGCGGGGTCAAAATTTTAGGCGAAATGACGCTGCCCTGCCAAGTTACCCGGATTTCCGAGCGGGTATTCCGCATTATTTTAACCGAGGGAAAGAACCGGCAAATTCGGCGAATGTGCAGCGCGTTTGGCTATGAGGTCCGGAGGCTCAAGCGGATCCGGATCATGAATATCCTTCTCGGGGATCAGAAGGTGGGCACTTGGCGGGACTTGACCCCTGCGGAGAAGCAGGAGCTTGGCAAGCTGCTGAAATACAAGCTGGAATAGAAAAATTGCGCCAAGATCGAAGAACCGTAGGATATAACAAAAAAAACAACCGATTCGTCTGTTTGAGGCAGAAACGAATCGGTTGTTTTATTTATAGGAACTTCCGGAGGCTAATTACCGGCTTCGTCGACACTCGTAAAGGTTGCGCTGTCCTGGTACTTCCGGATAATGGACACCTCAACCCGGCGGTTCTTCGCCCGGCCGGCAGCCGTTGCGTTGTCCGCGATCGGATGGTATTCGCCGTAGCCGATCGGCATGAAGCGTTTCGGATCCAGCGACGAGTTGGCCAGCAAGATCTTCATGAACTGAAGCGCTCGGTCTGAGCTCAGATCCCAGTTTGACGGGTATTTACTGTTGGAGATCGGTACATTGTCGGTATGCCCGGATACGATAATTTCATAATCCGGGAACTTCTGAAGCATTTGCGAGATGGCCTCGGCCAGCTTGCGGGCCTCCGGCTTCACGACCGCTTCCCCTGACGGGAACAGCGCGTTGTCGCGAATGGTCAGCACGAGCTGGGAGTGGTTGAGCTTGGTGCTGAGCTCGGAGGTCAGCCCATTATTTTTAATATAATTATCGATCTGCTTCTTAAGCTTCTCCAGCTCCTCCTGCTCCTGGCGCATCAGCTCCGCCCGTCGTTGGTCGGGAGTCGATGCGGGAGTGGTTGGTGCTGTCGCTTTATGATCCTTAAGATCAGGCGGGTCGTCGCTTGGCTGGGTCTTGCTGTAATCCAGCACGCCGGTACCGCCCGTCAGGGCAATGCTGAAGGCCTCGCTCATCTCCTGGAATTTGCGCGCATCGGTCGCACTCATGGCGTAGAGGACGAGGAACAACGCAAGCAGGAGCGTCAGCAAGTCGGCATAAGGGAGGAGCCAGGATTCATCGGCATGCTCCTCGTGCGGCTCGTGTCTAGTCTTCTTGCTCACTAGAACCAGCCTCCCTCTCATCAAGCTGCGCACGCTCCGACGGGGTCAGGAACACGGACAGCTTCTGGTTAATGGCGATCGTGGATACTCCTGATTGAATGGAGAGGAGGCCCTCGACCATCATGAGGCGGATTTCCACTTCCCGCTTCGACATACGCTTCAGTTTATTTGCAATCGGGTGGCAGATAACATAACCTGTAAAAATACCAAGCAGGGTAGCAATGAACGCAGCACCGATCGCGTGGGCCAGCTCGCCCATGTCTTCCATGTGGGTAAGGGCTGCAATCAGACCGACAACGGCACCGAGAACCCCGAGTGACGGAGCGTACATACCGGCTTGGGAGAAGATCAGGGCCCCGGAGCGATGGCGCTCTTCGGTTGCATTAATATCCTCCATCAGCACGTCGCGGACGAATTCCTGATCGTTGCCGTCGATAATCATCCGCATGCCGTTGCGCAGGAAGCCGTCATCAATCTCTTCGACTTTGGTCTCCAGGGCAAGCAGTCCTTCACGGCGAGTGATGGACGCCCATTCCATAAACAGCTTGATCATGTCCGTCTTGTCCATCAGCTGCTGCTTCACAAAGGTCATCTTGATCAGCTTGGGGATTTTCTTCAGCTCCGAAAGAGGGAAGCCGATGAATAAAGTTGCGGCAGTTCCGCCAAGAATGATTAAGTAAGCGGCCGGATTAATCAAAGACGCGAGAGAGGCACCCTTGAGGATCATGCCCACCAGCACCGCGATAAGCCCGAGAATCAAACCTATAAGTGTTGAAATTTCCATGCTACACCTCATCCGTGAGAAATAAATAACGAATCCATTCGTCTTTAGCGGCCCTTGCGGCGAACCGCGCGCCTTTACGGGGCGTTATCCTATTTATCGTCAGATCGGGCTTTTTTTTTTAGTTGTAATTTCCGGTATAATAGAAGGAAGGAAAATCGAAGCTTAGCATGGCAGGAAGGAGTTGATGGAGATGGGCGTAAAGCACGGAAGGGATTACGGCGAAATTCTCACCGAATTAACGGAAGCCGTTGGGCGTATTCCTGACAGCTATGTCTTCTTTGAAATGGATCCGGAGGACTGGGGCAGGCTGGAGGATGTCGAGCAAGCCGAGGTTCATGAAGCGCTGGCGGAGGATCTGTTCTATGCCTTGGGCACAGAGCCGGTCATCACGGTCGGCAGCGGGGTGGTCATGCATGACCGGACGAATCATCGGATACATATCTTGATCGGTGAGGAAGAGCTGGCATTCGTAGCGCTCGTGTAAGCCAGGCCGTTCGGGCAGGTTATCAAGAGATGTATCATGGAATAAAATAGATGGGAAGAGCCCTAAGGGACGTAACAACCGGCTTATGAAAGGTTTTTTTCGGGGAGGAATATGAGGATGCTTTATACGCAGCAGGAAGTGGAGGCTCATCTAGAGAAGCTTGAAGGCTGGGAATTTGAACAGGGGAGATGGATTGTACGCAAGTACACCTTTTCCTCCTTCATGAAGGGAATCGCCTTTGTTGATGAGGTGGCAGCGATTTCGGAAGCTTTCGGACATCACCCCTACATCACCATTGACTATAAAACGGTGACGCTACGCCTGACGTCATGGGATGACGGCGGCATAACGGCCGTCGATATCAAGGAGGCCCAGCAGTTTAACGAAGTTTATGAGAAGAGCCGATCCAAGGATCTGAAGGATCCGGAATAGGCAAGGTAGATTCGGGCAGCTGAGAAGCGTTAGGCCCGAGATTTCAAAAAAACACGCTTGGAATCCAAACAGCAGTCTGGGATCCAAGCGTGTTTTGCGTAATATTAGCTGATGGATTATTTTTTCTCAGCGAGGTACAGCGCGATGTTTGCAATTTCCTCAGGCTTCAGCTGATCCTTAAAGGAAGGCATTCCTTTACGTCCCTTCGTGACCACGTTAAAGATTGCGTTCGCATCCATGTGTCCGCCTACTTGATTCAGAGCCGGACCTGCACCGCCCTGGAGCTGATCGCCATGGCAGGAGATACAGCTGGCTTTCAGTGTAGCTTCAGCCGCAGCGGCATCCAAAGTAACCTCCGGCATGGTCGGCTTCTCTTCCTGCGCCACCTGCTCCTTGCCTGGAAGCGTAAACATCAGCGCAATAGCCAACGCACATGCGACGAAGAACAGTCCGCTCATGATCCATTTTTGCATCGTCATATCGTCCTTTCTATGTATACTGCACTTTTGCACTTGTCTTCATTATAAACCAACATCCTTACACATCATAGCCAGTTGTGACAAAAAAAGCAATGTTCCAGCTTGCCTTCATAAAAAGTACACAAAATTGTGCTTTTTCGTATAGACAAGACTACTATTCCTCATTGGCTTTAGGGTCATGCACCATGCAATAAAAAGGCGCCATGCCCGTCGGCGTCAGGCGTTCGTACGTATCGGCAATGTAAAAGCCAGTCTTCCGGTAAGTCCGGATGGCCCGTTCGTTCCAGGTAAGCACCTCAAGATCTATCTCATCCGAAGGCCTACGCCGCTTCGCCTCATCTACAATCGCCTGCACGAACCGTTTACCCATTCCTCGGCCGCACCAATCAGGCCGCATGCCCAGACCTAGTCGTGTAACCCCAGCCATAGGGAATAGCTGTGCGAATCCCCACAGCTGGTTCCTCTCATCCAGAACGGACAGGTATTGCTGGCGGCGAATGTCGGGATCCCCGAATTCCACCCCCAGTCCCTTCATTTGTTCCCAGGGAAGAAAGCCATAAATATTGTAGGGCGGGAGATAAGACCAGGTGCAAATTTCAGCGGCATGGGCTTCTTGCATGACCACGGTATGAAACGAGGGCGAATTCGCCTCCATGTGAATACTCCTCTCATTCAAAACAATTCCGTTAGAGAGTGAATACATGCTGCTTAACGGGATTGCAAAAAATTATACCGCTGATGGAAACGCTGTTGAAGCTGAAGAAAATTTTCGACGTATTATTCGGCCCCCTGTTTAGGTTATTTCTGGAAGGGTAAATATAATATAAGCGCCGGGATTGGCTATAGCCTTATTATGGCCTTGCGTGTGCGATGTGAAAAAATATTTTTGGATTTTCCGAAAAACATAGAACTTTTCCATGGTCTGAAACGTTATAGAGATATAGACGAAAAATTATAGAAAAAAAGCCGCTGGGTGAGATCGGCACATCTCATGCTCCAGGGCTTTAGGACATTCGAAAAAAAACAAATTACAGTACAGGCAATTAATTGTAGTTCACAGCAAGGGACTTGTACGAGCTTTGGCTCATGATTCTCTTCGCGCCTACATAACGCTTCGCATAGTAGCTCTGGCTGAGCGGGCTTACGATGACGCCGCGCGAGGAGGAGGAATGGGCGAACTTCCCGCCACCGACATAAATGCCGACATGGGAAACGCCTCTGCCGGAAGTATTAAAGAATACGAGATCCCCGGCCTTCAGGTTGCTCTTCGATACTGCGGTACCTACCTTGTATTGAGCTGCGGAAGTGCGCGGCAAGGTGAGGCCCAGCTTCTTGTAAATATAGCTGGTGAATCCGGAGCAATCGAAACCTTTCGTTGTGGTTCCGCCAGTTTTATAAGATACACCGATGGTTGGTTTGATGACGGTATTCAACTTGGAATCCGCGAAAGCGCTACCGGTTCCAATCGTGAGCGCAAGGGCCAAGCCTAAAGAGATGGCTGTTAACTTCTTCTTCAAAACAAAAAGCTCCTTCCACTGCCTGCGAGGTTAGCTTAAGGGTTCGGTTGAAGGTCCCCTATGATCCCTCTCTAGCGAGATCAATTCACCCAAAACGGATCCCCCGCTTCCCGTATGATGACGGGAATTCGGCATTTAAAGATGTTGATGAACCCAATATGACGTTCCAACATGTTAACATGATGACAATAGTTACAATAAAAATGACAAAGTTGTTACTAACCTATTCGTTATTTTAGCAGAGTATTAACATTTTGGCAAACGAGGAAAGATGTTTTTTTAACAAAAATCCCTGTCCCACTTCAATGTGGACAGGGATTTTGTATAAATATAGGAGGGGAACGGTGAGGATTCCGGGTGGATGAAGAAGTCAACGTTCGAAATTTATCCTTTCCGGAGGCTGTTTCCGCTTCCGGTTACAACCTTTTTACCACATTTAAACGAGGAATGGATGTTAACGAAATGTAACTTTTGGAACCGTTATGGATTTGAAGCGACGGACGCTCTCCACAAATGATATTGGGAGGAAATTCCCCATATTTGGAAGAGTCCGTTCAGAAAATAGGAGGCCTGCTGAATGATTAGTCCGATTAAACCTGCCCAGAACAGGGAGGCCGAGCTGAACAGGAGGAGAATGACGAATGCGGCTCCGCCGACGGTCAAGGATAACAGGACGGCGGTCCCCAGCTTGCGTATGAGCGCCATGGCGGACGTGATCATACCGAACTCCCCGGTGTGACCGAACTGCATATACAGCAGCACCATGCGAATAAGATAGGTATAGAGAAACCAGGCTGCCGCGTATGGCAGCACCCGGAGCAGCTGGGAAGGCTCCTGAATGGAGCCCAGCAGTGCCGGAAGCACCTTGGGAATGATCCAGTAACCCGGCGCAACCGTAAGAACAAGCTCAATGAGATAGAATACGCTCACCGATTTCCAATGCTTCCGCATGCCGATGAAGAAGAACAGACCGCGTTCCCCACGGGCCTCCTGATGGAGATTGTAGAAGACGCCGGCGCGAATCAGCGGAGTAAGCACCATGCGGATGAGGAGCAGAGCCGCAAGGAGCCAGCCGTAGGTGTGAACCGTATTGCTGAGCGATAAGCTCATTTCGCCCTCATAGAAGAACAGGAGGCGGCTGAGCTCGTTAGGAGCCGGATCCGGGTACCGCATCAGAAGCGGAACGACGGCGGATTTCACGAGCCTGTACAGACAGTAGCCCCAGAGAAGACGGTACAAGAACAGAAGAATGGACACGTATAATTGATCTTTAACACTGACCCAGCCTTGGCCTGCATAGCTTTTCATGTGCTCCCCCCTCACCACGACATGCTGCCGAACAGCGTCTCCACGAGCTTGGTAATGCTCAGATTCCAGCGTGTAACCACCTTCGGATCCATGCCTGCCTTCATATAGTTATTTATGTGTTTATTCTCGAGCATGATGGTATATTTCGGATCCACCATGACCCAAGCGAGCGGTGTATGATATTCCAGCGTATAAGTTACTTTGCCGTTCTTGCCGCTCCATGTTCGCTCAACCAGCTTGCCATCCCCAAAAGCGAACACAATCGGCACATCGGTAACATCGCCGCCCTTGCTCGTGATGTTTACGGTCGAAACATACCAGGGGTGCGTTTGCGTCCCCTTGTTCTTGGTTTTGATCCGGTCGATCGCGATGTCAGCCATTTGGCTGCCGTAAACGTATTGATCGAAATACGACTGCCAGGAGGACTGGGTAACCTGTTCAACAACCTTCTGGAAGTCCGTCGTCGTCGGATGCTTGAAGCGGAATTTTTTGGCGTACGTCATCATGATTTTATCCATCGTCTTGGACCCGACTTGCCGCTCGATGCCTTGGAGCACCAGCTTGCCTCGTGTATAGACGTTGAGTGCGTAATTTTCATGCGAGCTGTATTTCCAGGACTCCATCTTAAGCGGTTCAGGTGACGTAATGGATGCCCCCTGTGCTGCGGTATTGGATGTAATTCCGTACTGTTTCTCCATGACCTTCTCTTCGGCATAGGAAGCAAAAGCCTCGTCAAGCCATGCTTCTTCGAATTCGTTATTGGCTACGATGCCGTAGAAATATTGGTGGGCGATTTCATGGATGACGGTCCGCTCCAGCTCATATCCGGGCGAGTCGTTATTGGCCCCGAAAGCGGTGACCAGCGTCGGGTATTCCATTCCGCCTGCGCCGTTGCCGGAATAAGGCGGGACAACGATGGACAATGTGGAGTACGGATAGGAGCCGTACCATTTCCCGAAGGAGGACAGCGCTGTTTTGGCTGTATCGAAGTAACGCTCCTTCAAATCCTTATGCGCAGGGTCAAGGTACAGCTTGATCCGGACGCCCGGAATGCCCGGAGCGGAGTAAGCTTCTTCTGCCGTCACAAAGTTCGGCGAGGCGGCCCAGGCGAAGTCATGTACGTCATCCGCGTAGAATTGGTAAATTTTCTCCCCGTTCGCCTTCTGCGCAGGCTTGGTCGGGAACCCGGTAGCAGCTACGATATAGTCCTCGGGTACACGAATCCGAACGCTATAGATGCCGAAGTTCGAGTAAAACTCCGAATTGCCGTGATACTGATGTAAATTCCAGCCTTCCTGGGTTCTTCCCCGGGTGCCTGCAGGCTCGTATACCGATATCTTGGGGAACCACTGGCCGGCCATGACGAAATCCTCGGTCCGGCCCATGCGCGCGAAAATCTTCGGCAGCTCCACTTCGAATTCCAAATGGAGGGTTATGCTCTCTCCGCCTTTTACAGGCTTGGGCAATCGGAGTTTGGCAAGGCTTTGGTCATTGATGTTCCCGTCATCCGGCTGAACAAACTGCAGTCGTTGCGTCAGGCCCAGCCCCTCGGTCGTTTTCACGTTTGTAATTTTCATTGACCCGTAGCCGTTCTCGGGCATCGGGTCGGATCGAAGCCTGCCCCCGGACTCCTTCATGAACGTCGTTTCATCGGATGCAAAGGCGTTCGGGTATAAATGGAAGTAGAGCTCATTCACGCTTCTTTTCCCGGGATGGGTCCAGGTGACGGTCTGCTTGCCTTTCAGCTTGTTTTGTTCAGGCTCGTACCTTACGTCCATGTGGTATTCGACCAGCCGGTCGCTAAGCGCAGGGGCTGGCGCATCAGGCTGAACCTTTGGAGGTGAAAGCGGGGCCTTCTCCACGGCAGAGGCGGAGGGCTTGCCCCCATTCGGAGCAAGCGCCGACAAGGAGGGCCCTTGATTAGAAAGAAATATCGGCATCGATCCTGCAAGCAAACCCAAGGCGAGCAGGGATGATAGAAAGACTTTGGCACGTGGTGGGACCATATCGAATAACCTCCCGTTGACAAGCATCTACAGCATGTATATGTTTGCTTTTGGAGGATTATTAGTTAAAATAAAATTATTGGGACAAAGGTAGTTACGATGCAGCCGACAGGCTTTGTTGGCTCTGATATAGGAGGTTTTGCGGCAATGGAGAACGGGAGTCAGGAACAGGGCGCCAAGAAACAGATCGCGCTGAACATTATTAACAGCAAGAGCAAGCATAAAGGGTTCGGTGCAGGATCGATTGATTTGAACAGCCTGTCGCCGGTCATTATCGATAATGGTGAGGCCAAGGTGGATATCGGGGCCATGCATGCGAAGAGCAAGGTGGAGCGGGGCATCCGGTTTACGACGGACCGGGACGAGGTGCCTAATGGCCGTCAGGTGTGGATCGTATGGGTAGCGGTGGACCGCACGGCTGAAGGTCAGCATTACGCCGGTGCTACCGCTTGCGAAATGTGGATTGATCAGGAAGCGCGCAAGGGCTGGAAAATCCTCGCCGATCATGTGAACAAGATGGACGCTGCACTAAAGCGCCGGATTATTCTGGACGGACTTGGCGATGTAGAGAAGAAGGCGCTGCGTGAGCTGCTGATTTCCCGCAATGAGGAATGGTGGAATGCATCCCCGGAGGAATTCAAGGAAGCGCTCCGGACCGAGGAATAATTACATGGTCATGATAAGAAAGGCGTAGGATTAGAGCGTGAAGAAAGACCGGTCAAGATTCGAGATAGAATCTTAACCGGTCTTTTTGTGCTGACCTGATCAGGGTCTGGATTCGTTAGAAGGGCAGGGCATAGGTCAGATTCTTTTTGATATCAAGAAACGGATTGTCATATTGCAGCGTCAGCTTGCCGCTCTTATAACCGACATACGTCAAACCGTCACCGATGAAGCCCACCTCGTTCGGCGGCATTTCCCCGATGGCCTTGATGCTTTCCTCATCCAGAATCTCAGGATATATCAGCTCCGCCTTCGTGCCGGTCGGGTTAACGATGTACAGGCTTGCTTTCGTATACGGCCGGACGAGCAGGAAGTCCTGTTCGATCGCCTCTACCGTGAAATCATCCTTTACGCCTGTAAGGGCGGCGAGATCATAGGTTTTGACCGTCTTGCCGGTCGGATGAACGAGCTCCAGCTTGCTGCCGTTCATCATGGCGATATTTCCTTTATAGCCGGTCACGTTCGGCTCGTAGTTAATGCCCGCAAAGTTGGCATTCTGGGTTGCGGCTGTTTTGATGATCTTCTGATCCCGAATGAGTACACGGTATCTGGCTTCATGGATATGCGGCTCTCCGTACGTGTTATAGATGTCGGCTACGTACGTATGGCCATTTACTTTATGGGCATCGATCTCAAGCAAGTCGATGTTTTCAATGGATATCTTGCCTGCCTTTACAGGAACCGTTCCTGCTTTCCCCATATAGAGCGTTCCGTTCTCCCGGCTCACCCAGAACAGCATGCTGCCATTTGCCGTATAGGCATATCCGATTCCCTGGTTAAAGGTTGTTGCCAATCCGGATTTGGCATCATAACGAAGCGGGATGGCAAACGCTTTGGTAATCAGGCTGGCGGGAACGTAGGTGACCCCTTTCTTGATGACCGGCGCGGCCTCAAGCCTCAGCACGCTGCCTTTCGCATTCACGGCACGAGTCTGCCCGACCTTGATCCGGACGGATTCCTTCGGACTGTTAATGTACATTTGGTTCTTGCCAACAACCGTCAGCTGCAGCTGGAGCGATTCGGAAACTTCCTTCAACGGAACAAATAGGACTTTATTCTTCGTAAACGGCTGATGTTTAAGATCAATCGTGTTCCATGCGGCTTTGGCCTCCGAGGCGGCTGCCGCTGCGACGTGCGAAGGAACTGTCGCTGCGGATGCTGTTAATAAGAGCGTCACGGCTAGGGAGGCGGTTCCGGCTGCTTTGATCCATTTTCCTGTGTTCATGATAGGTCTCCTCCTTTAATCGTTGGGTTATCTTTCTCCCCTATGCATAAACGAGTCGACCATGGAAAATGTTTCATTAATGAGCAAAATAATATGAAAAAAAATAGATAGCCTTGAGCGTTGTGTGACCTAAGCAAACAAAAAACGAAGCTTCACCCTTCAGGGTGAAGCTTCGAGTGCAGGTCTCCGCTGCCAAGGTACGGGCATTCGGCTGGGCTTAATTCTCGGGTATGGATTCCCGATCCTTGCCGAGCAGGATGGACAGGCCGAGCAGGGTAACGACAATGGTAGCCCCCATATCCGAGATGATCGCGATCCACAGTGTCAGCCATCCGGGGATGGTGAGCAGGAGAGCAATTGCCTTCAAGGACAGTGAGATCCCGATATTCCATTGAATGATGCGGTTTACCCGGCGGGCTGTTCGGATCGCTCCGGGAAGCTTGCCGAGATGATCCTGCATTAAGACGACGTCCGCCGTTTCGATGGCGCTATCGGTCCCCTTGCCCATGGCTATCCCGAGATCCGCGGCAGCCAATGCCGGGGCATCGTTGATGCCGTCCCCGACCATGCCGGTTGTCCGGCGGGAGGACAGTTCCTTGATCTTGGATACCTTCTGTTCAGGGAGCAGGCTTGCAAAGACCCGGGTGACGCCGGATTGCTTCGCGATGGACTGCGCGGACTGCTCATGATCGCCGGTAAGCATAATCGTCTCCGTAATGCCGGCTTCATGAAGCTTGCGGACGACGTCCGCCGTTTCCGTCCGGATCTCATCTGCGAGACCGAAATGGCCCAATACGCCGTCTTCACTAACAGCTGCAACGATTGTATATCCTTGTGCCTTCAAGTGGGCGATATCTGCTTTGACGGCGGACAGATCATCCCGGGAGCCGCCGCGAATATGGGACAGCACATCCTCGCTGCCGACCCAGTAAAGCTGTCCATTGATTCGTGCCCGGACACCTTCGCCTGGAAGAACGGTAATATCCTGCGGATCACGGAACGTACACTGCGGCTGCTTGATTTCAAGATGCTTCATCACCGCCTTGGCCAATGGGTGGAGCGAGGCTTGCTCGATCGCCCCAACTACCGCGTAGAAGCGGTCTTGATCGTAGACTGTCTCGGCATACACGGCGGGCTCGCCTTTGGTCAGCGTGCCGGTCTTGTCGAATGCAATGGCCTCCAAACGGCCGAGCTGCTCCAAGTGGATGCCGCCTTTGATCAGAATGCCGTTTCGGGCCGCCCGGGTCATGCCGCTGACCAGCGCAATCGGCGAGGACAGTACAAGCGAGCAAGGACATCCGACAATAAGAATGGATAGTCCCTGGTAGATCCACGTCATCCAGGGCTGATTCAACAGCAGCGGCGGGATTAGAGCAACGCCGAGCGCGATGATCATAATGGCGGGCGTATAATATTTCGCGAACTTATCGATAAACAGCTCGGTCGGCGTCTTGCTGTCCTGCGCCTCCTGTACCAGGTGCATGATCTTGGCGAGGGAGGAATCCTCATAAGCCTTTGATATAGCGATATGGAGGACGCCGTCCGTGCTGACACTGCCGCCAAAGACCGCATCGCCGACCCGCTTGGTGACGGGCACCGATTCGCCTGTAATCGCAGCTTCATTGACAGCTCCGGCTCCGTAGGCAATCGTACCGTCAGACGGAATTTTCTCGCCGGGCCGGACCCGAACCACGTCGCCGGGCTTAAGCGTTCCGATCGGCACGAGGACAGGCTCGCCGTCCCGCAGCAGCTCCGCCTCCTTCGGCGCGGCCGCCAGCAGGGCTTCCATGGACTGGCGGGCGCGGTTCATGCCGTAGCCCTCCAGCAGCTCATTGAGCCCGAAAAGGATCGCAACCAGCGTAGCCTCGCGCCATTCGCCTATGATGACCGCACCGACGAGCGCCACGGTCATTAACGTATCCATATTAAATTTGAAGCGGGCCAGGTTTCTAAGTCCCCGCAGAAACGTTGTGTAGCCGCTAAGCAGCATGGCCCCCGCATACAGCGTGATCACCACGGGCTGGATCGTCCTTCCCTCCAATAGGAAGGTGAGCAGGTACAGCGCGGCCGAGATGCCGAGCAGCCATTTCATCCTGCGAGTGCCGTCCTGCGCGTGGTCGTGGGCATGGCCATGATCACGGCTGTCATGTTCATGGTCGGTTGCCCCATGATCCGAATGGTGGTGCCGCGATGAAGCGGCCTGGGAGGACGACGGGGCTTGAACGATTCGTGCTCCATCGCTCTTCAGGATGCTCTCTACACGGGCGAGATCCACATGCGGGGAGACGGTAAGCTTCCCGCTGTTATAGCTCAGCCGGGCATTGTCGCCATGCTTAAGCTTCTGTATCTCCTCCTGCATCTCACGCGTGCAGTTGGGGCAGGAGAGGCCCTGTACGCGATATTCAACAAAGCTAGATCCTTTCGTCTCTGGTGATCGCTTCACTTGAGATTTTTGTATACCCATTTACCTCTTCTCCTTCTGGTGCTCCAGCGTCATATGAAGCAAGGTCCGGATGTGATCATCCACCAGCGAGTAATACACGTTCTTTCCGGATTTTCGCGATTTGGCGATATCCTTATTTTTCAGCGTTCTTAGATGATGAGAAGCCGTTGCCGTGGAGCAGCCGAGCAGCTCGGCGATATCGCAGACGCACAGCTCGCCTCCGCGGTCCAGCATATAGGCGACCTTCACCCGGGTAGGATCCGCAAGAGCCTTGAAGATTTCCGCCATGCCCTGCACATCATTGTCGGACACCTGCTCGCTTAATACGGCAGCGACCCTGTCCGCTGAAGGGCAAGTGATTTCACATAGCTCGGCGGAACTGTCCGAGGGTACGGTTCGGGTTTCCATATCCAATCGCCTCCTGAAGAAAATAATTAGGACTCTTATTCTTTATATTCAAACCATCGTTTGATTGTTTAAACCTAATATACTTCTTTTTATTATTATATTCAAATGAATGTTTGATTGTTCCTGAGATTCCGCGATCGGCCAGGGAAAAGCGCAAGCCTGGTATTTAAAAGCCTGCGTCGTTAGGAGCAGGACATATAGGTCAGAAAATCCTTCCATTTCCTTGCCGGCAAATTTATACTTAATAGCAAAAAGCGAAGTCGCTTTAAAGCGAGCCGACTTGCCGGCGAGCGTTCCCCGTGCCCCGGTACATGAATTGGGCGGCTCATCACAACCGTTAGGTCAGCATCATCTGTACCCGATCCTTCAATTGCAGAATCGTAAATAACAGGGAGGCATGCTTATGATGTGTCCAATATGCCGATACGAGACGGAAGAAGGGAAGTACTGCGAGCAGTGCGGAGCCCGTCTGATCAGCGAGGATAAAGCCGTATTTACAGCGTTCAAAGAGCAGGCGGCCGCCTCGGAGGTATATGGTCTTCACCAGGGAAGCACAAGGTATAGAGGCGGCTCTCAAGGGGAGCAGGAAGTGCCTGTGTACATACCGCCTGACATTCCGTATCATACCGCGGGACGGCAGCACGTTGAGGAGGAAGCCGCATCCAACCCTTATTGGGAAAGCATTAAATTATACGGGCAAATCTACGGAGACTATGTGGTCAAGGGATTGAAGCATCCGATCGCCTCCGCTTCCGCCACGGACGGCAGCCAGCTGCTTAACGCGACGGTGTCCATGCTGCTGTATGTTCTGTTTCTTCCGCTCTTGGGTTATGTTACCCTGAGCTTTGATGGGGCAATCCTCCAGAAGGGAGCCTTTGTTCATCTTGTCCTGAAGCCGATGGGCTGGCTGGCGCTGTTCTTGTTTTTGCTCAATATATTTACTTTTACCGCCGTGAAGCTATCCAATTACCCGGGAGTCAAGCTGAAGGAAGCGATGGCAAGGTTCGGGACATTTCTGACCCCGTTTCTGGCCCTGCTCGTCATCAGCCCGCTATTTCTATTCATAAACAGCGATATTACAACGGTCATCCTCATTCTGTCGTTTGTCAGCACGGTCATCACGATCCCGGTGCTCGTCATGAACAGCTACAAGCGAAAAAAAACGGCCGGCTTGGATCCGTTATATGCGATCCTGTTGGTCTATGCCGCAAGCCTGCTGGTGCTTGCCTTGATCTGGGATATCTTCACCCGCTATTTGATCACAAGCCTCTAGAAGGTATGAAGGTATATAGGGATCTGCCTCAATTACATAGGAACACAGCAAAGGAGCAGGCGCACGCCTGCTCCTTGCTCATTTATCGATCTGTCTGATTTCGGATTGTGATGGATGATGCTAAAGCACGAAGATCCGACGCTGGGGCAATATCCATCCTGTGATTAGGCGCTTCGGTTACTGGCGAACGTTGCCCGGCGCGACATATCAGGGGTTGGTCGGCTCGATATGTCGTTCGTTTACTCCACCCACCAGCGCTTCAAGTCCCTCCACCAGGAGCGCTCTTCTTGCTTCTTGGCCGCTTTGGTCTGGTCTGCTTCCTTTGTCGGCTGCTTCTCCCCATCGCCGTGCTCGGCACAGTATTCCGTCGGCTCCGTTCCCTTCATGAATACCTCCAACACCTTGTCCGGGCAATCAGGTCCGGCCAGCATGCCGTTTTTCGGATCGACGTAGGCGCTGACCACCTGATCCGGAATGGGGAAAATTTTCGGCGGCACGTTCTCGAGCGCCTTCTCCGTAAAACTCGCAAAGATGGGCGCTGCCCGGTGGCCGTCCACCTTGCTGATCTCCCGGCCCTTGTCATAGCCGACCCACACGGCGGTGGCCAGCTCCGGGGTGTATCCGACGAGCCATGCGTCGGTATCGGTCGTTCCGGTTTTACCGGCAACCGGACGCTTCATCAGGGAGGACACGCGGTTGCCGGTTCCGCCGTTCTCGAACACGCCTTCCATCATGCGGGTCATCACATACGCGGCTGCCGGCTCAACGACCTGTTCGCCCGGATCCTCCGGAGCTTCGTAAACGCTCCGGCCGGCAGCATCTGTAATGCGCAGCACCGCCACCGGAGCGACCCGCTTGCCGTTGTTGGCCATGACGGCATAAGCGGATGCCATTTCCAGCGGGCTGACGGGGGAGGTCCCGAGCGCGAGCGAAGGAACGGGCTCGAGCGGGCTCGTGATGCCCATTTTTTTGGCCATGTCGACGACCTTGTCCGGACCGAGCTGCATGATGGTATTGACAGCATAAATATTGTCCGACGCCGCGATGGCCTCGCGCATCGGAATTTCGCCCAAATATTTGCCCCCGAAATTGCTGGGCTGGTAGGTCTTGCGGTTGTTGTCGTAATGAAACAGGGTCGGCTGGCTGTTGAATACCGTTGTGCTCGTCATTTCCTTGGAGTTGATTGCCGTTAAGTACATGATCGGCTTGAAGGACGAGCCGGGCTGTCTCGTCTTGGCCAAGGCGTGATTGTACTGGTTTTCACGGTAATTTTTGCCGCCGACCATCGCTTTGATATGCCCGTTTCGCGGGTCGATGGACACCAAGGCGGTCTCCAGCTCGCTTTTGCTGTCCATGCCGCTGGCAACCGCTTCTTCGGCTGCCTGCTGAACTCTCGGATCGAGCGTCGTGTAGATGTTCAGGCCGCCTTGCTCCAGCTGCTCCTCCGTTATATTTAGCTGCGATGTGACCAGACTTCGCACATAATCCCGGAAGTACGAAGCAATGACCTTGTTCTCTTGGCGGTCTTGGGGCAGTATAGCCAGCTTGGAAGTGGCGGCCCGGTCCGCTTCGGTCTGGGTGATAAAGCCGGTTTCGGCCATGGCGTTCAGGACGATGCGCTGTCTTTTGAGGGCATTATCCATATGGTTATAGGGCGAATAATAGGTAGGCCCCTTCGGAATGCCGGCCAGCATGGCGCTCTCGGCCAAATTCAGGTCTTTGGCGGATTTACCGAAATACAGCAGCGATGCCGATTCGATGCCGTAAGCACCGTGACCGTAATAAATTTCATTCAAATACATTTCAAGAATTTGGTCCTTCGTATATTTCATCTCCAGCTGGGCCGTAAACTTGGCCTCCTTGAGCTTGCGGGTCCATGTCTTCTCATGGGACAGGTACAGGTTCCGCGCGAGCTGCTGGGTCAGCGTGCTGGCTCCCTGCTTGCGGTCCATGTGACGCAGATTAACGAGCAGTGCCCGTGCCATGCCTTTCACGTCAAAGCCGGGGTGATCATAGAACTTCCGGTCCTCCACCGCCAAGGTGGCCTGGATCAGAAGAGGGGAGATTTCGCTTAAAGCAACCTGCTCCGAGGTATGCCCGGTCGTCGAAAACGTGGCGAGCAGCTCGCCCTGGCTGTCCAGCAGCCTGGAGTACCTGTCCGTTTCCGCTATAGGGAGCGGCGTTATAAATAGATAAGCGAGCAGAATGCCGCCGGCGATGACCGATAAGCCAAGGAGTGCGAACAGAAATGCAGATAGCCGGACGAAACGACGTTTGCGCTTTTGCGGTTGTTTTTTGGATCCCGGCATGAGTGAAGCTCCTTCCTTCTCCAGGTGTAAGTCGGCGATCTCCATCAAGGGCGGACCTGCCGGACAAAGCCGCTTGATGATTACCTTTTCTATACAGTATGGGGCGGGGAGGATCAGGATATTCATGGACGGGGCGGCAGAACCTGCCTTGTCCTTGCGAGTCCTAAGTTTTGGTTGCATTTTGGGCTTGATTTAATATAATACAATTTGTTTGGTACAATAGAAAAAGTGTGAAACTGTAAGCTCAAGGCATCTGCCCCGAATAAAGTTTTACGGCTTGGATCTGGACGGCTGAACATTATTCTAGCGGAAAGAAGGTAGAGACGATGGAATTATGGTTTACGGAGAAGCAAACCCCGACTTTCGGCATCACGGCGAAAATCCGGGAAACGTTTGTGCATGAGAAGACGGAGTTTCAACAGCTGGATATGATCGATACCGAGGAATTTGGACGTATGCTCGTCCTGGACGGCATGGTCATGACTACGATTAAGGACGAATTCGTCTATCATGAGATGGTCGCTCACCCTGCGCTAAACACCCACCCAAATCCGAAGAAGGTTCTGGTCGTCGGCGGCGGAGACGGCGGTGTCATTCGCGAAGTAATCAAGCACCCTGGCGTTGAGAAGGCCGTTCTGGTTGAAATCGACGGCAAAGTTATTGAATATTCGAAGCAGTACCTGCCTGAGATCGCCGGCAAGCTCGACGATCCGAAGGTCGAGGTGCTGGTGAATGATGGATATATGCATATTTTGGAGCACAAGAATGAATATGACGTTATTATGGTGGACTCCACCGAGCCTGTAGGCCCGGCTGCTCCATTGTTTGAACGCGGCTTCTATCAAGGCATCTATGAGGCGCTGAAGGATGACGGCATTTTTGTGGCACAGACGGACAACCCTTGGTTTAAAGCCGATCTGATCCAAAAGGTCAGCAAGGACGTCAAGGAAATCTTCCCGATCGTCCGCGTGTACGGTGCTAACATTCCGACGTATCCAAGCGGCTTGTGGACCTTCACCATGGGCAGCAAGACGTATGATCCGCTTGAAGTGGACGAGTCCCAAATCGCGGAGATGGATACGAAATACTATTCCCCACGCCTTCACAAGGCAGCGTTCGTGCTGCCTAAGTTCGTCGAAGATCTGGTGAAATAAGGAGGCCGCGGCAACTGATGAAACTTGATCAAGGTTACTCCGGCAACGTGTTTATTTTGAGCTCCGAGGATTACGCCGGATCCAAGGCAGTCATTTACGGCATGCCGATGGATTTTACGGTCAGCTACCGTCCCGGCTCCCGCTTTGGCCCGGCCCGTATCCGTCAGGCTTCGGTCGGCCTGGAAGAGTACAGCCCGTATTTGGATAAAAGCATTGAGGACATGACCTATTTCGATGCCGGCGACCTGATGCTGCCGTTCGGCAATGCCGCCCGCAGCCTTGACGTGATCGGCGACTATGTCGGCAAGCTGCTGGATGACGGGAAATTCCCGATCGGTCTCGGCGGGGAGCATCTCGTGTCCTGGCCGATCATTCAGAAGGTTTACGCGAAGTATCCGGACCTGATTCTGATTCATATCGATGCGCATGCCGACCTGCGTGAGCAGTACGAAGGCGAGCCGTTATCCCACTCGACGCCGGTTCGCAAAGCAGCCGAGCTGATGGGCGGCAGCAACATTTACCAGTTCGGGATTCGTTCCGGCTCGCGCGAGGAATTCCAATACGGACGCGAAAACATTAACTTCTATCCGTTTGAAGTGGCGGCTCCGTTGAAGGAAGCTTTGCCGTCTATGGGCAACCGTCCGGTATACGTGACGATCGACATCGACGTGCTTGACCCTTCAGCCGCACCGGGCACCGGTACCGCGGAAGCCGGCGGCATTACCTCGAAGGAGCTGCTGGAAGCCGTGCACCTGATCGCTAGATCCGACGTCAACGTCGTCGGCTGCGATCTGGTGGAAGTGGCGCCGATTTACGATCCGACGGAGCAGACGCAGATCGTGGCGGCGAAGCTGATTCGCGAGATGCTGCTAGGGTTCGTTTGACCCTCCCAAACCCTCCCTGCCAGGGAGGGCCCCGAGGGCGCTGCCCTCTGGACACCCGGAACTTGTTGGCGTGGAGTTAGGTAGGGGGCAGGATTGGAGCGGGGCTGGTGCGCATGCTCGGCCCTTCTCGGGCTCCCTTGCGGACCGCCCTCAGGGCCTTCTGGTTGTCGTGAGGCTGGCGGGGCTTCGCCAACCGGTTGCATTAAAGAAGGAGCCGGAACAGCGCTATCCGGCCGCGTTTTAGTTGAAAAAGCAAGCCTCCTCCATCTCAGCCTGACGGCTGGCGGAGGAGGCTTGCTTTTTCTTGTTGGGTTGGCCCCCTCGGTTCGGCCCCCCTGCCGGGGCTGCCTCGGGGGCCAGAGCAAGAGCCGGGGCTGCGCATCCCGGCAAGGGGCAGTCGGGGTTAAACGACCCCGACTGGAATCGCCCCGATCGGCCTCCTCCACCTTAGCCTGTCGGCTGTCGGCGTCGGCCGCTTGGGGAGGGGCCTGGCCCTCTCGAGGGCATCCCTAGCGGGAGCAACTCGAGGGCCAGCCTTGGTAGGCGCTCAAGGCTGCGCCTCCGTCCGCGCAAGGCCAAGCGTTCGGGCTACGCCCCCGACCGCGCAAGGGATAAGCCTTCCGGGCTCCGTCTCCGGCGGCAACCCGTAAGCTTCCGGGCTTCGCCAACCGGTTGCCCCAAGGAAGCAACCGGAACTACGCTATCCGGCCGCGTATTAGTTGAAAAAGCAAGTCTCCTCCATCTCAGCCTGACGGCTGGCGGAGGAGGCTTGCTTTTTCTTGTTGGGTTGGCCCCCCTCGGTACAGTTCCCTGCCGGGGGTGCCTCGGGGGCCAGAGCAAGAGCCGGGGCTGCGCATCCCGGCAAGGGGCAGTCGGGGTTACACGCCCCCGACTGGAATCGCCCCGATCGGCCTCCTCCACCTTAGCCTAGCGGCTGTCGGCGTCGGCCGCTAGGGGAGGGGCCTGGCCCTCTCGAGGGCATCCCTAGCGGGAGCAACTCGAGGGCCAGCCTTGGTAGGCGCTCCGGGCTGCGCCTCAAGGCCAAGCGTTCAAGGCTGCGCCTCCGTCCGCTCAAGGCAGGCGCTCAAGGCTGCGCATCCGTCCGCGCAAGGCCAAGCGTTCGGGCTACGCCCCCGACCGCGCAGGGATTAAGCCTTCCGGGCTTCGTCTCCGGCGGCAACCCGTAAGCAGCCGGGGCTTCGCTGACCGGTTGCCCCAAGAAGCAGCCGGAACAGCGCTATCCGGCGCGTTTAGTTGAAAAAGCAAGCCACCTCCATCTCAGCCTGACGGCTGGCAGAGGAGGCTTGCTTTTTCTTGTTGGGTTGGCCCCCTCGGTACGGCGCCCTTATCGGGGTTGCCTCGGGAGTCAGAGTAAGAGAGCCGGGGCTGCACTTCCCGGCAAGTCTATCAGATAGGAGTGAGCCGAGAACAAACGCATCCTCCACCGCATCAACAAATCCTGTTTTCGGTGCTTCCGCCGTCCCTATGCCCGTAACTTGATTTCCCCCTGTCCTTTCGCCGCGGGAGTGATGCCCATGGCGGAATTACACGATCTGCTCATTGCGTGTCGGATTGAACCGTTGTGGGTCAGCACGGCAGACGTTATGATTGGCGGTACATTGACATGCTCAAAAGCGAAGGGAGGTTCAATCACGATGGCAACCCGGTCAACCGAACTAAAACAGGATGACGCCCCGCTGCCCCTCAGGGCGAGCGGAATATCCCGCAACCGGTACATCGCCAATATCCGCAAGCACTGGATGCTGTATCTCATGATTCTCCCCGGCATCCTGTTCTACATCATATTCAAGTATGTGCCGCTGGCGGGAAGCGTCATCGCCTTTCAGGACTATCAGATCTTCAAGGGTATTTTGGGCAGCCCCTGGGTCGGCCTGGACAATTTCGGATTTATTTTCACCTATCAGGATTTCTACAATGTTCTGCGCAATACGGCCGTGATCGCTTTATACCAGCTGCTCTTCGGATTTCCGGCGCCGATTCTGCTGGCCCTGCTATTTAATGAAATCCGGCTGATGCTGGCCAAACGGGTGGTCCAGAGCCTGTTCTATCTCCCTCACTTCCTGTCATGGGTCGTTGTGGGCGGGATCGTATTCGAGCTGCTGTCCAGTCAAGGCGTGGTGAACGCGGTTCGCGGCTGGCTCGGTTACGAGCCGATCCTGTTCATGCAGGAGGCAGGTTATTTCCGGACCATCGTCGTCCTGTCGTCGATCTGGAAAGAGGTCGGCTGGGGCACGATCATTTATTTGGCGGCTATCGCCGGCATCAATCCGAATTTATATGAAGCGGCCGTCATGGACGGGGCGGGTCGATGGAAGCAAACGATCCATATTACGCTGCCCACGATGTTCCCGACGATTTTGGTGCTGTTCCTGCTGCAGATCGGCAATTTCCTCGAGCTCGGCTTTGATCAGATCTTCAATTTGCTGACGCCGATGACCTATTCGGTCGGGGATATCATCGAAACGTATGTCTACCGTGCAGGCGTGCTTCAAGGTCAGTACAGCATGACGACGGCGATCGGCTTGTTCCAGTCCGTCATCGGGTTTATCTTGTTGTGGATTTTTAACCGGTTGGCCAGAAAAACGGATCAGGGGTTGTGGTGATGAAAGCGACATTCGGAGAAAAAGTGTTTCAGACGTTGAATTATGTATTTCTGACCGCCGCCGCGGCGACGATGCTCTTCCCGCTTGTGCAGCTGTTGGCCGTATCGTTCAGCTCACCGGTTGCCGCCGATTCCAAGGAAGTGTTTCTGCTGCCTGTGGAATTTACGACCGCTTCATGGGAGCATATTTTGAAAAATCAAGGCCTGTGGACATCCTTCGGCATCACCGTATATATTACGGTCGTCGGGACGCTCCTCAGCATGCTGTTCTCGGTCATGACGGCCTATCCGCTGTCCCGTCGCGAGTTTCTGCTGCGCAAGCCGGTCATGCTCGGCATCGTGCTGACAATGATTTTCAACGCGCCGATGATCCCGTTCTTCCTGACCGTTCGCGAGCTCGGCATGATGAACTCGTTGTGGGCCCTGATCCTGCCGGGCCTGATCGGCACATTCAATATGATCATCATTCGAACCTTTTTCATGGGCATTCCCGGCGAATTGGACGATTCGGCGAGAATAGACGGGTGCAGCGATTTCGGCATCCTGTTCCGCATCTACCTGCCCTTATCCAAGCCGGTCGTGGCGACGGTGAGCTTGTTCTACGCGGTCGGTTACTGGAATACCTTCTCCCGGGCCGTGCTGTTTATCCGCGATCCGGAGAAATGGCCGCTTCAGATGAAGCTTCGGGCGTATCTGCAATCCCCGGAGGAGCTGGCCGCGGTCAATATGTTTCTGGGCGACTTCGATTTTAACACGACAACTTTGAAAGCGGCTACAATCTTATTTGCGACGATTCCGATCATTCTGGTGTATCCGTATCTGCAAAAATATTTCGTCAAAGGCTCGATGCTCGGCTCGCTAAAGGAATAGGCCGGGCAGACCTTCGATATGAAATCGGTTCTAGGACCGGTTTGATATAACAACCATTCAAAAGGGGAGGATTTACACATGGCGAAATGGTATTTCCGCAAATGGTTCGGGAAGCCGGCGCTCGCGGTCTTGCTGGCGGCAGGACTGCTGGCAGGCTGCGGCAGCCCGGGAGGCTCCGGAACCGAAGCAGGCGGCCAGGGCAGCGAAGGGGGAAGCGACGTTACGAAGGTCAAGGTGTTCAAAAGCCACATGGGAGTAGGCACGATTCCGGGCCCGGACAATCCGCATGTCCAGTACGTGGCCGAGCGCACCGGGGTCCAATATGAGCTGGTCACGACCCCGCCGGGCTCGGAGCCGACGGAATTTTTAAATCTGATGATCGCCTCCGATGATCTTCCGGATATTTTAAGGCCGATTGGCGGCATCGAGCAGACGTTGATCCGGCAAGGCGGCGCGCTTGCGCTGGACGATCTGCTGCCGCAGTATGCGCCGAACGTGTGGAAGAACATTCCGCAGGAGGCGTGGGATGTCGTACGATCGGCTTCGCCGGACGGAAAAATCTACTATGTGCCGAAGGTGTTTCTCGTGCCTGAGCGTGCACCGATGATCCGCCAGGATTGGCTCGACAAGGTCGGCTTGCCGATGCCGACCACCACGGAGGAATACAAGCAGGTGCTGGCCGCGTTCCTGGAACAGGACCCGAACGGCAACGGCGTAAAGGATGAGCTGCCGACGTCTGGCCGGGAATTCGGCAAATGGATGGACCATTTGTTCGCGATGTACGGCGTAGCGATGTGGGAGGGAAATCCGGAGTGGGATGTGTATGACGGGAAGATCCAGTATGCCGGCGTCACGGACAACATGAAGGCGGCGATCGGGTTCATCCGCGAGCTGTATGCCGAGAAGCTGCTTGATAACGAAACGTTCCTGAACAAGGGCGATGTATGGACTGCCAAAATTAACAACAACCTCGTCGGCAGCTGGTACCATCTTCCGGCGAACCTGCGCGACCGCTTTACGGCGATTCAGCAGAAAGCCCCGGATGCGTATGTCGTCGGCATGCCGCTTCCGAAAGCGGAGGGCTATGAGGGATATGTCACGCAAAAAAGCATGGGCGAGCCCGAATGGATCATTCCGACTAAAGCCGAAGCCAACGCGCCTGCAGCCCTGAAGCTGCTGGATTTCTTCTATGACCGTTCCAACGACGAGTTTATCCGGTTCGGCATCGAGGGACTGCAGCATGAAGTCGTGGACGGCAAGAAAGTGCTGCTCCCTCCAGAGGACAGCCGGCCGCTCGCCCTCGGCATGCGCAACCTGACGACCGAGGAGGACATGAACATCCGGATTCAGGAGACGATCCCGGAAGACATGCAGCAGATGGTGAAGGACATTTTCGAGGTAAGCACCGCGGACGCCAAGCGGATTGCCGGCGACGGGCTGCCGAGCACCGTGTACGAGGGATATCCCGATATTCAATCCCATAAGCTGTTCCAGGAATACTTGACCAAGATTGTCATCGGCGAGTGGCCGCTGGAGAAGTTCGATGAATTCGTGGATCGTTGGTATACGTCCGGAGGGGAAGAAGTCACCAAGCGGGTTGAGGAATGGTATTCGAGGATGTGATGCTAATGAAGAAGAAATATGCGATATGCGGTGTCAGCGGACGGGCGCTTGGGATGTTTGCCAAGCCGATCTTGACGACGTATGCCCCGCGGAGCGAGCTGGTGGCGCTGCTCGACACAGACCCGGAGCGTTTTGAGCTGTTCCGCACACGTTTTCCGGAGCATCCGGCCATCGCCGTTTACGGCGAAGAGGAGTTCGAACGCATGATCGAGGAGACGAAGCCGGACGTCGTGATTGTAGCGGGACGGGATGATACGCATGCGCGTTATATCGTCGCCGCGCTGGAGCACGATCTGGATGTCATCACGGAGAAACCGATGGTCACGACCGGGGCGGACGCCCGGCGGGTGCTGGAAGCGGAAAGGGCAAGCAAAGGCAGCGTAACCGTCACGTTCAACTATCGTTATGCTCCCGTTCACGACAAGATCAAGGAAATGGTATGGGAGGGCCGGCTTGGCCGCATTACTTCCGTGGATTTGAACTGGTACCTGGATACGTATCATGGAGCAAGCTATTTCAAAAGATGGAACCGCCGGCGCGAGCTTTCCGGCGGCCTCTCCATCCACAAGAGCACCCATCATTTCGACCTCGTCGGCTGGTGGATCAATCAGCGGCCGGTCGAAGCCTTCGCTTACGGGGCCCTTCATTATTACGGATCCGAAGGCGAGCTTAACCCGGAGCGGGTGGACGGCCGCCATTGCGGCACCTGCACGGCAGCAAGCCGCTGTGCCTACTACACGCGCTGGAATGCGCGCCATGTGAAGGATGATCACCTCGGTCTCCTTGCGGCGGAAGGGCGGCAATTTCCGTACACGGGTTACCGCCCGGACCAGTGCATCTTTGACTCCGAGATTGACATCGAGGATACGTATGCGGCCGCTATCCGATACAACGGGGGCGCGCTGCTCAGTTATTCCGTCAACTTCTCGCTGCCGTACGAAGGCTACCGTCTGGCGATAAACGGCACGAAGGGCCGCCTGGAGACGACCGAATACCATGCTCCGTCCAGGACCCCGTTTCCGACTCCGGTCCAGACCATCGACTATTTCCCGTTGTTCGGCTCCAAAGAAACGATCCATGTGGTGCATCGGGAAGGCGGGCATGGAGGAGGCGATCCGCTGCTTTTGAACGATCTGTTCCTGGGTGAGGACCGATCCAGGCCCTATTCCGTCTTATCGGGGGCAGCGGACGGCGCGTATTCGGTTGCAACAGGGGAAGCGGTGTGGCGCTCGGCCAAGGAAGGGAAGCCGGTGGCGATCCAGGACGTGCTTGCAGGTTGGAAAGGAGAGCTGACAAAAGCATGAGCAAACAGGATAGCAGCGAATATTTCGATCCGGCGGAGGGCTTGGCCTACCAGACGGAGGGAAGCTCGATTGAGCATGCTCTTACGGTCATCGCCCAGCGTTATGTAGGCGATCATCCTCCTCACCCTCCGGTGTACCGGGTTAGCCGCAGCGGGCCGATTCGCAAGCGGGGGGATCACGCTTACGTATTTCCGATCGGGGACATGTTTCCGGAGATGACGGAAGACCAGGTGGTTTATGCCTGGGGGAAGCTGTGGGTCCGGGAAGGGCACACCTTTCCCTTCCTGATCCAGAGCGACGGACCGGTACGGCTGTATCATAACGGGAGAAAGCGGTTCGGCTCCGCGCAGGGAGAGGCGGCGGATCCGGACACGCCGGTCAGAATCGGGATCGAGCTCACCGAAGGGTGGAACCACTTCGTCCTGGAATTCCGCCCTGGACCCGGGGGAGCCGGAGGTGTATTCGGTACGAGCAACCGTAAGAACAAACCGTATTGCTTTCTGGCTCCGTCAACGGAGAGGGAGGGGGAGGAGGGCTGGATCGTGACAAGGCCGCTCTCCCGCTCGCTTCCGGTCATCCCCGGTATCGTGAAGAGCGAGGCGCTCACGGGAACGGACTGGCTCCCAGCACGAGCGGAGCATGGTGAGAGAGTCGACGCTGGCAGCCCGAAAGGCCCCATGTCCGTCATGTATGGCGACAAGCCGGGATATGCCGCATATGCCTGGGCGGCTGTCATTAACCGCAGCTTGGCCCCGGCGAAGGTCCTGGTGTCCGGAACCGCCTACGGACCGGTGCGGTTTGAATGGAACGGCCGGGAAGCCGGCTTTTATCCCGAGGCGGGAAGCTTCCGCTTCACGCTCGATGCCCCCGCAGGACGCGGAGAGCTGACGGCCCGGTGCGAATGCGGCCCGGACGGATGGGGATTTCGCATCGATGAGGTTTCCCCCTCCGGGATGCTGTGCGCGCCCCGCAAGGTGCACGGCCTCAAGGGAGAATGGCTGTATCTCGGTCCATTCCGTGCGGATGCGGAGCTTGAAATATCCGAGTATTTTGGCATGGATACCCTCGCTCAGCCGGGCGGGGAGAAGCTGTTCTGGACGGGAGGCGAATCGGGTGCATGCATTCGGCCGTTTCTGGAGAACGAGCTGTTTGGCCGATGGAATTATCCGCTGGGCGTAACGCTTTACGGCCTGCTTGAAACGAGCAGAACGCTGCATCGCCCTGATCTTGAGCATTACGTTCTGCGGCATGTCGAGTTCGCTACCTCCCATTACGAGTACGCGTTATGGGATCGGGAACGGTTCGGCGCAGCCGGGCTGAACAATCAGCTGTCCGATATCGACAGTCTGGATGATTGCGGCTCCTTCGGCGCGCTCGCCATCCTCGCTGACCGCCTTCGGTCGCTGAAAGGGGCTCGCCGGGCCGCTGACGATATCGCCCGGTATATCATGACCGTTCAATCCCGGCTGCCGGACGGCGCCCTCTACCGGGAGGTCGGCGTTTCCCGCAGCATGGACCTGACGATGTGGTGCGACGATATGTATATGAGCGTGCCGTTTCTATGCCGGTATGCGGAGCTGACCGGCGACTCCCGCTATTTGGACGAAGCGGCAAAGCAGCTGCTGCTGTATAAGTCTTACTTGTATATGCCGGATTTGCAGCTGATGTCGCATGTCTATGACGTTCGGCGGGGCCTGCCTTCCCGTACGGTATGGGGGAGGGGCAACGGGTGGGTATTCTTCTCGCTGGCCGAGCTGCTCGCCGTGCTTCCGACCGGCCATCCCGACTACGAGCGTCTTCTGCAGTTCTACCGTGAGCTGGCGGAAGGGTACCGACGGGTGCAGGGCGTAAACGGGCTGTGGCACCAAGTGCTGACCGATCCCGAATCCTATGAGGAAGCGTCGTGCACCGCGATGTTCATCTATGGCATGGCCCGGGGCGTACGGCGAGGCTGGCTTCGGTCGACCCAGCTCTACGCGCAGGCAGCCGTCTCGGGGTGGGAGGGCCTGACCGCCCGGGCGATTGACGGCAAAGGCAATGTATTCGGCGTATGCAAGGGGAGCAGCTGGTCCACCTCCCACTCGTATTACAAGCACGACCTGTCGTGGAATGTGAACGACACGCACGGCATCGGCATTGTGCTTCTGGCCGGCGTCGAGCTCCTTCAACTGATGCGTCATACAGCACGGGAACTGGAAGACGACCCACAGCTGAAGACATCGGCGGCTCCCGGTGCCCATGGTACGTAAGTTCAGGACACTTAGATCCGCAATAAGTTAAAAGGTAGGACGGGGCAGGAGTGCGTGAAAACGCTTAATTCCTAATGACGGCAGGAGCGGAGCGTAGGCTATAATGGAACCAAACTGGTAGTAAAGCGGGGATGGATATGTTCCAAACGATCGGTAAGTGGCTCAAATATTCGCTGGCCCAGACGCAGGCCCGACTGGTGCTCATTTTGACCGTGTCCGTATTCTTGATCATTTTGGCCGTCAGCCTGACCTCCTATTACACCTCCAAATCGGTGCTGCAGGAGGAGCTGAGCGAGCCGCAGCATCAAATGCTGCAGATCAGCATGAAATTCATTGACGACTCGATCCGGGAAAGCGACAAAATCGCGGTCCAGGTCGCCGTGAACGAGCATGTTTACCATTTCCTGACGAGCGAGAACCAGAATTCGGTCTCCAATATTTCCACCTTGTACCGGCTCCTGTCCACCTGGATCAACAATTCGGAGTACATCAACAGCATATACGTTTATGACATCGAGCGGGGCAGCTTCGTTTCACTGCCCCAAGGCTACAGCTCCAGCAGGCTGACCTTCGTGGATTCCGAGTGGACCAGCATCGCGGACGAATTCGGTGACGACATGATGACGATCCGCAAGCGGCATGTTCCCGAGGGGGCGGGGAACAAGGGCTCTGAGCTGACGCTGTTCCGAAAGATCATGATTCAGGGCAAATTTCGAGGCATCGTAGCGGTGAATTTGCGGGAAACGGAGCTGTTTGCCAAGCTTAACCCGCCCGCGCTTTCGCAAGTGGACAGCATGCGGTATATCGTGGATCAGCAGGGTCATGTGCTGTACTCGGTCTCCAATTCGGAGTTTAAGCCGGATGCCGTGACCCAGGCGCTGAACGAGCTGAAGGAGGACCGCTTCGGCGATTTTGTTCATGAAGGGCAGAAGCTGCTGGTGAACCAGATCGAATCGCCGCTCACCGGCTGGAAATATGTATCCATCGTGTCGCAGGACAGTTTGCTGGCCCAGTCCAAGAAGGTGCGCGACACCGTGCTGTCGGTCTCGGTAGCTGCCCTGGCACTGGGAGCGCTTACGATCCTGTACGTGAACTCGGCTGCATTCCGGCCGGTGCGGCGGCTGAAGCAGTTGTTTAGCGCCTACGAAGGGAAGATGTCCAGCCCGGACCGCATCGATCTGGAGAAGCTTGCTGGAGAGCTGCTGAGCAACCATGCCCATCTGTCCCAATTGGTTCGGGAGACGATCCCGGATGCGGCGTCCAAATTTTTGCACGATATCCACTCGGGGCATATGAGCGGACGGCGTGAGATCCGGGAGAAGTGGTCCCGTTATTTTGCCGAATGGACCGATGCTCCGGTGACGGTAGCCGTGCTGTCGATTGACCGTTACGACTCGTGGTCGCGCCGGTTCCCGGCAAGCGATCATTCCTTGCTTAAGTTCGCCTTGGCCAATATCATAGCCGAGCTGCATGAGCCGAAATGGAGGGTCGCCTGCGCCGATTTCGGGGCAGACCGAATGGCGATTCTCCTTCAGCCTCAGGAGGCCGAAGGACGTCCGCCAATGGCTGAGGCGATCGAAACGGTGTCCCGGCTGCTGAAGTTCAGCGTATCTGCGGGCATGAGCATGCCGCAAAGCGATGTCTGTAAATTGAAGCAGGCCATGCTGGAGGCGGAGAATGCGTTAACCTACCGTTTATACAGAGGCTATGGCCAGCTCGTGCCGTTCCAGGACGTATCCGCCCATGAGGTAACCGACAAGCAAGCGCCGGAAGACGGAATACGGGAATTGCTGGCCGCCGTGGAGAGCGGGGAAGGGGAAAAAGCGGTGGCCCTGCTGGAGCGTATTGCCGGCAATATCCGCAGTCGATATTGGTATCCGACGGAAGCGCTTGCCGCGCTGCAGTCTTTATTGGAACGCTTGCAGGGACTCTGCCCGGGCGGGGAAGGAGCCGAGGCAGAATCGGCCGGCCGGCTCGCCACGATGTATATCGAGGACATCGAAGCGGAGCTGACGGGCCTGATTAACGCATTGTCCGAACGCTACCGACGCTTGATCGGAAGCAAGGATTTTATCCTGTGCCAGCGGATGATGGAATACATGGAGCAGCATCTCGGAGAGCCGATCGGCATTCCGGAAATCGCCGACTCCATCGGCATCAGCAGCAGCTTGGCCAGCCAGCTGTTCAAGCAGGAGACCAATGAAACGATTTACAACTACTTAACCCGGCTGCGGATGGAACGCGCCGGGGAGCTGCTGATCAAGACCGACCGGAAAATATCCGATATCGCCCTGATGGTTGGTTATCAGCACGAGAACAGCTTCATCCGGAGCTTCCGCAAATTCAAGGATATCACCCCGGGAAAGTACCGGGATATGATGAGAACCCGAATGGACGCCTTATACGAATAACAGGGCATGTCCACAGCATGGAAGGAGAGCATGGAGATGGAGAGAAAGCAGATTGTAGAACGACATCATCCGGAGTTCGACAGGCTGAATCCATTATCGCCGCTGTCGGTCGGCAATGGGGAATTCGCGTTTACCGCGGATATTACCGGGCTGCAGACGTTTCCCGAGCAATACGAGGTGCCGCTCGGGACCCAATCGAACTGGGGCTGGCACTTTACGGGGGGACGCCGCCGATTCGATTGGAAGGATGCCGCGCTTCAACCGTTTGACACGCATGGCCGCAAGGTCGGTTATCCGATGAAGCCCGGGGATCGGGAGGAGGCGTATCAATGGCTGAGGCAAAATCCCCATCGCCTTCATCTCGGCCGCCTGGCCTTCCGATTTTTGGATGAGTCGGGAGAGGAGCTTGATTACGGTCATGCGGGCGGATTTCGGCAAAAGCTCGACCTCTGGACCGGGGTCCTGTCTAGCCGCTTTACCGTTCGCGGGGTGCCTGTCGACGTGACGACGGTTTGCCATCCTGATGCGGATTTGCTGGGCGTGAAAGTCGTCTCGCCGCTTGTTGGCAAAGGGCAGCTGCAGGTATTTATCCGCTTTCCCGCACCGGATATGACGCACACCTCCTGGTCCAAGTCCGTGCAGCTCGACTGGGCGAATGACCATCGTCATGAAACGGTTCTGCTCCGGCAGGAGGATGGGGCGGCCTGGATCGAACGAACGATGGATGAGGACCGCTATGCCGTCCGGTGGCAGTGGAGCGGGGGGCGGCTCGAGCAGACGGGTCAGCATGAGTTTACGCTGCATCCGGAAGGAACGGGCGAAACGCATGTTGACGAGCTGGCGTTCTCCGTCGGATTTGCTCCGAGTACGCCCGCTGCCGCCGAGGTGGAAGACATAACGGCAGCCAGCGCCCGTCACTGGGAAGCCTTCTGGCAGAGCGGGGGGGCGATCAGCTTCGAGGGCAGCTCCGATCCGCGGGCCTTTGAGCTGGAGCGGCGGGTGGTCTTGTCGCAATGGCTGTGCGCCGTTCACAGCGGCGGCTCCATGCCGCCGCAGGAAACCGGCCTTATGTACAACAGCTGGTTCGGCAAAGCGCATCTGGAGATGCACTGGTGGCATGCGGCACATTTTGCGTTATGGGGCCGGGCTTCGATTCTGCGGCGCAGCATGGGCTGGTACGACCGCATCCTGCCGGTCGCCCGCGAGCTGGCCAGGATGCAAGGCTATGAGGGAGCCCGCTGGCCGAAGATGGTGGGCTTTGACGGCTATCCCTGTCCGTCGCCCGTCGCTCCCGGCCTGATCTGGCAGCAGCCGCATCCGATCGCGATGGCGGAGCTGTGCTATAAGGCGGAACCGACAACGGCGACACTGCGAAGACTCCGCGACATCGTGTTCGAATCGGCTGACTTTATGGTGTCCTATGCCCATTGGAATGAGGAGACCGGCGCTTTCGATCTCGGTCCGCCGCTCATTCCTGCGCAGGAATGCCACCCTATGGACGGCAGCGTCAACCCGCCGTATGAGCTGGAATATTGGAGATATGGCCTTCATATTGCGGTGAAGTGGGCCGGCCGCATGGGGATCCGGCCGAATCCGCGCTGGGCGGAGGTAGCAGGCAGGATGGCATCGCCGCCGCAGAAGGATGGCGTCTATTTGGCTCATGCGCTGGCCCCAGATACGTTTACGGCGAAGAATCATGATCATCCGTCCATGCTGTGTGCGCTGGGCGTGCTTCCGGGCAGGCTGATCGATCGGGAAACGATGCGCCGTACGCTGAAGAAGGTGAAGGACGTGTGGCAGTGGGAGACGGCATGGGGATGGGACTTTCCGGTATGTGCCATGACGGCGGCCAGGCTAGGCGAGCGCGATCTGGCTGTCGATTTTCTCTTGATGGACGAGGTGAAGAACACGTATTTGCCGAATGGGCACAATTATCAGCGTCCCGGCTTGTCCGCATACCTGCCGGGCAATGGCGGACTGCTTGCGGCGGTTGCCATGATGGCCTGCGGCTGGGAGGGGCAGGAGGACCCGGGCGCTCCCGGATTTCCGTCCAGCGGCTGGAATGTGCAGTGGGAAGGATTGAAGCCGTGGTTGTAGCATTGTTGTAGCATTGGATGAACCCTGGTTCGAAGGATGGGGAATACGCTGGACTGGAGGAAGGCATTATGGCAAAAGGAACGGTATGGAAACCGGAACGGAGGCAATACCGGGACCGGTTGACGGGAGTTGAGGTCGCGCAGCTGACCGACTACAAGGCACACAGCCACCATTTGTATTTTACGGAAAACGGATGGTATGACGGGGGACGGCGGCTGCTGTTCGTATCGGACCGCGAAAACAGCGCCAACCTGTACAGCATGGAGGTGGAGAGCGGCGAGATGCTGCAGTTGACCGATTATCCGGATAATGATGAGCTCGATGCCTGTCTGCTGCCGGATGGGACCGCGGCATTCGTCCGGGTGGGCCGAAGCGTACGCCGGCTCGATCTTGCAACGCTGGAGGAAGTGGAGCTATATGAGGCGCCTCAGGGCTACACGATCGGCAATTTAAGCTGCCCGGCCGGCGGCCGGTCGGTGGTTACGTGCATCCAGGAAGATCTGTCGGACCGGATCAAGCTTGATCTGGGCAATGGCTACGTCGGCCACCGCGAGTTGATGCAGGCTCAGCCCGACAGCCGGATCATCCGGCTGGATGCGGAAGGGAGGACGCAGCCGGAGACACTGTATGAAGACCATAACTTCATCACCCATATCAACGCTTCGCCGGTGGAGCCGTGGCTGATGACGTTCTGCCACGAAGGCCCCTGGCATGAGGTGGACCATCGCATATGGGGGCTGGATCTGCGGAGCGGAGAGGTTTGGAAAATCCGGGAGCGCCTCGAGCCGGGAGAGAAAGTAGGCCATGAGTTCTTTTATCCCGACGGCGTAACGATCGGGTATCACGGCTTTCGCGTAGACGGCACGAATTTTTTCGGCAGCATCCGGTATGACAATACGGCGATGGAGGAGACGGAATTCGGCTTTGATACGTGGCATGCGTATGCCGATGGCCTCGGGCAGGCCGTCGTCGACGGCAAGGGGGCGGTCCGCACGCTCTCGGTGTGGCGCAAGGACGCCGGCGGGATATATCAGGGGCCGAGCATGCTGTGCGAGCTGCGGTGCAGCTTTCACTCCCAGAAGGTGCATGCGCATCCGCGCTTTGATCCGGAGGGCAAACGGCTGCTGTTCACAAGCGACAAAAACGGCTACGCCAACCTGTATTTGGTTGACATGCCCGATCAGTTCGATATGCTGCCCCCGTTCTCGGTCTGAAATGAAGAGAAAGGAGTGAATTACATTGACAGAAGCAACAGTTACGGAACGGATGCCGGTCCGCATCGGCGACACGATCCTGTCCGCCTGCGTGGACGGGTATCACCCGGGCATCGCCAACAAGTGGGGATATGTGGCTGGAATGGCTCTAACCGCGCTTGGAAGGCTGGGCGATTGGACAGGTGAGCAGCGGTATCATGAGGCGGTTAAGCGCCACATGGATGTCTTTATCCGGGATGACGGCTCGATCGCAGGGTACACGCTTGAGGAATACAATCTGGATCATATCAACAAAGGCAAAAATCTGCTCCGCCTGTGGCGGACCACGGGGGAAGCCAGGTACCGCCAAGCCGCCGAGCTGCTTGCGTCCCAGCTGATCGGGCAGCCGCGGACGGATGAGGGCGGTTTTTGGCACAAAAAGATTTATCCGTATCAGATGTGGCTGGACGGTCTTTATATGTCCTCTCCGTTCATGGCGGAGTATGCGGCTGCGTTCGGGGAGCCGGAATGGTTTGACGAGGCAGCACGGCAGCTGCTGCTTATCGAGCGGAGGACGCGCAATCCAGAGACGGGGCTGCTGCATCATGCCTATGACGAGAGCCGGGAGCAGCGCTGGTGCGATAAGGAGACCGGGCGCTCACGGCACGTCTGGGGACGCGCCATGGGGTGGTATGCCATGGCGCTTGTGGATGTCCTGGAGTTCTTCCCGGTCCGGCATCCGCAGCGCGGGCAGCTGATGGGCATTTTCGAGCGGATGGCCAATGCCCTTGTACGGGTTCAGGATCAGGCAAGCGGTTTGTGGTATCAGGTCATGGACTGCAACGGCCGGCAGGGCAACTATCTGGAAGCTTCCGGTTCCTGCATGCTGACCTACGCTTTGGCGAAGGGCATTCGCCTCAAGTATTTGGCCGAAATCGACCGGGAGGTCGTGGAACGCGCCTATGAAGGCATTAAGAAGCGCTTCGTTACCGTGGACGGGGAGGGTGTCCATCTTCACAGCATTTGCCACGGCGCAGGACTTGGCGGGCGCAAATACCGTGACGGCTCGTATGCGTACTATATCAGCGAGCAGGTTGTCAGCGACTCGTTAATGGGCGTCGCTCCGCTCCTGCTGGCCAGCATGGAAATGGAGAGACTGGCGGCGGAAGGGGAAGGCGGTCGCCCTCAATGAATGCCGGGAATCTGCTGACTTTGCGATATCCGGCATCCTGGTGGCGCAATATGTGGCGAGAGGCGCTGCCATCCGGGAACGGCACGATCGGGGCCTCCGTCTTCGGCGGGGTTCAGGAAGAGACGGTGCTGCTGAACCATGAAGGGCTGTGGCATTGGGGACGGAAGGACCCGTTGCCGGATGTCAGTTCTGCACTGCCGGAAACGCGAAGATTAATGGATGAAGGGCGCCATGCCGAAGCCAGCTGGAAGCTGGCGAACGCATTGCGGGAGCGGGGGTACGGCACCAAGCTTGCCTCCCGGTTTCCGCTGGCGGCGATCCAGCTGCGGATGCCTGGAAGCCGGGCATTCCGGGAATACCGGCGTACGCTTGATATGGAGACAGGGGAGGTATCCGTCCGGTGGTCCGATGGTGCGTCCCGGTATGTCAGGCGGCTGTTTGTTTCCCGCGCGGATTCGGTTGTCGTTTACGACATCCGCCTCGGTGAGCCTGTATGGGAAGATTGCTCCCCTTCCGGTGCACGAGCCGAGCGAGCTGGCGATCCAGGGGATGGAGGAGGGAAGCTCTGCACCGTTTCCGGCGAGATTGGACTGATACTCTATCCGAGCGAGCGCTGGGGGGATTCCCCCGAGTTTAAGGAGCTGGCCGATTCGCTGACCATTCAAGCCGAAGGCTGCTATATCCGATATGCCGCCCGCAACGATGACGGGGAAGACTTCGGGGCCGTGCTGCGGATCATCGGCGAGGACGGGCGCTCCCATACCGGTAAGGAAGGGACGACGATCAGGTTTGAAGCCATGCGAAAGGCGCTGATTCTTGTTAAGGTGTTTGTCGGAGGGCGGCGCGAAGCGAAGTGGAAGGAGCTCGAGCAGGAGCTGGCTGCTCTTCCGGATGCATGTGAATACGAACGGCTCCTTCAGCGGCATGCCGAGCTGCATGGGCCGTTGTTCCATTCCGCTGCCCTGGAGCTGAGCGGAGCCTCCGATGACGGTCGCTCAGGCGAAGAGCTGCTGCTGGAGGCTTATGAAGGCCAGGCCCCAGCTGCGCTTGCCCGCAAAATGTGGGCGTATGGCCGGTATCTGTTCATCAGCGGGACAGGGGCGGAATCGGGTCCGTTCGGGTTATACGGCTTATGGGGCGGTGACTACCGTCTGGTCTGGTGCCATCACATGGCCAACGAAAACATACAGATGATGCACTGGCATGCCAATGTCGGCGGATTGTCCGAGCTGGTCAAGCCCTTATTCCGTTATTACGGCAGTCTGATGGAGGATTTCCGCGACAATGCCCGCAAGCTGTACGGCTGCAGAGGGATATACATTCCGGCAGGCACCACGCCAGGGATCGGCTCACCCAGTCAGATCGTGCCCGTCATCTTGAACTGGACGGGGGCTGCCGGGTGGCTGTCCCGGCATTTCTACGAGCACTTTCTGTACACGGGGGATACCCGGTTTCTTCAAGAGGAGACGCTGCCGTTTATGCAGGAGGCCTGGCAATTCTATGCCGATTTTGCGACGGAAGGCGAGGACGGCTTCCTCAAGCTGTATCCTTCGGTTTCACCGGAGAATACGCCGCGCAATTTTATGCCCGAAGACGGCAGACAGCTGGCTCACCCCATGCCGACGACGGTGAATGCAACGATGGACATAGCCATTCTGAAGGAATTGCTTACCCATCTCATCGAAGCGGGAAGAGCGATCGGCGTTCCGGATATGGAACGAGCCGCATACGAACGGATGCTGGCGAAAATTCCGCCCTATCGGACGAACCGTGACGGCGCCTTGGCGGAATGGCTGGATCCCGCCTTCGAGGATCGCTATGATCATCGGCATCTTTCGCATATCTACCCTCTGTTTCCCGGTCATGAAATTACCCGGGAATCGTCACCTGAGCTGTTCAGCGCCTGCGAGAACGCGGTGCGGCTGCGCCGCATCGAGGCGCAAAGCGGCTGGTCGCTGGCCCATATGGCTTCCATCTACGCCCGGCTTGGCGATGGGGATCATGCGCTGGAATGTCTGGATATGCTGGCGCGCTCCTGTCTGCTGCCAAATCTGTTTACGCTCCATAACGATTGGAGAGGCATGGGGATTTGCATGGATATGCCTGCTGCCCCTGTTCAGCTCGATGCGAATATGGGATGGGTTCATGCGGTGCAGGAAATGCTGCTGCAGGTATCGCCGCGCATGGTGAGGCTGCTCCCAGCCCTGCCTCGACGCTGGCGCAGGGGCCGGTATGCCGGTTGGAGATTCCATACGGGGCAGATTGCCGCCGAGTGGGACACCGATACCGGATGGCTGCAGGCCGAGCTTCACGCCGAGCGACAGACCGATACGGTCGTTTCCTTGCCGGAATGGACCGGAGCATGCTCATTCTCCGGAGAAGGGGATGTTCAGCCGTCGGAGCAGGGCCGCCGCTGCTTCGCCTTACGGCTGAGGCCTGGAGCACGGCTCACGTTCCGGTGCCGTCCCGATCGGTAAAGCGGGAGGCGCGGGTTCCCTAAGAAGCACCGATTCGGCGAACCGACCGGTTTCGCCTGCCCCGCATAACAGTAAACGAAAAAAGGCACCTTTCGAACCCCGGCCTCGGGCTATTGTTCGAAGGTGCCTTTCTTAGAATATCAGAGCGTATAAGCTTCGGAGAATCCGCTGTCTGATCACGCACGGAAAACGATCGCAACACGCGATTGGTCATCTTTTTAAGAGTACGTCGACAGACCTTTTTCTTATCGTTCATGCATAATAAAAAATCGGATAAGTTCAGGGAACCCAAGACGATGTCAATCGGAATCTTACTTCAGCTGAACGCCGAATACCGAGCCCGGGGCACCGGCAAACACGATCGTGCCGTTCTCCGGCAGCTTAACTTCGTTCGATCCGCTGACAAGGGAGTAGTTCAGGACCGTTCCCAGTTCGTCATAGACGGCAAATGCGCCTTCTGCAGGCAATGTGACGGTAAGGGTCTTGCCGGCCGCTCCTTTAGGAACCGTATACCATTTGGCGTATCCGTCGGAATGAATGGTCACCGTGGATCGCTTGCCCTTATACAGGGATTTGAGGCCGTCTTCGCTCATATACAGCGTTCCGGAAGCGTTGAAATACTCGACACCCTTTTCTTTGGTGAACTCGATGTCCAGCGTATCCCGGCTGCCCGTACCCGGAACGTTGTGCTTGGTCGTTGCCCGGTCGCGATCGGTGATTGCCATGTCGAGCACATAACCTTTAAGCTCAGGATTGCGGGCAATTTGCATGGTCGGCTTCATCATGAAGTAGGCGAGGGACGTGTATTTTTCGTTCAGCGGATAATAGGTTTTGCCATCCCGCTTGCTCCAGGCCGCCTCGACGTCAGCGGTCAGCTTGTTCTCGTCCAGCTTTTCGGCTAGATATTGGGAAATCGCTACCTGTCCGAGCTCCGGAACGGTGGCATATTGTCTTACCCAGAGATAGGTTCGGCCGTTGTCTTCCGTGACGAAGCTGGCTTTAATCGTGCCGGCCTCATCGATGAAGGCACCATCCTTGGTATAAATATATTTTTCTTCCGGATAATTCGGCACTTGCGGAACAGAGAGGCTGAGCACGCCTTTTGGATCCAGCTTTACACGAATCTGCTGCTTGGAAGCACCGTAGTATCCGTCATACTTCAGCAGGTCGCTTGGAAGCTCGGCTTGCACCGGCTTGCCGAACGATTTGTCGGGCTTGAACTCTTTAATTGTACCCTTCTCCTTCAAAGCATGGAGCAGCAGCTGGGTTGCCAGCAGCTGGTTCGTCGAGCTGGAGCCGCCGGATGACAATACAGCAGCAGCCATATCCTGCTCCGGAAGCACGATGAGGGAAGCATGGTACAGGATCGTATCGCCGCCCTTTACCAGACCCTTCATGCCGTAGTCGTTAAACGGATACAGCCGCACGCTGTCCCAGCCAAGGCCGAAATCGAACGAGTTGTCCGCATCCTCCGGCCACAAGCCGCGTTTGTACTCTTCCTGCTCCATCGCGCGTAAGGAGGCTTCCGAAAGAATACCCTTGGCTTCGCCGGTGAAGATGGTACCGAACTTAACAAGATCTTCCGCCGTGGAGTAAATGCCCCCGGTTCCGATCACGTTGACCGTCTCATTCGGCAGCTGCTCCGGATACGTCGGATAGTACAGGCCTGCCATTTGGTCGAGATCCAGATCGTCCTGTGACGTCTTGGTATGGTTCATCCCCAGCGGCTTTGTAAAATGCTCATGAATGAATGCGGTAAAATCTTTGCCGCTGACGCGCTCCACCAAAATTTCGGCCAATGTAAAGCCGTCGTTGCAATATACGGAGAATGCGCCCGGATCTGCTTTTAACGTCTGGGTGGACAGCTGCTCAAGCAGCGTATCGTGTGCGTAGGTGTCGTTATCCTCGAACAAAAAGGCATTGCCAAGGCTGGAGCCCTGCAGGCCCGAGGAATGGTTAAGCAGCATGCGCGGGGTGATCTTCTTGTAGCGCTCGTCTTTCATTTTGAATTCGGGTATGTACTGGACCAAAGGCGTATCAAGATTAATCTTTCCGGCCTCCACCAGCTTCATCACCGCAGCGGTCGTAAACACTTTGCTCGTCGAACCGATGCCGTACATCGTATCCTTCGTGAGCGGGATCTTTCCTTCTATATCGTTCATGCCCGACTGGCCCGATGCTTTAATCTCTCCGTTGTCGATTAGGGCATATTGGACGCTGATCGTACCGTACTGCTCGGTAAGAAGCGCCGCTTTCTCCGCAGCGATCTCCTGAAGTCCTTTGGTCGAGGCCGCCGGGTCACCGCTTGCAGCCATAACGCCTGATGGAACCAACAGGGTAAGCGTGAGCAAGCCTGCCAACATTCGTGAAAGTCGTTTCTTCAATGATAAACCTCCTTATGGTTGATGTATCACTTAGTACGTTTTACCAGCCCGAATGGTTCAATGTTTTTTCGAAAAAAAATTTAAACTTTCTCCAAATCGCCCTCGACAAAAGAGAGCTTCAGCGCGTGGAACGGAAATTTGGCGGTTCCCTTCAGCTTCTTATCGTCCACCACGATGCGGCTCCCCGTTCTGGTCAGAATCGGGGTATCCCCGTTGGACTCCAGAATGCAATCACCTCCAATCCGGCTGAGCAGGCGCCCTGTGAACGCCATAAGCTTCTCTGCCCAGTCCGGCTGGCTCGGCAGGATGTCGAACCACAGGCTGAACCGGAGCGGCATGCCGTAATCCTCGCTTTTGAACATCAATCCCTGTCCGCCTTCTTGGGCGGTCATGGTTGCCCAGTCGAATGAAATGACAAGCTCCTCCGGCGTATGTCGAATGACGTCCCCGTCCCCGGCATGCAGCGTTACAAGCGTTGCGCTCAGTTCCTCGAACGATGAGCCTGTTCCCAAATATAAATTGTAAAACACCGAGATCCACTCCTATTCTATTTTGGAAACCATCTCGTGATGGTCCCGTCTTTAACAACGAACAGCTCGTCAAGGCCCTCGATCGGCCAATCATCGAACTGTTTCATCAGCTTATCCATCGAGCCCGTGTAATCGTCGAGATTCAGAACGATGCCGCCGGCCTGCCGCTCGGTTTTGCCAACAACCGTGGACCAGATATTCCGGACGTTGCCCGTATCAGGCGAATAACAGTCAAAGGCTTTGCCGTTGATCAGAAAATCCGGATTAGATTCGGGCAGAATGCCGTGTCCGTTGCCGCCCTTCGTGCCGGGGAGCATTTCAACATCGTACCCTTGCGAGGCCAGCAGGTCGGCGGTTTCGTTTTGCCGCATGATCGGCCGCGGGTCGTTGGGATCAGGCGTTTCGTAATTGCCTCGCGGCTCGCCGCCGGACGTAGTAGGCTCGGTCAAGCCGGAATCCTCCGGCTTGTTCTCCGGCGGATGATTCTCCCCGGATTTATTTTCGTCGGGTTTATTCACATCTGGTTTATTCTCATCGGGTTTATTCTCGTCAGGTCTGTTATCTTCCGGTTTATCGTTGGGCTTGTTTTGGCCGGGTTTAGTGTCTTCCGGCTTATCGTCCGGCTGCCGGTTCTCGGGCTCCGGCTTTCCGTTCGGAGTTTCATGCCGGTCAGGCATGCCCCGCGTGTCGCCGTCCGGCTTTGGTTTAAGGCCGAGCTTCGATTGAATGGCATCCAGCAGGCCCTTTGCTCTCGGTCCCAGCCGGTCAGACAGCCATCGCAGCCCTCTTCCTACCGGAATCCGGTCGAGAAGAAAGGCCGTGAGCCCCGCCAGCACATGCTGCGGCGAGAGCAGCTTCTTCGGATCGCGGATGTAGCTGGCAATGCTGTGTCCGCTTGATGCGATATCGAGTCCGGTCAAGGCAAGCCCGAGGGCGGGCCAGAACCCGACGAACATAAAGCCCAGGGCGAACGCGCCGAGAACGATCGCTGCCTGCTCCCACCCGCTGAGGCGGTCCCACCAGCTCTGAAGCGAATCGAACAGGCAGGCGAAGCAGGCGGAATCCGGGGTCTGCACCATCTGAAATCCCGAGAAGACGCCTGCGGCAAGCAGGAGAACGGCCAGGGCTCCGAGCAGCACCCCGTATTTTTGCAAATGCTCATGAACGGTAAGTTCCCGGCTCTTAGCCTCTTCATTCCCATATAGAAAGGAGAAGCCGAGCTCACGCCTTGCTCTGTAAAAGGCAAGGAGATTTCCGAACCTTTTTCTGCTGCTGAACAGCGCGGTTAGGGTATGAAACAACTCGGAGAACGGATTAAGCATGGGCTCCTGACCGTACCTAGGCAGGCGCTGTCTAACCTTGTTCAAGTCGACGTAGTCCATGATCAAGCCGCCCGCCAGCATAAGCAGGAACATGTCTTTGACCCGGTAGCCTTCCCCGGTCCATTCGTGGACGGTCATGATCCAGTCCGGCAGCCGGCTTTGCCCGTTCCATGCCACGTGATTCAATATGGCCCAGAGGAGCAGGATGACCGGAAACAGGTAGACCCACGGAGTCAGCTTACGACGGAAACGGACGGCGAATCCGACGCCAAGGGAAATCACTGCGGTATGTAAGGGATGACCTTCACTCATCATTAACGGTACAATGCTTTCCTCGAAGTATCCCGGAAATAGGGTGAACAGGTCCCAATGGATCGTTTTGCCGCCTAACAACGTTACGCTGTAGTCGTACTGCCGGGCAAGATAACCGTCATTGACCCAGCGTCTGGAGAGCTCCTCGATGAGTTGGAAGCCGACGCCCGGGGCTGCGCCCAGGAGCACGTAATCGCTGAGGCTTAGCGCAGACGCCCTTCGGGAGAAGAACAGGAATGCCGCGAGCGGCAGCAGCTTCAGGGCTTCTTCCACAATGGGGGTGGCTACGGCCATGGACCAGGTATCCGAGGTGCGGCCGCCAAAGATCAGATGCAGCAGCTGAATCGTTAGGTTCGTAAGCGGCACGACCAGGATGACTCCGGACAGCACCATCAGGCTGACATGCTTCCACGGGAGCGTTTTGCTCCGGCAGAGCAGCCAGAACTGCAGCAGCACGTAGAATGACCAGAGGTACTGAACCATCATGAGACGGGAATCCCTAACAAAGATGAGGCTGATCAGGAGAAAGATCAAGGAAAGCCAGGAAAATGCATAGTAAACCTTTATGACCAAAGGGTGCTTCGCGAGCCAGGCGCGCGCTGCTTCGTATACTTGCTCCACCGCATCCCGAATGCGGGTTCGGACCATCGTGATGGACATCGTTGCTATGCTCCCCCTCCCGTGAATGACCAAGCTTTTGCGCGAGAATCGGCGCGGGTTCGGATGGTGCTTTTTCCAATATTTTTACACATTCCCGGTTTCGTGTGAACCAATATAAGGAAACTTCCCGAGCGGCCGCACAAAAATGATGCCAACGTACGAGAAGCGGGAGTGCGAAAATACCCATATCCTCAATTCCGCACAATTTCGGCAAGCCGGACGCAGCTGCTCCCGAGCCCTTCACCAATTTACTACTTTTATTTTCGCAGCAAATTTCTATTTCGCATTCGGGTCTCTACTGGATTGCCCATTCTACGGGCATTACGCCCCAAACAGATCATCATGGATTCCGCAAGCGAAGTTCTCTATAATCTTATATAATGAAACCAGCAAAGGCCTAAGGAGGAGTAGCATGAAATTCCGCGTTTCCGCCGTGCAGTACCATCTGCACACGATCCAATCGTTTGATGATTTCGCTCAGCAATCAGAGCATTACATACGGACAGCCGAAGAGTTTGAAGCTAATTTCGTGCTGTTTCCCGAATTCTTCACAACCCAGCTGATGTCCATTGGGGACGACCAGGGAAAGGCGCTATCGATCAATGATTTGCCGGATTTCACGGACCGCTATCTGGAGCTGTTCGTCCGGCTTGCCAAGCAATATAACATGCATATTATCGGCGGCACGCATGTGATTCGGCGGGCAGGAAAGCTGTATAACGTGGCGCATCTGTTCTACCCGGACGGGCGCGTGGCCGAGCAAGCCAAGATCCATATCACTCCGTCGGAGGTTACCGGATGGAATATGGGGGCAGGCGAGGGGCTCGAGGTGTTCGAGACCGAATATGGCACGATTGCCATGCTGACCTGCTATGATATCGAATTCCCTGAAATTGTGCGGATGGCGAAGGCCAAGGGCGCCGACGTCATTTTCTGTCCGTCCTGCACGGATGACCGGCACGGCTTCCACCGCGTCCGGTATACGAGTCACGCCCGTGCGATCGAGAACCAGGTCTATGTCGTGCTGACCGGCACGGTCGGCTCGCTGCCGACGGTCGATTTGATGCGGGCCAATTTCGGCCAGGCGGCCATTATTACGCCGAATGACGTTCCGTTTCCCCCGAAAGGACTGCTGGCCGAAGGCGAGCTGAACCACGATATGATTATTACAGCCGATCTGGATTTAGACCTGTTGTATCAGGTCCGGGAGAAAGGTTCCGTTACGACGTGGCGCGACCGCCGCACGGATCTTTATCCGGATTGGGAGTAAAACGGATCGATACAAAACACGGAAAGGCAGGGGGCGGCATGAGCAGCTATTTTCAGCGGTTTTACGTATTTGACGGCGACCGGCCGGTACCGGTTGTCATACGCGGCTATACGGCGGACGATTTCGACGAGCTGATCGTGATTCAATCCGAAACCTTCCCGCCGCCGTATCCATCCGAGCAGTGGTGGAACAAGGAACAGCTGACCCAGCATATAACCCGGTTTCCCGAGGGCGCGTTATGCGTGGAGGTGGACGGGGTGCTGGCCGGATCGATTACCTCGCTGATCGTGGATTACGATCCTTCGGAGCCGGCTCATTCCTGGGCGGATACAACGGACAACGGGTATATCCGGACCCATACACCGGACGGCAATACGCTTTATATCGCGGATATATGCGTGAGACCCCGGTTTCGTAAACTGGGGCTGGGCAAATGGCTCATCCAGTCGCTGTACCATGTGACCGTGCAGCGCGGGCTGGACCGCCTGCTGGGCGGCGGCCGGATGCCGGGCTATCACAAGTACGCGGACAGGATGAGTGCCGAATCCTATCTGGAGGCGGTCGTCCAGGGGAAGCTGCATGACCCGGTGATTACGTTCCTGCTTCGCTGCGGGCGCACGCCGATCGGCGTCGCGGCCGATTATCTGGAGGATGAGGAGTCATGCAATTACGGGGCTTTGATGGAATGGCGCAATCCGTTTAAAGCTGTACGGGGCGGGCTTAGTTAAAGTCTTCCATAGCTATGCATTATGCAAGGATGAAGAGGCATAATCTACGACCATTAATGAAGGGGGCTTTGCAGTCATGGAATATATTCGGATTACTAGTATCGAGGACCCGCTGTTTCGCAGCATGCACAATCTGATGAAAGAGGTGTTTCCGCCTGAGGAGGTGCTGGAATACGAGCTGTGGAAGGAACCGCTTGAGGACCCCGGTATCCGCGTGTTTGTAGCGCTGCATGAAGGGGAAGTGGTCGGGACGACCGAGTACCGGTATTACGAGGATTGGAACGTGGCGATGACCGACTTTACGATCATCGGCCGCGAAGGACTCGGCATCGGCCGGTTCCTCGCGCAGCATCGTTTGAAGGACCTGCATGCCCTGGCGGCGGCCAAAGGGAAAGAGCTGCTTGGCATGTTTGCCGAAATTTATGATCCTTATCGGGTCAGCGACTACGAATTCGGCGGAATCAAGCCGATGGATCCGTTTGTACGGCGCGAGGTGCTCTCGCATCTTGGCTACAAACGTACCGATATCGACTATGTCCACCCGTCCTGGAACAACGACGGGGAGGCGGTAACCGGCCTGGACTTCTGCTTCATGCCGAGCGATGACAGCATGTCGGAGCTGCCTGCCGAGCTGATCGTGAATTTCCTGACGCGCTACTACGCCGTCCTGCCGGAAAAGCCGCAAGCATGGCTTGATATGGTGGCAAAGCTCAAGCAGCGGGAGAAGGTAGCGCTGCTTCCCCTGTAATTTATGGAAGCTTGGTTCCCTGGGGAACCAAGCTTTTTCTTATTCCTGCTTTAGAACAGAAGGTCGGCCGGTAGCCTGATGCCGTGAGGGGCGGAAGGGAAAATAAGCAGGCTTTTTGTCGCAAAGTATGGCGCAAACCCTGCATGAAGAAGTATAATTTCTGAAGTATTGTACCATCCTCATTTGAATTGCCGGCCCATACTGGATATATTAATACAATAGGTAGGAAAAAGAGGAGCGTATCATGAACGACCGAAAACAAGCGACCATCCGTCTTCAAAGTCTTCACGAAGGCGAGAATACGGTTCAGGAGCTTCCGGCTGAGGTGATCTCCAAAGGGAAGGCCTTGTATGTCCGGTATATCGAACCGAAGACGGGGCCGCATCAGGGAGAAACCCGGGCGATGCTGAAGCTGACCGAAGATGAGCTGAAGCTTATCCGCCACGGGGAAGTGGAATCTGAACAGACGTTCAGATTAGGACAGAGGCTGCCGGGATTTTACCGTTCTCCGTTCACCTCGTTTAATCTGTCTACGCACACTCAGCGCCTGGAGCTTGCCGTGGAAGGTATGTCCGGACGCGCCGCATGGGTGTATGATCTATACGTGCTCGATGAGTTTTCGGGGCACTTTTCCATAAGTTTGACTATTCAGGAGGCTCATGAATCATGACATTGAATCCACTAGACCATATTAACGGGCTGGTCGCGGAAGCGGTGGCCGATGCCGCCGTCGCTGCCGGACTGGTATCCCGCGAGGAGCTTCCGGCAATTACGCTGGAGGTCCCTAAAGATAAATCGCATGGGGACTTGGCTACGAACGCTGCGATGCAGCTGACCCGGATCGCCAAGAAGAACCCGCGCCAGATTGCCGAGGCGATCCTGGAGCATTTGGACACGGCGAAAGCCTCGATTGAGAAGGCCGAGATTGCCGGTCCCGGCTTTATTAACTTTACCTTGAACAAAAGCTACCTTTACCCGGTCGTAGCCCTGGTTCACGAGCAAGGAGAGCGTTACGGCCGCGTCAATATCGGCGAAGGCCGGAAGGTTCAGGTGGAGTTTGTCAGCGCCAACCCGACGGGCAGCCTCCACCTTGGACATGCCCGCGGAGCGGCAGTCGGCGACGCGCTCTGCAACGTGCTGGACTTTGCGGGTTACGATGTGACGCGGGAGTACTATATCAATGACGCGGGCAACCAGGTGGTCAATCTGTGCAAATCGCTTGAAGCGCGCTATTTGCAGGAGCTTGGCCAAGAGGCTGAAATGCCGGAGGACGGCTACCACGGCGAAGATATCAAGGGCTTTGCCAAAGAGCTTGTCGCAGAGAAGGGCGATTCTCTTCTGGCGATGAATCCCGGCGAACGGACCGCGTTTTTCCGCCAATTCGGGCTTGAGAAGGAGCTCGACAAGATCAAGCGCGACTTGAATCGGTTCCGCGTGCATTTTGACGAATGGTTCAGCGAAACCTCGCTGTACGAGGACGGACTGGTGGAGAAGTCGCTCGAGGAGCTGAAGGCCAAGGGCGAAGCTTATGAGAAGGATGGAGCGGTCTGGCTGCGCACAACAGACTACGGGGATGACAAGGACCGGGTCCTGGTTAAGAATGACGGGACGTATACCTATCTGACGCCGGACATCGCCTACCACCGCAACAAATACGAGCGCGGCTATGACCGCATCATCAACATTTGGGGCGCTGACCACCATGGCTATATTCCCCGCATGAAGGCGGCCATGGAGGCGCTGGGCAACGATCCGGAGAAGCTGACGGTATTGATCGCGCAGATGGTGAGCCTGTTCCAGAACGGTGAGAAGGTAAAGATGTCCAAGCGTACCGGCAAAGCGGTCACGATGGAGGATCTGATGGATGAAGTAGGCGTGGATGCGATCCGCTACTTCTTCACGATGCGGAGCATGGACTCCCATCTCGATTTCGACATGGACCTGGCGGTTTCCACCTCCAATGAAAATCCGGTGTTCTACGTTCAATATGCGCATGCCCGCATTTGCAGCGTATTCCGCCAAGCGGAGGAGCAAGGTATTGCTCTCCTTCCGCTTTCCGAGGTTAAACTCGGCGTGCTCACGGCGGAGCATGAATATGACATTTTGCGCAAAATCGGCGAGCTTCCGCAAGAGGTGTCGGTTGCTGCCGAAAACTACGCGCCGCACCGGATCATCCGTTATGTATACGAGCTGGCTTCGCTGTTCCACAGCTATTATAAAGCCCAGCGCGTAATTACCGAGGATGCGGAGCAGACGCAGGCGCGACTGGCCCTGCTGGGAGCCGTGCGCACGGTTATCGCGAACGTGCTTCGCCTGGTCGGCGTATCGGCGCCGGAACGAATGTAGGATATTTCCATACGCATAATCATCGACAGCCGCTTATCCATGATGGAAAGCGGCTGTTTCTATGGGCAGCGGCGTACAGGAGCTATTCGATTCGGGCAGGCCGAAGCGTTCTATAATTTCATGCCCTCGCGCAAAAACTTCAGGGCATTTACCTCCCCGTCGGAAGCGCTGAAGCCCTTCTTCAGTTTAAGCGGGGTGGAAGTCCGGCGCAGCAGGGACTTGACCGTCGCCTGTTTAAGGTCGGGCTTTTGGGCGAGGAGCAGCGCGATGGCTCCGCTGATATGCGAAGTGGCCATGGAGGTGCCGCTCATTTCATGATATTTGCCTTGCAGCCAAGTGGATACGATTTTGTCGCCGGGAGCGTAGATATCGACAAATTGCCCGCGGTTGCTGAAAGCGGGGATTTTGCGGTTCCGGTCGGTTGCTCCAACGGAAATGGTATGGGGGTAGCGGGCCGGGTAATCGGCCGTGCGGCGCTTGCCGTCGTTTCCGGAGGACGCAACGATAATAAGCCCTGCCTGATTGGCCTTGCTGACGATATCCAGCAACGTTCTGCTCCGGGTCTGCATGCCGAAGCTCATATTGATGATATTGACCTCGGCCCGGACACACCAGTCAATGGCCGTTATGATATCCGATACAAAGGCCGACCCATTGTGGTCAAAGGCTTTCACCGGGTAGACCACCGATCTGGGCGCAACGCCAATCATGCCTTGCGTGCTGTTCGCCGCAGCAATCGTGCCTGATATATGCGTGCCGTGCCCGTTGTCATCGTATGGCGGGATGTTCCGGTTCACAAGATTGACCCCCTTCGCCAGGGAGTATCTCAAATCCGGGTGGGCAAAATCCACACCCGTATCAATAACGGCAATCTTGATCCGGTGACCCGTTGAGATCGACCAGGTTTGCGGGGCTTTGATCTGTTTAATCCCCCATGGGATCCCGGTTAGCGTTCCAATGCTTCCCTGTATCGCTTGGATATGAACCTGGTGATCCTCCTCGATCATCAGCTCGTTCCGGAATTCCGCCTCGAGCTTTGCGGTTTGGGATGCCGGAGCGATGATGGTCCGGACTAGCGGCGAGAAGCTGACTGAACCGACCAAAAGGCTTTTTCCGGTGAGTCGCTTCCATTCGCTGATGCACGCATGGTACAGCTTAGGGTCATGAAACGTCAGGAGCCGCCGGTTCTCTCCCCGGACGTTCCGCATAGGGTTCGTCTCCGCAAGTAGTGATTGCATGATCCGGGTGTAGTCCATGTGTGGCAATCTCCCTTCTCGATGAACCGTTGCTTCAGTATTGTATGAGCCGGGGAGGGAGCCCGAATGGGACGCAGCCCTTTTTCCGGGAAATAGGCCCTGTTTCCCGTGTCAAAGCGATAGGGCGAACATAAGATACATGGAGGGAGCCTGCAGAGGTTCTTTCATCTATCCCGTAAGGAGTCGATCCTAGGGGCGGATACAGTCGGAAGGCGGAGATGAAGAGTCTCCGCCTTTTTCCATGCATAAGATGCCAAGCGCATAAAAACTTGATTTTTATGTTTAAATAGGTTTTACTTAGTTTTGATAATGGATATGTTGAGGGTATAACGTGAAGATTGTGTGAGAGGAAGTGTACGCTTAGTGAGTAATCCGCTCAATTTAAAGATCGATCCGGAGAAGATCCAGGAAATCCCGATGGTTGACCTGGCTTTTATGGTTCTGAAGGCGGCCAATACGCCGTATTATTACCGTGACCTGATGAATGAGGTGGCCAAGCTTCGCGGCTTTACGGAAGAAGAGATTAACGAAACGATTGCCCAGTTATATACCGAGATCAATATAGACGGACGTTTCGCTTGCGTCGGAACGAATCTGTGGGGATTGAAGCGCTGGTACCCTCTGGAGCGCTCCGAGGATCCGATTGCGAACGCCAAGCGTCCTCGCATCATCAATGACGAAGACGATGACGACGATGATTTCACCGATGAAGAGGATACGTACAGCGTGGATGACGTCGAAGACGATTACGACAGCCTGGATGACGAGGATGACGATCTCTTCGCCGAGGACGACGATGCTGACGCTGACGTTGACGACGATGTCGTGATCGATGACGACGATTTGGACGATGAGGATGCCGAAGCCGAGGAAGAAGAGAATCTGGATGGCGAGGAATTCGAAGAGGACGATCTGGATTAATCCCTGATCGGAAATCTTGGAATGCGACTTGCCGCGTCCTGTTTCAGCTGGTCGTGAACGAGATTGGAAAACAGGGGGATTTTAAGCCTGTTTCTTCCCTTGACAAGCAGACAAGGCACAGAGTAAACTATTGCTTGGGCTTATGATTGTGGATTAAAATATGTTTAATATAAAAGTGCCCCGTTACTACTCGGGGTCACTTTTTTTGTTTTTATGAGCAGGTATAGCGTTGTCTTCTGTAAGAGGACATTTCTGCTCATAGGGATGTCTTCTCCAAGACCTCATGATCGATCTGGATGTAGTCTTTGCAGAAGACAAGGATGAAGGTATCAGAACCTGTTCCTGCCCGAATGCGCATGATTGCAAGGTCTGTGCGCTTATCGTGGCCGCCTGGATGGATAGCCGAATCGAAGAGGCGGGGACGGTTTGTAATAGGTCGGAGGTCAGCTCGCTCACCCTTAGGGAAGCGGGCCGTGCTTTTTGTTGGTCCCCTCTGATGAATCTGGGGAAAACGGGTTAGGATAAACATCATATGTCGCCTGAAGTTATGGAGATTATATAGGAGGGTTTTTAACAGTGACAAAGTATATTTTTGTAACAGGCGGGGTTGTATCATCTCTCGGGAAGGGAATTACCGCCGCTTCGCTCGGCCGATTGCTGAAGAACAGAGGACTCAAGGTAACGATTCAGAAGTTCGATCCGTACATTAATATAGATCCGGGCACGATGAGTCCCTATCAGCATGGCGAAGTATTCGTAACGGACGACGGTGCGGAAACCGACCTGGACCTCGGGCACTATGAGCGATTCATCGATATCAATCTGTCGAAGAACAGCAATGTTACGACAGGGAAAGTATATTCCTCGGTAATCAGCAAGGAGCGCCGCGGCGAATATTTGGGCGGTACGGTACAGGTTATTCCGCATATTACGAATGAAATCAAGGAGCGCGTATTCCGTGCAGGACGTGAAGCCGGCTCGGATGTGGTCATTACCGAAATCGGCGGTACGGTCGGCGATATCGAGAGTCTTCCGTTCCTTGAAGCGATCCGTCAGATCAAGAGTGACGTCGGCCGCGAGAACGTGATGTATATCCATGTAACCCTCATTCCGTTTATTAAAGCTGCCGGCGAAGTGAAAACAAAGCCGACCCAGCACAGCGTGAAAGAGCTCCGCAGCATCGGCATCCAGCCGAATGTCATCGTATGCCGTACGGAGCATGAGCTTTCGACCGAAATGAAAGCCAAAATCGCGCTCTTCTGCGACATCGATCCGAACGCTGTTGTTGAATGCCGCGATGCATCCTCTCTGTATGAAGTGCCGCTGAACTTGCGTGACGAGGGGCTTGACGAGATTGTCGTTAACCATCTGAAGCTGACTACGCCGGCGCCTGACATGAGCGAATGGGAGGCTCTGGTTGAGCGTGTATCCAAGCTGGAGAAGACGGTGGAGATCGCCATCGTGGGTAAATACGTGGCGCTTCACGATGCTTACCTCAGCGTGGTTGAATCCTTGTCCCACGCCGGATTTGATGCCAATGCCGAGGTAAAGATCCGCTGGGTGAACGCCGAGGAGATTACGGACGACAACGTGGAAGAGGCTTTGAACGGAGTCGGAGGCATCCTCGTACCGGGCGGATTCGGCGACCGGGGCATCGAAGGCAAGATCAGCGCGATCCGGTATGCCCGTGAGCGCAACATTCCGTTCTTCGGCATTTGCCTTGGCATGCAGGTATCGGTGATCGAGTATGCCCGCTCCGTCTTGGGATTGCAGGGTGCGAACAGCTCCGAAATCGATCCGGCAACCGAATATCCGGTCATCGATCTTCTGCCGGAGCAGAAGGATGTCGAGGATTTGGGCGGAACGATGCGCCTCGGCTTGTATCCGTGCAAGCTGGCTCCGGGCTCGCTGGCCGAAGCCTGCTACAAGGACGAGCTGGTGTATGAGAGACATCGTCACCGGTATGAGTTCAACAACCAATACCGCGAAGACATTGAAAAGGCCGGATTGCGCATTTCCGGAACATCGCCGGACGGACGTCTGGTCGAAATCGTGGAGATGCCGGGACATCCTTGGTTCCTTGCGGTGCAATTCCATCCGGAATTCACATCCCGTCCGAACCGTCCGCAGCCGCTGTTCCGCGAATTTGTGAAAGCTTCGATTCAGCATCAAGTATAATCGGCGAGTCATAGCCGTACTGCGTCCATTACAACGTACGATAGTCCCCTTTAATCAGACCGTGAGACGGTTTGCTTAAAGGGGATTTTTTTATGCTGAGCAGGCGCCATACTATTTAACAGCAAAGGGGATTTTTGTGTTTTGACAGTGCATTATTTTCCAGAAATTTTTCGAAGGGAAGGAAGGATTTCGACTGAAGCGGGCGAATACAGTTAATGGTCGGTTTATGGGGCGTTAAGGGCTTTTAGATTTGCGTAACATCAATGCCATTTAAGGATCGGGAGGCTTTGAAGAATGAACGAACCAAGCAAACACAAAGTGTTGATCGTGGATGACCAGAACGGAATTCGGATTCTGCTAGTGGAAGTGTTCAGCAGCGAGGGATATGAAACGTTCCAGGCAGCCAACGGCAAGGCGGCTTTGGAGATCGTGAAGCTGCATGAACCGGATTTGGTACTGCTCGATATGAAAATTCCGGGGATGGACGGGCTTGAGATTCTAAAGCATATTAAACAGATGAATCCGGATATCAAGGTCATCATGATGACGGCCTACGGCGAGCTGGATATGATTAAGGAAGCGACGGATCTCGGCGCGCTGATGCACTTTACGAAGCCCTTTGATATCGACGAGATGCGGCAGGCCGTCAATATGCAGCTGAAGGGCGCCGCGAATAAGATAGGATGAGCTATGAATTCTGCTTCAATGGCGGAGTTCTTTTTTTTGCCAATATGTGATGCAGGGGATTCGGGAAATGCTTGTTTAGTATTTACGACGCGATGTGGTATAATAAATGCGTATGTTATGTCGGCTATAAACCATAGACAAACTAAGCATCTTTAGGAGGATGAAACCATGCCATTAGTATCAATGACAGATATGCTGAACAAAGCGCTGGAAGGCAAGTATGCTGTTGGTCAGTATAACATCAACAACCTTGAGTGGACTTACGCGATTCTGGAAGCGGCTGAGCAAGAGAAATCCCCGGTTATTCTCGGTGTTTCTGAAGGCGCAGCACGTTACATGGGCGGCTTCAGCACCGTTGTGCACATGGTTAAAGGTCTGATGGAAGACCTGAAAATCACGGTTCCTGTAGCGATTCATTTGGACCATGGATCCAGCGTCGAGAAATGTAAAGAAGCGATTGATGCGGGCTTCACTTCGGTCATGATCGATGATTCCCACAGCCCGATCGACACAAATATTGCAACAACGAAGCAAGTTGTCGAGTATGCTCATGCCAAGGGAGTATCCGTTGAGGCAGAAGTGGGCATGGTAGGCGGCCAAGAAGATGACGTGATCGGCGATGTTATGTACGCGAAGCTTGACGACTGCGTGCGCATCGTGAACGAGACGGGCATCGACACGCTGGCACCTGCGCTTGGATCCGTACACGGACCGTACAAAGGCGAGCCAAACCTCGGTTTCAAAGAGATGGAGGAAATTCGCAATGCCGTGAAGCTTCCGCTCGTTCTTCATGGCGGTACCGGCATCCCGACGCATGATATCAAAAAAGCGATCTCGCTCGGCACTTCCAAAATCAACGTCAACACCGAGAACCAAATTTCGTTCACGAAAGTGGTTCGCGAAGTGCTTGCCGCTAAACCGGAAGCTTACGATCCTCGTACGTTCCTGAAGCCAGGCCGTGAAGCGATCAAAGAAACGGTTGTCGGCAAAATCCGCGAGTTCGGCTCCAACAACAAAGCGTAAATTTCTTACCATTCCAAATCCCTTGCTGCCCTTGGCGGCCATAACAGGAGACTTGGAATCATCTAATATATGTTTAGGCTGTCTTATGCTGCACCTTGAATTGGAAAGGCACCGGTTTTCTTTCGGTGCACTTTCCTTTTCATTTACTTACGAACGACTGCCATCAGAACCATTTCCGGCTGCGAAGTGATGTAGGGGGACCCGAAAGCTTATGGAAAAATTGATGATCAGCGGTGGACGCCCACTGCGAGGCACAGTCACCATCAGCGGTGCCAAGAACAGTGCTATTGCGTTAATTCCCGCCGCAATCCTGGCGGATTCAGAAGTCATACTCGATAACTTGCCGCTGCTCAGCGACGTGGCGGTGTACGCCGAAATGCTGAGAGATATCGGCGGAGAGGTATCATGGGAAGGCAATCAGATGAGAATCGACCCTTCTGATATCAAGTCTATTCCGATGCCCAACGGACCCGTGAAGAAACTGCGCGCCTCCTATTATATGATGGGTGCTATGCTTGGAAGATTTAAAGAAGCCGTAATCGGCCTGCCGGGCGGCTGTAACTTTGAACCTCGTCCGATCGACCAGCACATCAAGGGATTTGAAGCGCTTGGGGCCACCGTGACGAATGAGCATGGTTCCATTCACCTGCATGCCAAGGAGCTGCGGGGCGCGAAAATCTACCTGGATGTAAGCAGTGTCGGCGCGACGATCAATATCATGCTGGCGGCTGCCAAAGCCAAAGGCTCCACAATTATCGAAAATGCGGCCAAAGAGCCTGAAATCATAGATGTTGCAACCCTTCTAAACTCAATGGGAGCCGTCATTAAGGGCGCCGGAACGGAGACCATCCGTATTGAAGGCGTTACGGAAATGCACGGCTGCCGTCACTCGATCATCCCGGATCGGATTCAAGCCGGCACCTATATGATTGCCGCTGCCGCCACGCGCGGCGATGTTCTCATCGACAACGTCATTCCGAAGCATCTGGAGGCGTTAACAGCGAAGCTGATCGAGATGGGCGTCGGCATCGAGGAGCTGGATGAGAGCATTCGCGTAATCGGCAAAGACCGGTACAATCACGTGGATGTTAAGGCCCTTATTTATCCCGGATTCGCAACAGATCTGCAATCGCCGATGACCAGTCTGCTTACGCAAGCCGAGGGAGTCAGCGTTCTCAGCGATTTTGTATATAGCAACCGGTTCAAGCATGTGCCGGAACTGATTCGGATGGGCGCCAAGATTCGCGTGGAGGGACGCTCCGCGATTATCGAAGGAGGCCCGCTGAATGCAGCGAAGGTCAAGGCGACGGACCTGCGCGCCGGCGCGGCTTTGGTCATTGCCGGGCTTACGGTTCCGGAGGGCGTAACCGAGGTCAGCGGCGTAGAATTTATTGACCGCGGCTACGACCACCTGGTAGAGAACCTCCGCATGCTTGGAGCGGACGTATGGCGTGAGACCGAGGAAGAATAATTTTCACCCAGGATGAGGGAAATATGCCGTCTTTACTGCATATCTCCCTCTAATTTGGGTAATGCTTATCTAGTAAAGTGTTAAGTAACTCATAGAATGATAGACTTTTTTTACAATCATATGGAATGCTTGGAATGCGAATGACACGAAAAAATTGAATAGGTGGTTATTAAATGGATTTACAAATATCCGATTTGGAAGGCATGAAGCTGACGGATCTGTATAAGCTGGCCAAGAAATACCAGATTCCGTACTACGGGCAGTTGAAGAAGAAGGAATTGATTTTTGCCATTCTTCGGGCCCAGGCTGAACAGAGCGGTTTAATGTTCATGGAGGGCGTGCTTGAAATCTTGCCGGAGGGCTACGGGTTTCTCAGACCGATCAATTACTTGCCGAGCACGGAAGATATTTATATTTCGGCATCCCAGATCCGCAAATTCGACCTGCGTACCGGTGACCTCGTATCAGGCAAGTGCCGGGCGCCAAAAGAGAATGAACGATACTTCGGTCTGCTTCAGGTGAATGCCGTCAACGGCGAAAATCCTGCAGTAGCGGCAGAACGACTGCACTTTCCAGCCTTGACTCCTCTATACCCGCAAGAAAAGCTTGTTCTCGAAACATCCCCTAATCAGTTGTCCACCCGAATCATGGATTTGCTCGCACCGGTAGGTCTAGGACAACGCGGTTTGATTGTGGCACCGCCCAAAGCAGGGAAGACGCTCCTCTTAAAAGAAATCGCCAACAGCATCTCAACCAATTATCCAGATATCGAACTGTTTGTTTTGCTTATCGACGAACGACCGGAGGAAGTAACGGACATGCAGCGCTCAGTCAAGGGAGAGGTGGTTGCTTCCACGTTCGACGAGCTGCCGGAGAACCATATTAAAGTGGCTGAACTGGTACTTGAGCGTGCCTTGCGCTTGGTGGAGCATAAGAAGGATGTCGTGATCCTGCTTGACAGCATCACCCGTCTTGCCCGTGCCTACAACCTGGTTATCCCGCCATCGGGCAGAACGCTTAGCGGCGGTATTGATCCTGCAGCGTTCCATCGTCCGAAGCGTTTCTTCGGTTCGGCACGCAACGTGGAGGAAGGCGGAAGCCTGACGATTCTGGCAACCGCGCTGGTCGATACCGGCTCGCGGATGGATGATATCATTTACGAGGAATTCAAGGGCACAGGAAACATGGAGCTTCACTTGGACCGCCGCTTCGCGGAGCGCCGCATTTTCCCGGCGATCGACATTCGCCGCTCGGGTACACGGCGTGAAGAGGTGCTCTTGAACAAGGAGGAGCTGGATACGATCTGGGCTATTCGTAAGAACATGAACGATTCGGCCGATTTCGTGGAGGGCTTCTTGAAAAAAATGCGTGACAGCAAGAACAACGCGGAGTTTTTGGCAGCATTTGATGTCAGCGCGAACAGCAGCGGATCGGGCAGCTCGGGCAATCCGCCCAGACGTCCGTCCCGTGCATCGCAGACGGCTGCCCCTCAAAGCTAATCCCGAGAACGAAAGCCGGAGAATAGGAGATCAACATGTATTTGGTTTACGCAGATGAACAAGGAAACGTCTATGATCATCCCGAGCTGTTCGGGTTAGCCCGCAGCGCAGATATGATCGTTGAAATATTGGAGGATGAATTAATTCCGCTGCCGGAAGGCGCAACGCTGGTCGGACTGCCGAACACCCGTGCCATCGGAATGGACCCCGAGAGTGGTGAGATGCTGCCGCTGGAGGAGGGCTATACGGCGGTAGGGGCATTGCTCCCGCAGGGCTTTACCCGCCTGTGCCTGCCCGGGTATGTAAAGACGGACAAAGAATACAAGCTCCCGCTCTTTGGATATTCCGCCGTCGTGTGGAAAGACGGGGCCTTCTATACAACGGCCCGGCTGTCCGATGATCCGGAGAAATGGAATCCGGTTAACTGCGATCTGAATGAGCTCGAGCTTGGCGTGAAGCGGCTGACCGAGAAGTATCCTGATAACCGGTTGTACGAGCATCTCTCGAATTGTGCGCTGGGGTATGAATGCCTTACCGCCTCCAACACCTTCCTGAATCGCTGGGAAGGCGCTGTGCCGGTGTCCTACTCCTGCAATGCGGGCTGTTTCGGCTGCATATCGGAACAACCCGATGACAGCGGCTTCGTTGCACCTCAGACGCGGATGAACTTCCGTCCACGGGTGGATGAGCTGGTGCAGGTTATGATGGAGCATCTCAAGACGCCGGATTCAATTATCAGCTTCGGCCAAGGCTGTGAAGGTGAGCCTTCCACGCAGGCCAAGATCATTATCGAGGCAATGAGAGAAGTCCGTTCCCGGACCGACATGGGTTATATCAATATCAATACAAATGCGGGTCTGACCGACTTTATCCGCGGTATTGTCGATGCAGGGCTTGATCTTATGCGGGTAAGCACGATCAGTGCGCTGGACGATCACTATAACGCATACTACAAGCCGCGGGCCTACACATTGGCCAATGTGGAGAAATCTCTGCGCTACGCATCCGATCAAGGCGTGTATACGTCGATCAACTACTTGATTTTCCCCGGCGTAACCGATCGCGAGGAAGAGCTTGAAGCGATGATCGAGTTCGCCCGCCGTACTGGGCTTCGTCTCATTCAGCTCCGGAATCTGAACATTGATCCGGAGAGCTATCTTGAGCTGATCCCGCCGGCAAAGGGAGAGATTCTTGGCATGAAGCAAGCCATCGAAATTATGCAGGCCGAGCTGCCTGATGTTGTGATCGGTTCGTATACGCATGTTCCGCCTGCCGGTCAGGCGCGGCCTAAGAAAAAGCCTTTAATGCGTTAAATAACGTAAACCATCGACGGGATGGGTCTGTCTTGTTCTTAGCCCGCGAAAGGGGAAGTCAAGCCGGTAAACGATGCTTTAGCAAGAAGAATAGAACCCCTAAAATCAGGGTCTGCAACCAGTTTAGGGCTTGGCTGAAGATTTATGTGCGGGCTATTGCGCAATGAAAAATGCCGTGATATACTGATTTTATGTGTCCATATAACTCTGGGTCCGCATGAGGCTCAGGGCGGAAAGAGGTGAAAGGTATAATGAAACAAGAGATTCAACCGAAATATCACGTTACTACAGTAACCTGCGCATGCGGCAACACGTTCGAGACAGGTTCTGTAAAGCCGGATCTTCGTGTCGAGATTTGCTCTAACTGTCACCCGTTCTTCACAGGTAAGCAGAAATTCCTGGATGCTGGCGGTCGTGTTGATAGATTCAAAAAGAAATACGGTATCTAATAAACAAGCCCTTCGCCTTTACTGGCCGAAGGGTTTTTGTTTTTTCGGGGCAGGGCGGCAGTTAACAACTTCTTCCGTCGGTTGCATTTTTGATGCCCATGCGCTATACTAAAGTTCGCCGTGCTAGATGGGGAGGTAGCGGTGCCCTGTAACTCGCAATCCGCTGTAGCGAGGTTGAATTCCTGTTAGAGGTATTGTCGATGTGAGGCTGGTCCCTGCGCACAATGTTGACGGTTGGGTCCTCCGCAATGAGCACTTGTGAACCTGGTCAGGTCCGGAAGGAAGCAGCCATAAGCAAGCCCGCTCTTGTGCCGGAGGAGTGCCTAGCCCGAGTTGCTGTTCAGGATTGCCGCTCGGATCGCAATTATCAATAACAGGTGCACGGTTTTACATAGCACCTACTAACACCCTTGCCTTAGGCAAGGGTGTTTTTGGTTATTGGGTGAATGGACGTTAAAGCTCTTTAAGGTCACCCGGTTAAAGAAGCGGTGTTTTTTTCAGGTAGGGCGTGGAATTTTACATCATGTTCCGTGCGTCGATCCGTGTCGATTAATTTGGATAAAGATTTCCAATTAAACGTTTTGCTAAGGCAGGGGAAAGTAGTATAGAATGTAGTATAATAATATCCGTCAGCCGATGGCTGTTAATGCGTTGGTATGATGAATTCGAAGTAGCGAACAACGAAGCGCGTATGTTTTCGGTACGGGAGGATCCGGAAGAATGGATCCGTCCGTTCTGAAAAGCAACGTGAAGTGGAAGTTGAAAGAGGGTAAAGCACAGTGGAACATATCGCGCTATATCGTGCATGGCGGCCGCAGTCGTTCAGCGACATGGTAGGCCAGCAGCATATTATCCAAACCCTGCAGAATGCTATTCGCGAGCAGCGGGTGTCCCATGCCTACCTGTTCAGCGGTCCGCGGGGCACAGGCAAGACCAGTGCCGCTAAAATTTTGGCCAAAGCCGTGAACTGTGAGCATGGTCCGGCTGAGGAACCCTGCAATACCTGTGAAGCCTGCCGGCGAATAACGGCAGGAGCTGTTATGGATGTTCAAGAGATCGACGCGGCTTCCAACCGCGGCGTTGAAGAAATCCGGGATTTGCGGGAGAAGGTCAAGTATGCACCGACCGAGGTTCGGCGCAAGGTTTATATTATCGACGAAGTACACATGCTGACAACAGAAGCGTTCAATGCGCTCTTGAAGACGCTCGAGGAGCCGCCGGCACATGTGATGTTTATACTTGCCACCACGGAGCCGCATCGGCTCCCTGCCACCATTATTTCGCGCTGTCAGCGGTTTGATTTCCGAAGAGTTTCGCTCGAGGAGCAGACGGGCCGCCTGGAGCGTATCTGCACGGAAGAAGGGATTACGGCAGAGCCCGAGGCGCTCGCGTATATTGCCAGACTTTCCGATGGCGGGATGCGCGATGCGCTGAGCATCCTGGACCAGATCGCTTCCTTTACCGGCGGCACGGTATCCTATCAGCAGGTGCTGGACATGACAGGCGGCATCGCCTCCGAGCAGTTCGGCCGATTGGCTGCAGCCCTGAAGCAGGGCGATGCGGGACTCGTGCTGCAGATCGTGGAGCAATTCATGCAGGAAGGGAAGAGCGCTGACAAGTGCATGGAGAACCTTCTGTACTACTTCCGCGACCTGCTGATGATCAAGATGGTTCCGGATGCCGACAAGCTGACGGACCGTGTGCTGAATCCGGCGGAGTTTCAAGAGATGGCACAAGCCTTTAGCCGGGAAGAGCTGTTTCAGATGATCGATACGCTGAACCGCTATCAGGGGGAGATGAAGTACGCTTCGCAGCCGCAAACACTGTTTGAAGTCGCCCTGTTGAAGCTATCGGGCATCGCTCAATCGGCAGGGGCTTCGGCTCAGGGCTTCGCTCACGCCGGCAGTGCTGCCGATGCGGGTGAGGTGGCCAAGCTGAAGCAGCAGGTTGCCGCGCTCGAGAAAAAGCTGGAGCGCGTGATGCAGAACGGCGTGCCTGCTGCTGCCGGACGCGAAGCTGCCAAGCCGGCAAGAACGCCAGCGCCGAAGGTGGCGTCCACCGCAAAAATACCCCAGCATATGGATCAGTATGTCGCTTCCCGAAGCAGCGAGGCTTTTACAGCCGTGCAGCGGCAGTGGCCGCAGATTTTGCAGAACGTGAAGGAAACGAAGGTCACGGTCCATGCTTGGCTGATGGACGGGGAGCCCGTTTCCGTATGGGAAGACAACGTGCTTGTTGGATTTAAAAACAACATTCACCGCGAAACGACCGAGAAGCCGGCTAACAAGCAAGTGATCGAGGGCGTGCTGGAGTCATGCTTAGGCAAGCCGTACAGGCTCGTTACGATGATGCTCCGGGACTGGAGCGAAGCGGTGGAGGGCGTAGGAAAGCCTCAGGCCGAAGAACTGAAGCTGGAGCATGAAGAGGCCGGGGAGAACGGAGAAAAACCTTGGATTGATGAGGCGATCCAGCTTTTTGGTGAAGACCTCGTTGTCATAAAAGACTAGCGCGCTTAATCGGCGTGCACCCTATATGAAGGAGAGATGACTCATGAATAATATGAACCAAATGATGAAGCAGGTTAAGAAAATGCAGGAGCAAATGCTGAAGGCGCAGGAAGAACTCGCAACGAAAAAAGTGGAAGGCACTTCCGGCGGCGGCGTTGTTACCGTAGAGGCTAACGGACACAAGCAGATTTTGTCCATTAACATCAAGCCGGAGGCCGTTGATCCCGATGATGTTGAAATGCTTCAAGACTTGGTGCTGACTGCGGTGAACGATGCGCTGACGAAAGCGGAAGAGCTGGCCAATGCTGACATGGGCAAATTCACCGGCGGCATGAAAATCCCGGGCTTGTTCTAATCTAACCTAGAAGGAGTAGTTACATTTGTACTATCCCGAACCGATCGCGAAGCTCATCGACGCCTTTACGCGACTGCCGGGTGTGGGGCCGAAGACGGCTGCCCGCCTGGCTTTTCACGTTTTGAATATGAAGGAAGACGATGTCATTGATTTTGCCAAAGCGCTGGTGAGCGTCAAGCGGAATTTGCATTACTGCTCGGTATGCTGCAACATTACGGATACGGATCCGTGCCGGGTATGCCAGGACAAGACGAGGGACGCATCCGTGATTTGCGTCGTGCAGGATGCCAAGGATCTGGTGGCTATGGAGCGCACGAAGGAGTTTGACGGTTACTACCATGTGCTGCATGGAGCGATATCCCCGATGGAGGGGATCGGGCCGGATGAAATCCGCTTGAAGGAACTTCTCACCCGTCTTAGCGATGAAAGGGTGAAGGAGCTGATCCTGGCGACGAACCCGAATATCGAGGGGGAAGCCACGGCGATGTACATATCGCGACTGGTTCGTCCTTTTGATATTAAAGTAACCCGGATCGCGCACGGGCTGCCTGTCGGCGGTGACTTGGAGTATGCGGATGAAGTGACGTTATCCAAGGCGCTTGAGGGACGGCGCGAGTTGAATTGATCTCATACGTCATTATTATGGCTGTCGGTCTGCAGGCTCATCCAAAATGTCATGGTGCAATTTAGCCTTGAATAGGCGGAAGCTGCAGAGCGTTAGTTACACATGCCAAATGAACGGGAGGGGTGCCTAAAGGGCCTCTCCGGTTGGTTGGTTGCGATTTTAATACAGGCGGGTATCCGGTTTAAACCGGATACCCGCTTTTTTATGGCTTAATTACGGCTGGCTGCAGAAGATGGCTTGTTCGGGAACTCGCAGGTTTATGTTCTAAGTTTGTCCTTCCCTTTATATGAATGTTACAGACGGTCTGATGAAGCTATGACCAATAACGAAGGGGTGAGCTGGATGAGAGTATGGTGGAGACCAGCGAAGAAAGAGGAACAGGAAGTATATATAACGGCTGAGGAGCAGGAGCGGATGTGGCATGTGTATATGGACGTCCGCAAGTCCCAGGTGGAATGGGAGCGGGCACATATGATGTTCCAGGAGGCGACAGGACAGGATCAGATCGATTACGCCATCTATATGCTGGAAGCGGCAGAACGGAAGTATCAGATGAATTTAAAACAGGCCAAGCAGTTGAATCTGAACTCAGTATTTATGCAGAAGCTTGAACAACAGCGGGGGAATGGGTAAGGGGGGCGGACCCCGGAGCATCAATTAAGAGGAAAGGAGTACGGATGAGATGAAGCTCATAGTTTTAGCTGTGCTGTGCATATCATTACTGCTGCTCGTTTATATCATATTTCGGAGAAAGCTTGGTTTTGGTTGGATGACGGTATTCGGTGCGCATCTGGCCTTGTCTGCACTAGGGATCTACGTTGTGAATTTCTCAGGCGTCTTTACGGAAGTCTATATACCGCTGAATCCGATGACCATTGGAACGGTTGCGATATTGGGGCTGCCGGGAGTTGCTCTGCTGATCGGGTTGAAATTAACGATATTTGGGTAGTTGACGCGGTGCGGGAATCTATGATACATTAATGTTCGCCCATTTGATTCGGGTTGCTAGCAGGGTGGATGGCAAGACAACGATTGGTTATAAAAATAATTCAAAAAAAGTCTTGACCAATAGCAAGCTAGTATGATATATTATAAAAGTCGCCGCTGAGATGCGGATGACGATAAGAAACACAGATTGATCTTTGAAAACTGAACAACGAGTGAGTAGGATTTTACTTGTAAAATCCATCGCAACATCATTGGACAAGCTTAGGTTTGTCGGATGGTGAAGCGTAATAGAGAATTGAACAAATTCTCGTCAGTTTTTCTAAATGAGCTTAATCGCTCTTTGAATCAATCATCCGAAAGGATGATCTTTATTGGAGAGTTTGATCCTGGCTCAGGACGAACGCTGGCGGCGTGCCTAATACATGCAAGTCGAGCGGAGCAACGGTTTCCTTCGGGAAACCATTTGCTTAGCGGCGGACGGGTGAGTAACACGTAGGCAACCTGCCCTCAAGACTGGGATAACTACCGGAAACGGTAGCTAATACCGGATAATTAAATCCGCTGCATGGCGGAGTTATGAAAGGCGGAGCAATCTGTCACTTGAGGATGGGCCTGCGGCGCATTAGCTAGTTGGTGGGGTAACGGCTTACCAAGGCGACGATGCGTAGCCGACCTGAGAGGGTGAACGGCCACACTGGGACTGAGACACGGCCCAGACTCCTACGGGAGGCAGCAGTAGGGAATCTTCCGCAATGGGCGAAAGCCTGACGGAGCAACGCCGCGTGAGTGATGAAGGTTTTCGGATCGTAAAGCTCTGTTGCCAGGGAAGAACGTCTCATAGAGTAACTGCTATGAGAGTGACGGTACCTGAGAAGAAAGCCCCGGCTAACTACGTGCCAGCAGCCGCGGTAATACGTAGGGGGCAAGCGTTGTCCGGAATTATTGGGCGTAAAGCGCGCGCAGGCGGTTCTTTAAGTCTGGTGTTTAAACCCGAGGCTCAACTTCGGGACGCACTGGAAACTGGGGAACTTGAGTGCAGAAGAGGAGAGTGGAATTCCACGTGTAGCGGTGAAATGCGTAGATATGTGGAGGAACACCAGTGGCGAAGGCGACTCTCTGGGCTGTAACTGACGCTGAGGCGCGAAAGCGTGGGGAGCGAACAGGATTAGATACCCTGGTAGTCCACGCCGTAAACGATGAATGCTAGGTGTTAGGGGTTTCGATACCCTTGGTGCCGAAGTTAACACATTAAGCATTCCGCCTGGGGAGTACGGTCGCAAGACTGAAACTCAAAGGAATTGACGGGGACCCGCACAAGCAGTGGAGTATGTGGTTTAATTCGAAGCAACGCGAAGAACCTTACCAAGTCTTGACATCCCTCTGAATCCTCTAGAGATAGAGGCGGCCTTCGGGACAGAGGAGACAGGTGGTGCATGGTTGTCGTCAGCTCGTGTCGTGAGATGTTGGGTTAAGTCCCGCAACGAGCGCAACCCTTGATCTTAGTTGCCAGCACTTAAGGTGGGCACTCTAAGGTGACTGCCGGTGACAAACCGGAGGAAGGTGGGGATGACGTCAAATCATCATGCCCCTTATGACTTGGGCTACACACGTACTACAATGGCTGGTACAACGGGAAGCGAAGGAGCGATCTGGAGCCAATCCTAAAAAGCCAGTCTCAGTTCGGATTGCAGGCTGCAACTCGCCTGCATGAAGTCGGAATTGCTAGTAATCGCGGATCAGCATGCCGCGGTGAATACGTTCCCGGGTCTTGTACACACCGCCCGTCACACCACGAGAGTTTACAACACCCGAAGTCGGTGGGGTAACCCTTACGGGAGCCAGCCGCCGAAGGTGGGGTAGATGATTGGGGTGAAGTCGTAACAAGGTAGCCGTATCGGAAGGTGCGGCTGGATCACCTCCTTTCTATGGAGAATCGTCTTCTGCAACGAAGACATTCAAATATGAATCTAGCCAGGTCGGCTAGTTACTCACTCGTTGCTCAGTTTTGAGAGGTCAATCCTTTCATACATACGTTTGGTGATGATGGCGGAAGGGTTCCACGCGTTCCCATACCGAACACGACCGTTAAGCCTTCCAGCGCCAATGGTACTTGGACCGAAGGGTCCCGGGAGAGTAGGACGTTGCCAAGCGTATGATATGGGCCCTTAGCTCAGCTGGTTAGAGCGCACCCCTGATAAGGGTGAGGTCGGTGGTTCGAGTCCACTAGGGCCCACCATATAAATATTAACTTCATAAGGTAAGTATCGGGGTCCCCGAGAAGTAATCGGATCAAACCTCGAAGCCATACTTCACTTTTTTGAGGTGAATTATGGGGCTATAGCTCAGCTGGGAGAGCGCCTGCCTTGCACGCAGGAGGTCAGGGGTTCGATCCCCCTTGGCTCCACCATATTTATTCTTAACGCTTCCATAAATTGCGGGTTGTACTGCGATGGAGGTTGTGGTAAGATAATCTTCCGGTCGAAAGACTGGCATTGATCCTTGAAAACTAGATAACGAAACGAATTTGCGTTTTAGAAATATCCTTCTCTAACGACTTGTGTCAAGTGATTGACCAAGAAGTGAAAGAGTAGCGTTAGAGCGAAAGATTCGTGACAGGTGATCCTTTGGAAGCTTGTTTCACCATTGAGTGGTTTTATCCATTCAGGAAACAAGCGGACAACAGAGCACATGGCACGAAGCTGGAGCGACATGGTTAAGCTACTAAGAGCACACGGAGGATGCCTAGGCGCTAGGAGCCGATGAAGGACGTGGCGAACAACGATACTGCCTCGGGGAGCTGTAAGCAAGCTTCGATCCGGGGATGTCCGAATGGGGAAACCCAGCTGGTGTAATAGCCAGTTACCCGTATCTGAATACATAGGATGCGAGGAGGCATACCCAGGGAACTGAAACATCTAAGTACCTGGAGGAAGAGAAAACAAGAGTGATTCCGTCAGTAGCGGCGAGCGAACGCGGAACAGCCTAAACCAGAGAGTTTGCTCTCTGGGGTTGTGGGACGTCTCACATGGAGTTACAAAGGTTTAGATTAGACGAACAGGTCTGGAAAGGCCGGCCATAGAAGGTAAAAGCCCTGTAATCGAAAATGTGAACCCTCCGAGACGGATCCCGAGTAGTGCGGGGCACGTGAAACCCCGTATGAATCCAGCAGGACCATCTGCTAAGGCTAAATACTCCCTAGCGACCGATAGTGAAGCAGTACCGTGAGGGAAAGGTGAAAAGCACCCCGGAAGGGGAGTGAAATAGAACCTGAAACCGTGTGCTTACAAGAAGTCAGAGCCCGATCGATGGGTGATGGCGTGCCTTTTGTAGAATGAACCGGCGAGTTACGTTCCCATGCAAGGTTAAGGCGAGAAGCCGTAGCCGCAGCGAAAGCGAGTCTGAATAGGGCGATGTAGTATGTGGACGTAGACCCGAAACCGTGTGATCTACCCCTGTCCAGGGTGAAGGTGCGGTAACACGCACTGGAGGCCCGAACCCACGTACGTTGAAAAGTGCGGGGATGAGGTGGGGGTAGCGGAGAAATTCCAATCGAACTCGGAGATAGCTGGTTCTCCCCGAAATAGCTTTAGGGCTAGCCTCGGAATGAAGAGTCGTGGAGGTAGAGCACTGATTGGGTGCGGGGCCCGCAAGGGTTACCAAGCTCAGTCAAACTCCGAATGCCATAGACTTATATCCGGGAGTCAGACAGTGAGTGCTAAGATCCATTGTCAAAAGGGAAACAGCCCAGACCATCAGCTAAGGTCCCCAAGTGTGTGTTAAGTGGGAAAGGATGTGGAGTTGCACAGACAACCAGGATGTTGGCTTAGAAGCAGCCACCATTTAAAGAGTGCGTAATAGCTCACTGGTCGAGTGACTCTGCGCCGAAAATGTAACGGGGCTAAACACACCACCGAAGCTATGGCTTGATGCTTGCATCAGGGGTAGGGGAGCGTTGTGTATGCGTTGAAGGTGTACCGTAAGGAGCGCTGGAGAGTACACAAGTGAGAATGCCGGTATGAGTAACGAAAAGATCAGTGAGAATCTGATCCGCCGAAAGCCCAAGGTTTCCTGAGGAAGGCTCGTCCGCTCAGGGTAAGTCGGGACCTAAGGCGAGGCCGAAAGGCGTAGTCGAAGGACAACAGGTTGAAATTCCTGTACCACCGTAAACCGTTATGAACGATGGGGTGACGCAGGAGGGTAGTGACGCGGACTGATGGATGTCCGTCCAAGCAGTGAGGCTGATGTGTAGGCAAATCCGCACATCGTAAGGCTGGGCTGTGATGGGGAGTGAAAATTACAGTAGCGAAGGTCATGATCTCACACTGCCAAGAAAAGCCTCTAGTCAGGTGAAGGTGCCCGTACCGCAAACCGACACAGGTAGGCGAGAAGAGAATTCTAAGGCGCGCGGAAGAACTCTCGTTAAGGAACTCGGCAAAATGACCCCGTAACTTCGGGAGAAGGGGTGCCTCGGTAGGGTGAATAGCCCGAGGGGGCCGCAGTGAAAAGGCCCAAGCGACTGTTTAGCAAAAACACAGGTCTGTGCGAAGCCGCAAGGCGAAGTATACGGGCTGACGCCTGCCCGGTGCTGGAAGGTTAAGGGGAGCGGTTAGGAGGTAACTCCGAAGCTGTGAACCGAAGCCCCAGTAAACGGCGGCCGTAACTATAACGGTCCTAAGGTAGCGAAATTCCTTGTCAGGTAAATTCTGACCCGCACGAATGGCGTAACGACTTGGGCGCTGTCTCAACGAGAGATCCGGTGAAATTTTAATACCTGTGAAGATGCAGGTTACCCGCGACAAGACGGAAAGACCCCATGGAGCTTTACTGCAGCTTGATATTGGATTTGGGTACGATCTGTACAGGATAGGTGGGAGCCTTTGAAGCATGAGCGCCAGCTTGTGTGGAGGCGACGTTGGGATACCACCCTGATCGTATCTAGGTTCTAACCTGGTACCGTGATCCGGTACGGGGACAGTGTCAGGCGGGCAGTTTGACTGGGGCGGTCGCCTCCTAAAGAGTAACGGAGGCGCCCCAAGGTTCCCTCAGAATGGTTGGAAATCATTCGAAGAGTGCAAAGGCATAAGGGAGCTTGACTGCGAGACCTACAAGTCGAGCAGGGACGAAAGTCGGGCTTAGTGATCCGGTGGTACCGCATGGAAGGGCCATCGCTCAACGGATAAAAGCTACCCTGGGGATAACAGGCTTATCTCCCCCAAGAGTCCACATCGACGGGGAGGTTTGGCACCTCGATGTCGGCTCATCGCATCCTGGGGCTGAAGTAGGTCCCAAGGGTTGGGCTGTTCGCCCATTAAAGCGGTACGCGAGCTGGGTTCAGAACGTCGTGAGACAGTTCGGTCCCTATCTGTCGTGGGCGTAGGAAATTTGAGAGGAGCTGTCCTTAGTACGAGAGGACCGGGATGGACGTACCGCTGGTGCACCAGTTGTTCCGCCAGGAGCACGGCTGGGTAGCTACGTACGGACGGGATAAGCGCTGAAAGCATCTAAGCGTGAAGCCCCCCTCAAGATGAGATTTCCCAGTATGTAAGACCCCTTGAAGACGACGAGGTAGATAGGTTGGAGGTGGAAGTGCAGCAATGCATGGAGCTGACCAATACTAATCGGTCGAGGGCTTATCCTACAAGCTTTCTGAAAGAAAGCTCGCTACGGAAGCATAGACAAAAACCCACCAAAGTGAAGAAGAGCTTCGCAGCTGATTCCGATTACTTTGGCGGGGCCCGGAAAGATCTGAGGATCTGAAGGGACAATGCTACGGATTCTAATCAACGCAAAGACGTTTCGTATCTAGTTTTCAGGGTTCAATCTCTGAAACTGCATAATAAGTTATGATGGAGAGATACCCAAGTGGCTATAAGGGGACCCTCTGCTAAGGGGTTAGACTGCGTAAGCGGTGCGAGGGTTCGAATCCCTCTCTCTCCGCCATTGATATAACTTGAATGCATAAGAATTTGTTATGGCGGCGTAGCTCAGCTGGCTAGAGCGTACGGTTCATACCCGTGAGGTCGGGGGTTCGATCCCCTCCGCCGCTACCATACATATTCGGAGGCTTAGCTCAGCTGGGAGAGCATCTGCCTTACAAGCAGAGGGTCGGGGGTTCGATCCCCTCAGCCTCCACCATGAATATTTTTGTGCGTCCTTATATGCGCCGGTGTAGCTCAATTGGTAGAGCAACTGACTTGTAATCAGTAGGTTGGGGGTTCAAGTCCTCTCGCCGGCACCATCTAAAATGCGGAACTGTGGTGTAGAGGCCTAACATGCCTGCCTGTCACGCAGGAGATCGCGGGTTCGAATCCCGTCAGTTCCGCCATTTTATTTACCAGCATAAAAGTGAATCGGTTTCCACAGATTAAAGTGGGAAGTGTTACACTCCGCACTTTATTTTTATGCCAATTACATATGGCTCGGTAGCTCAGTCGGTAGAGCAGAGGACTGAAAATCCTCGTGTCGGCGGTTCGATTCCGTCCCGAGCCACCTTTATATTTTGGAGGATTAGCGAAGTGGCCAAACGCAGCAGACTGTAAATCTGTTCTCGTACGAGTTCGGTGGTTCGAATCCATCATCCTCCACCAGTATTATGAGCCATTAGCTCAGTTGGTAGAGCACCTGACTTTTAATCAGGGTGTCGAAGGTTCGAGTCCTTCATGGCTCATCTCAAAAGTCGTCAACATGGTTGGCGGCTTTTTTGTTATGTTCTTCTGTTTTTTCTAATTGAGTATCGGGGGATTTAAACGGGGAAGGGAAGCTTACCGTCCGAGCGTCGACGCTGGTCATCGTGCAGCCGTCAACATTACACCGCGCGCCGGAAGAGGCAGGCGGTAAGAAGATTTGTGGAGGCTTCCTGGATGACATTGTCGTTCCCGATGGTTGGTGTGCTAAAATAAGAAAAAACGATAAAGTGGTGGGGACATCAATGGTGGAGATGGAGCACATCGTTCAGCAGCTGGAGCAGTCGCTGGGCATATCCCTGAAATTGAAAACATTGAATGAGCAAGAATATGGAGAACTCACGAGAGCGCTAGCGGCTTCTCAAGATGATGCGGTGAGTTTTGGCGGCTCACAAGGCAAGCGGTCGACTCAATCCAAGGCGAAAAGTCCTCAATTTCAGGACGGACAAGCCCGGTCGAGGACGACAACGTCAGTGGGTGCCTATGAGAACGAGGAACTCGGTGAGATTTGGATTCCGATCCAAACGCAGCAGAAACCGTGGATCGTGATTGCGGCAGCCCAGGGAGATTTAACCGTTTCAGAGATCCGGCTCATTGAACTCTGGCTCTCGGCACTTCGTGGAGCCTCATCTTTGAATGCGAAGAGCGGCACTAAAGCCGAGGAGGAGCGTTCTGCGCAGCAGCTGGGTGCATGGCTGAAGGAACGCTTGGATGCAGGTGAGCAGGTTGCCGAGCTGCCGGAGGAGGTGCCGATCCGTTTAAGCCTGTCGGCGGATATGGTGCCGTTTCTGCTCCTGAATGAAAGCGAGCACGCTCCTGCACCAAGCTATAAGGCACTGCAGCGATTATTGCGGAGCTATTTTGACGGAGACATTGTGCTTGTGCCGCTGCATGAGAAAGAATGGCTCATTCTGGCGCAGCAGCAGCTGCTGGTGGGCATTATAGATGATAAAGAAGAGCTTACGGCTGATGGGGATCAGGAATCGCTGGCCTTATTCTGCATGGGTTTATACGAGCTGATCTCTACGGAATGGGTCGGGGATTTTCATATATCGGCCATACCGGCCGTGAATGCTTTACACGCGCTTCCGCAGGCGGTGAACATGCTGAGGGAAACGATGACCATCGGTCGTACGTTTCAGGTCAAGGAACATATTCACTTATCGACCGGGCTTCATTTGGAACGGTTGGTATACAGTATTCCCGAATACCAGCGCAATTTATTTTTACGGGAATATGCGGCCGGCCATACCGATCTGTTCGAGGATAGCGAAACGTTATCGACACTGGAGTCTTTCTTCGAGCTGGACTGTAACGTGAGCGAAACGGCTAAGCATCTATATATCCACCGTAACACGCTGCTGTACCGCCTGGATAAGATCAAGCAGGAAACGGGCTTGGACGTTCGAAGTTTCAGCGATGCGGTATTAGTGAAAATAACACTGCTATTGTATAAAGTGACGAAAAGGAAATAGGTTTTTTGTGCAGATTGTGTATAGCAAGTCAGGTGCCCATCAGGTAATATAATATTATAAATTGTATTCGATTTCATAACTTTCCTAAGAGGGGGCAAATGCACATGGCAGGTGTACGCTTAGAGCATATTTACAAGAAGTATCCAGGTGCGGATAAAGCAACGGTAATCGACGTGAATCTTGATATTAAAGATAAAGAATTCTTGGTATTGGTAGGTCCATCCGGTTGCGGTAAGTCCACAACGCTGCGTATGATCGCAGGTCTTGAGGAAATTTCCGAAGGTAAACTCTACATTGGCGACCGCGTCGTTAACGATGTGGCTCCTAAAGACCGCGACATCGCGATGGTATTCCAGTCCTACGCGTTGTATCCGCATATGAACGTATATCAGAACATGGCATTCGGTCTGAAACTCCGTAAAGTGAAGAAAGACGAAATCGACAAACGTGTACGTGAAGCAGCAAAAATTCTGGACATCGAGCATTTGCTGGACCGCAAGCCGAAGGCTCTCTCCGGTGGTCAGCGTCAGCGCGTTGCCTTGGGCCGCGCGATCGTCCGCGATCCGCAAGTCTTCCTGATGGACGAACCGCTTTCCAACTTGGATGCGAAGCTCCGCGGTCAGATGCGTGCCGAAATTACAAAGCTGGTTAAGCGTCTTGAAACCACTTGTATCTACGTAACGCACGACCAGACAGAGGCTATGACGATGGGTGACCGTATCGTCGTTATGCAGGATGGTATCATTCAGCAAGCCGACTCTCCGGAACAGCTGTACAACAACCCAAGAAACCTGTTCGTTGCAGGCTTCATCGGTTCCCCGACCATGAACTTTATCAACGGTAAGCTGTCCGAGCAGAACGGCGGCGTATACTTTACTGCTGAAGGACTGAATGTACAGGTTCCAGGCGGTAAGGCACAGCTTCTGAAGAACAAATCGATGATCGGCAAAGAAGTGATTATGGGTGTTCGCCCAGAAGATATCCATGAAGAGCCAGTATTCCTGGAAGCTTCCCCGAACACAATTTTCACGGCTAAAGTTGACGTTACAGAGAACCTCGGTCACGAGATGCTCTTGTACCTGAGCGGACTTGGTACGGATACCGTCATCGGCCGCGTTGACGGACGTTCCACAACGCGCGAAGGCGACAATGTGAAATTGGCTATCGACATGAACAAAGTTCATATCTTTGATAAAGAGTCCGAATTGAACGTATTGGTGGAGGACTAATCCCCAAGACTGCACGGCTAACTCTTGAAAAACCGCCCCTCAAGGGCGGTTTTTTTAGGTATATGACCGTCTTTACATTCATTAGTCCAGTCGCTTATGCGAGGACTGCTTAGCTACAGGTGGCCCAGACACGGGCAAGTATCACGGATGGAGAAAGAGCGCTGCCCAGCCTTGAAACACGGGGTGGAGAGTTTAAACACAATTTACACGGCTAAAGTTGAGGTTACAGAGAACCTCGGTCACGAGATGCTCTTGTACCTGAGCGGACTTGGTACGGATACCGTCCTCGGCCGAGTTGACAAAAGTTTTCCTTATTTCGGCTTCAACGTCCGAGGAAGATCTATGATTTTTAGGTAAGCATGAGTGTTTAAACCGCTTGATGAGCGATAACCTGAATTGCAATCCTTGGTTTTTTTCGATAAGATAAGCACAAAGCAGGGCCTGCATCATGATTGCTGAGAATAGGCTTGAGGCATTATGCAGTAACGGCCGCATGAGAGAATCATGAAGTTTTGGCATCGCTCGAAACTGGCGGCAACCCGATGCAACGAATCATGGATAACGGGGCGAATCAGCTATAAAGCAGGCTTCGTTAGGATGTTTACATACTGGATGAAGAGGGGTAAGACCATGGCCAAGAAAGTAAAAGTGTCCGAGCTGGTCCAACAATTCCAGCTGGAGGTCATTTCGGGCGAGGAGGGCTTGAAACGTCAGATTACAACGGATGATCTTAACCGCCCGGGTCTAGAGATGGCCGGTTATTTTGAATATCATCCGCGTGAGCGCGTTCAGCTTCTGGGACGGACGGAGCTGGCATTTTTCGGTATGCTCAAACCCGAGGAGCGTAAGGAGCGGATGCGCAGCCTCTGCACGGATGAAACGCCTTGCATTGTTGTAACCCGTTCCCTGGAGGTGCCGGAAGAATTAGTTGAAGTCAGCAAGGAGAAGGGCTTGCCGGTGCTGCGGAGCAGTATGGCGACTACCATTTTGACAAGCCGATTCACGAGCTTCCTGGAGCGCCGACTGGCCCCGACGACAACGATTCACGGCGTATTATGCGATGTGTACGGGGTAGGGATGCTGATCACGGGCTCCAGTGGAATCGGGAAAAGCGAGACCGCCCTGGAGCTGGTGAAGCGGGGACACCGCTTAATTGCGGACGATGCGGTGGAGATCCGCCAAACCTCCGATTTTCAGCTGCATGGTACCGCACCGGAACTGATCCGCCACCTGCTGGAGATCCGCGGGGTCGGCATTATCAACGTCATGACATTGTTCGGCGCCGGTGCCGTCCGGAACAACAAACGAATCACACTGGTCGTTCGTTTGGAGGCCTGGCAGCAGGATAAGCAGTATGACCGTTTGGGATTGGATGAAGAGACGACACGCATTATTGATACCGACATTCCGCTAGTGACCATTCCGGTTCGTCCTGGGCGTAACCTTGCGGTTATTATTGAAGTTGCGGCAATGAATTACCGATTGAAGCAAATGGGACTCAATGCGGCACTTCAGTTTACGAACAAATTAACAGCAACGATTAACGAAGATATGGATGACTTGGATTAGGACTAGGGGAGGTTAAGTTATGACGCAAACATTGCTTATCGATCCAGTGGCGTTCTCCATTGGATCGCTGAGTGTTCATTGGTATGGCCTGCTTCTGGGCTTAGGCGCATTGGTCGGGCTGCTCTTGGCCATTCGGGAAGGGAAACGGTTCGGTATCCCGCAGGAATTTTTCATGGATCTGCTGCTGCTTGGCGTTCCATCCGCAATCATTGCTGCACGTATTTATTATGTGGCTTTCAAGTGGGAAGACTACAAGGATAATTTCCTGGACGTGTTCAAAATATGGAATGGCGGGATCGCCATTTACGGTGCGCTGATCGGCGCCGTTATTTGCGCTGTCATTTATGTGCGCAGGAAAGGCTATTCGTTCTGGCGGATTGCCGATATCTGTGCGCCGTCCTTGCTCGCCGGTCAAATTATCGGACGCTGGGGAAACTTTGTGAACCAGGAAGCGTACGGCGGACCGGTAGAGGAGTCCTTTTTGCGCAACACGCTGAACCTGCCGGATTTTATCGTCAATCAAATGAATGTGCAGGGAGTCTTCCATCACCCGACCTTCCTGTATGAGTCGTTATGGAACGTTGTCGGCATCATCCTGGTCCTGATTATACGGAGACTTCGGTTTCTGCGGGCCGGCGAGCTGTTTATCGGTTACTTTATCTGGTATTCCATCGGACGGTTCTTTATCGAAGCTGTTCGAACGGACAGCTTGGCGTTCCAGGGAGCACAACCCGTGGCTGACTTCATCAACAATACGCTGTGGGCTCCAATGAGATGGATGGGCTTCGAGCTCGGGTATCTGGACCCGGCTTACGGCAACATCCGGATATCGCAGCTCTTGTCGATCCTGCTGGTGATCGGGGGCATTGTGCTCATTATCGTGCGGCGGGTGACGGGGAAAGCCAACGAACGGTACCTGGACCCGATTGTTTCCACGAAGGCGGTCTCCGTGGCACCTGAAGCCGATCCGCAAGCCGGGAAGACGCCGGTTTCGGCTGCCAAGGCTTCCGAGCCGGTGTCCGCAAACCGAGCCGATAAGGTGCAGGAAGACGCTAACGTCAAGATTCAGGAGGAGGATCGCCCCGCAACCCCGCACGCTTCGGGCAATGGGGAGTCTGATTCGTATATAGAGGATCCGGCCTTGAAGCCGGACACGGAGGATAAAAAGGAGTAGCAGCATGATTGAAACCGTACTGTTTGATTTGGATGGCACCATTATCGATACCAATGAATTGATTATTTCGTCTTTTCTCCATATCTTCGAGTCCCGGGAGTCGGGTCCCCTGACGAGGGAGCAAATCATTCCCCATATGGGGACGACGCTGGAGCAGCAGCTTCAGGCGTTCTCCGGCGCGGAGGATGTGAGTTCCTTCGTTCAAGCGTACCGCTCCTATAACTCGCTTCATCATGATGAGATGGTTCGTACGTTTCCCCACGTAAATGAGGTGGTGGAGCGTCTCTATCAGCATGGACTTGCGCTGGGCGTTGTTACGACGAAGATCCGGCCATCGACTATGATGACGCTGGAGAAATATGATTTGGAGCAGTATATGTCCGCGATCGTGACTGTAAACGATGTACAGCATCCGAAGCCGCATCCGGAGCCCGTGCTGACTGCGGTGGAGCGCCTGGGAGCCAATCCGGAGACGACCCTCATGATCGGCGACAGCCCGGTGGACATCCAGTCCGCCAAGGCCGCAGGTGTGAAGGCGGCAGCCGTGGCCTGGTCGCTTAAGGGGGAACAGCAGCTCCAGGCGTACAAGCCCGATTTCATCCTTCGGGATATGAGAGATCTGTATGACATCGTAGGACTTCCTAAAGAATAGGAGTATGGGGCAGTATGGCCAGAAAGTTAACCCGTTACCCGGTCGAGGGACCGAATGCGCTGTGGCAGATCTATCGTACGGTCAGTCCGCTTAAAGGCGTCAAAAACTTCATTTTCATTCAGCTTGCCCGCTATTGCCCGATCCTTCCGATGAAGAACTGGATCTATCGTCGTATGCTGGGGATGACGGTCGGCAAGCATACCGCTTTCGGATTGATGGTTATGGTGGATGTGTTCTTTCCCGAGAAAATCACGATCGGCGAGAATTCGGTGATCGGGTACAACACAACGATTCTCGCGCATGAATACCTGATTAAGGAGTACCGTCTTGGCGAGGTGCGGATTGGAGAGAATGTGCTGGTCGGTGCCAACACGACGATCCTGCCGGGCGTTACGATCGGGGACGGCGCGGTTGTTGCCGCCGGCTCCGTTGTACATAAGGATGTTGCTCCCGGGGCGTTCGTAGGGGGAAACCCGCTGCGGGAGCTGGGAAGGGTCGCAGCGGAAAACGAGTCAATATGAGGCAATGCGACAGGAATGGTTCCCATTCGATAGGATTTATTGTAGAATGATAGAGGATCGTCAAGAAGCGAACGATAGTCCCTTGGGTATGATGCGCCTTGAGGGACTTTTTTGTCGGTTCCTGAACGCCGGCTCACGTAAACGTATGAAAAAATGGATATAAGGAGGCGACGCTCGACATGTCTGCTACGCTGATCAAGAAGGAGCGGCTGCCGCAGTTGGATATTTACCGCGCGTTGGCAATTCTGGGCGTGCTGCACGTGCATGCGACATCCTTTGCCACGGTCGATGCAATTGATTCGAGATTCTATTATATTATTAACTTCATTAATATCTTCTTTAAATATGGAACGCCCTCGTTTATATTTCTGAGCAGCTTCGTTCTGTTCTATAACTATGCGGACCGGCCGTTGACGAAGGAGTTAATCGGGAACTTCTATAAACGGCGTTTGTTGTACATTCTGCTTCCGTATCTTTTGTTCTCGATCCTGTATTTCTTTGTCCGGATGTATCAAAACGGCTACTTGGGCCCGTCATTTGATTTGTCGGCGCAGCTGCCGGTCTTTTTCGAGCGATTGATTCGCGGTCAGAACTACACGCACTTATACTTTGTGTTTATCAGCTTACAGTTCTACATCCTGTTTCCGATCTTCCTGGCCCTGTTCAAATCATCCCGGTTTCTGGTCCGGTGGGCCGTGCCGATCGGATTCCTGCTGCAGTGGGCGTTTATTATCTGGAATAAATACGAGCTGCGGTACGAGTTCAAAGGAAGCTTGGCCATTTCCTATTTGGCTTATTATATGCTTGGTGCATTTCTTGCTATGCATTATGACAAGTTTAAGGACTGGCTAACCTTGTCGTGGTGGAAGCAAAGTGCAAGGCAGAAAGCCGGAACGGTGGTGCTCTGGGGAGGCTGGCTGTTCATGGCGCTGACGCATGTGCAGATCTGGTACAATCAACGCTTGCATGGAGCCAAATATGATTCCCTGCTGTACGAGCTGCTCTGGAACCTGCATACCATCTTCTCCGCACTCGTCCTGATGCAGCTGGCCAACTGGCTGTACCACGGCGGCTGGAAGTGGCTCGTGAAGCTCTTAACACGAATCGGCGAGCTGTCTTTCGCCATCTATCTGGTTCACCCGCTGTGGCTGTTCCTCTATCGGGAGCTCGATCCGAAGCTGAACCCGGTAACCGACGATTATTTGATCTGGGTCTATGGCGGAATGGTAACCGCGCTGATCGTAAGCGGGCTGGCCGTACAAGCCTTCATGCGGTGGATTCCTGGGGCTTGGGTGCTGCTCGGAAGCATTCCGCGTTCGCTCAAGCGGACTCCTAAAGCGCCGGCGCCGTCCCATCCGAAGGACACCGTTACCGGTGACAGCCGAAAATCGGTGGATCTCTAAACCGAATACTGAACTGCGAAGTATAGAGAATGCTGCACTCATGCGAACCGTCCGGGAATCCGGACGGTTTTTTTGCGGGTATATGGGGTAAAAAAATCATGCGCCCGAGTAATGTGTTTGCATTCCATTGACGATAAGGTTACATTCATGGTAATATAGCCAATAATATTCTTTATCTTATTAGCAAGTTAACACTTTACCATATTGAAGTAATCGCAAAACGGACTGAATTTGAGGTGGGATCATGTCTAAACCGAAAGGCTTCGAGAAACCGGCAGGCGTCCGGGATTATCTCCCGCATGCGGTTGCCAAGCTGCGCCGGATCGAGCGTGAGGTGCTGGCTTGCATGGATCGCTGGGGATACCGGCAAATTATGACGCCGACGATGGAATATTACGATACGGTAGGCGTGGCTAGCTCCACGTCGGATCAAAAGCTGTTCAAGCTGCTCAATAAACGGGGCACGACGATGGTGCTGCGGTCGGACCTGACTGCACCGATCGCCCGGGTTATGTCTTCGCTGCTGAAGGATGAGCCGCTTCCGGTTCGACTGTCCTACCATGCGAATGTGTTTCGGGCAATCGAGGAGGAGGCCGGGAGAGAGGCGGAATTTTACCAGACGGGCGTTGAGCTTGTCGGCGACGACTCACCGGAAGCGGATGCCGAGGTTATCGCGCTGGCGATTGAATCATTGCGGGCTGCTGGGGTAGAACGGTTTAAAATTGCCATGGGACATATGGGGTTCCTGAACGGTCTGCTGCAGGAGGTACTCCCGGAACGGATGGAGGATCAGGAAAATCTGAAGCAGGATCTGCTCAATCGCGACTACGTCGGCTACAGGGGAACCATCGCCGGGTTGAAGCTGGAAGCACAGCAGCAGGAGCAGCTGGAAGGCATTCTCCGGCTTCGCGGAGGCAAAGAGATCGCCGAGCAGGCATTGGAGATTAGCAGCAATCCGCTAGCCCGCTCCTCCATTGAGCACATGGGTCATGTGTGGGAGGTGCTGGAGGCTTACGGAGTATCGGGACATGTGATGATCGATTTAACGCTGCTTGGAGACTTCTCGTATTACACAGGGATCACGTTTGAAGGATATGCTGCAGAGCTGGGATCGCCCGTGGCAAACGGAGGCCGTTACGACAAGCTGCTGAGGCAGTTTGGCCGGGATGTTCCGGCTACCGGGTTTGCCCTGAAGACCAATCGGATTCTGGATGGCGTTCCAGGCGCAGCGATGGAAGAGCCGCTCCCGATCCTGGTCCGCTATACGGCGGAGTGCCGGCAGGAAGGCTTGGCCAAAGCGGCGAAGCTGCGGGCAGAAGGCCTCACGGTAGTAACGTCGTTGATTCGGGAGAACGATCAGGCCGAGCACGTCGGAGGCTCATCAGGGGCAGCAAGCAGCTTACTGAACAAAGGCTACCGGGAAATCATTACACTAAAGTAGTCCCGGCGGAGTAGAATATGCGAGATTTAGAGCTTCAATCAAGGTTAAGTCAGGAGGATTGAACGTGACGGAAACGTTGAAAGTAGCGATGCCCAAAGGGCGTATATATAAAAAAGCCTCTGCGCTGTTCCGTTCAGCCGGACTGCCGATTCCCCTCGATGTGGATGAGACGCGGAAGCTGGTCATCCCGTTGCCGGAAGCCGGCATGGAATTCATTCTGGCCAAGCCGGTCGATGTGCCGACCTACGTCGAGTATGGCGTAGCCGATATCGGCATCGTGGGCAAGGATGTGCTGCTGGAGGAGAACAAGGATGTTTACGAGCTTCTTGATCTAGGCATTGCAAGATGCCGGATGTCCATCATCGGGCTGCCGGACTGGAAGCCCGGCATTCACCAGCGGGTCGCAACCAAGTATCCGAATGTGGCCTCCCAGTACTTCCGCGAGCAAGGGCAACAGGTTGAGGTTGTTAAGCTGAACGGCTCGATTGAGCTCGCGCCTCTGATCGGTCTGGCAGACCGCATCGTGGATATGGTGGAGACCGGGCAGACGCTTAAGGAGAATGGATTGGTTGAAATGACGAGCCTGTTCGAAATTACGAGCCGTCTTATTGCGAACCGCGTCAGCTACCGAATGAAGAATAATGAAATTCAGGCATTGTGCGACCGGCTGCAGCAGGTTATAACGGAAGGGCAAGTTAACCGCTAAAACGGCTTGGCGTAGATAGAGTGAGAAACGCGTACGAATCGATCAAGAAGACCACTACGGAAAAGATAAGAGATCCGTTGTTTGCGTCAGGAAGCAAGCGGGATAGGGGGAGATCATGGTGAAGGTAGTATCAGCATCCGACTTTCAATTGAATCGGGAAAATGACTATGGCACACCGGAGCAGAATGAAACCGTCAAAACGATCGTGCAGGCGGTGCGGACCGAAGGCGATACCGCGCTGCTGCGGTATACCGAGCAGCTGGACCGGATCCGGTTGACGGCCGGACAGCTCCGCGTTACGGACGAAGAGCTGCAGGCTGCCTATCAGAAGGTAGAGCCAACATTCGTGGAAGCGATCCGGGCGGCGGCGGACAATATTCGCGCCTTCCATATGAAGCAGAAGCGGAATTCATGGATGGACGTTCAGCCGGACGGAAGCATACTCGGGCAAATTATCCGCCCCTTGAAGCGGGTCGGAGTATATGTACCCGGAGGCAAGGCGGCATATCCTTCGTCGGTGCTGATGAACGTCATTCCGGCTCAGGTGGCCGGCGTTCCCGAAATCGTCATGGTAACCCCGCCATCCACCGGAGGAGAGGAAGGGATCAACCCTTACATTCTGGTAGCTGCCGCGGAGGCCGGCGTTACGGAATTGTACCGTGTCGGCGGCGCTCAGGCGATTGCCGCATTGGCCTACGGCACCGATAGCATAGCTCGAGTTGATAAAATTTGCGGACCGGGCAACATATTTGTAGCGCTGGCGAAGCGTGAAGTGTACGGCGCCGTCAACATTGACAGTCTCGCCGGACCGAGCGAGATTGCCATTCTGGCGGATGACACGGCGCAGCCGGCTTATATCGCGGCTGATCTGCTCTCCCAGGCCGAGCACGACGAGATGGCCTCGGCGATTCTGGTAACGCCGTCCCGCAAGCTTGGCGAGGCGGTCGCCGCTGAGGTGGAGCGGCAGCTGGAGCTCCTGCCGCGGCGCGATATCGCGAGGGCATCCATCGACCATTATGGGGCGGTCGTGGTGACGGAGTCCCTGACTGAGGGGATCGAGCTGATCAATCGCCTGGCACCGGAGCATTTGGAGATCATCACCGAGGAGCCGATGTCGCTGGCCGGGCGAATCGAGAATGCCGGCGCCATATTCCTCGGCCCGTACAGCTCGGAGCCGGTGGGGGATTATTTTGCAGGCCCGAACCATATTATTCCGACCAACGGCACAGCGAGATTCGCGTCCCCGGTCGATTTGGACGACTTCATTAAGAAGTCGAGCCTGATTTATTACAGCCGGGAGGCGCTCCTTGCCAACGGCGAGCAGATCATGGAATTGGCACGGCGCGAGGGGCTGGAGGGTCACGCCAGGGCAATTGCCATCCGGCTCGAGCAGGAACGCTGATAATACCGGATAGCCGGTATGCTAATTATTCCGTATGACGATCATGACATAAGACCATATAGGGGGTATCATCGTGAGCAGTTTTGAAGCGGCAGGCCGCATCGCCAGTGTGAGCCGAACAACGAATGAAACGGACATTACCTTAAAGCTGAACGTAGACGGAACCGGGGTTTCCGAGCTGGAGACGGATGTTCCCTTCCTTAACCATATGCTGGATTTGTTTGCGAAGCATGGCCATTTCGATTTAAGCGTAAAGGCAAAGGGCGACATCGAAATTGATGATCACCACACGGTTGAGGATATCGGCATCTGTCTTGGACAGACCTTGCGGGAAGCGCTCGGGGACAAGCGGGGCATTAAACGATACGCGAGCGTATTCGTGCCGATGGATGAGGCGCTGGCACAGGTGGTCGTTGATATCAGCAACCGCCCGCACTTCGAATACCGGGCCGAATTCCCATCCGGGCAGGTAGGATCGTTCGACACCGAGCTGGTGCACGAGTTTCTCTGGAAGCTGGCGCTTGAGGCGCGGATTACGCTGCATGTCATCGTTCATTACGGACGCAATACCCATCATATGATCGAAGCGGTGTTTAAAGCGCTCGCCCGAGCCTTGGACGAAGCGACCAGCATCGACCCGCGGGTGACGGGCGTGCCATCCACGAAGGGAGTGCTCTAACCTCTATGGCAATTGCAATCGTCGATTATGGCATGGGCAATTTGCACAGCGTCAGCAAGGCAGTGGAGCGGCTCGGCTACGAGCCGCTTGTCACAGGGGATCGTGAGGAGCTTCTGTCGGCGGATGGCGTGATTCTCCCGGGTGTCGGCGCGTTCGGAGATGCGATGGAGCAGCTGCGGCAGACCGGACTGGATGCCGTCATGAAGGAAGCTGCCGCTGTCGGCAAGCCGCTGCTTGGCATTTGTCTCGGCATGCAGCTTCTGTTCAGCCGGAGCGAGGAGCATGGGAACCATGAAGGGCTTGATATGCTGCCCGGCTCGGTTGTCCGGTTTGCCGGCGGCGATTATAAAGTGCCGCATATGGGCTGGAATGCGCTGCAGTTTAAGAAGCCGGAGCATCCGCTGCTGGCCGGGCTTGAGGAAGGGCATGTGTATTTTGTTCACTCTTACCATGTCCTCCCTGAGGCGCAGGAGGATCTGCTGGCGGTGACCGATTACGGTCAGCCGGTAACGGCGATTGTCGGCCGGGGCTCCGTGTACGGCATGCAGTTTCATCCGGAGAAGAGCGGGGAGCTCGGCATGAGCCTGCTCCGGAATTTCTTAGCTTTAACCTAAATTGAATGGAAAGTGGGTATGGTGATGTCCTCTTTTATCATATATCCGGCCATCGATATTCGCGGCGGAAAATGCGTTAGACTTGTACAGGGTGATTACAACCAGGAAACGGTGTACAACGACAATCCGCTGGAAGTGGCCAAGTCTTGGGAGTCGCAGGGCGGATCGTTCATCCATCTGGTCGATTTGGACGGAGCCAAAGCCGGCCATCCGGTCAATGATGAAATTATCGGGAGCATTGCGTCGAGCGTCAATGTGCCGGTCCAGGTCGGCGGCGGTCTTAGAACCTTGGCCGATGTGGAGCGGCTGCTGGGACTCGGCGTCAGCCGGGTGATCATCGGTACGGCAGCGATCGAAGACCGTGTCTTCACGGAGGAGGTGCTCGGCCGGTATGGCGACAAGGTCGCGATCGGAATCGACGCCCGGAACGGATATGTCGCAACACGGGGCTGGCTCGAAACCTCCGAGGTGCAGGCCGAAGTATTAGCGAAGGAGCTTGCAGCCAAAGGCGCCGAGACATTCATCTTCACGGATATTTCCCGCGACGGGATGATGCAGGGCCCGAACGTGGAGGCCATTGTAGCGCTGGCTAAAGCAAGCGGCCGTTCGGTCATTGCCTCGGGAGGCGTAACCCGGCTTGAGGATTTGCTGGCGTTAAGCGCCCACCGGGAAGACGGCGTTGGCGGAGCCATTGTCGGCAAAGCGCTGTATACGGGCCATATTGACCTGGCCGAGGCGGCTTCGTCGATCGGGTAATGCCGCCCTGCATGGATGATGCAGGGAGGATTCGGTGCATTTTGCTAAAAGGTACAAAAGCCAATGGTCCTGATGCGTGATCGGTTCATCGGATTTGAACGGCCACGAATTGATCATAGGTTGGTTAACAGGGGGAGGAGACGAAACCATGCTGGCAAAACGGATTATCCCTTGCCTGGACGTAAAGGACGGGCGGGTAGTTAAAGGCGTTAACTTTGTAAATCTCCGCGATGCGGGGGATCCGGTAGAGCTCGCGGCGCTGTATGACCGTGAAGGTGCGGATGAGCTGGTGTTTCTGGACATTTCGGCCTCGGTGGAAGGACGGGCGACGATGGAAGAGGTCGTGCGGCGGACGGCCGGGGAAATTGCGATTCCGTTCACGGTTGGCGGCGGCATCTCCTCCGTCGATGATATGAAGCGGATCCTTCGCGCAGGTGCGGACAAAATCGGGATTAACACGGCGGCGGTCAAGCAGCCGGAGCTGATCTCGGCAGGCGCGCGCAAATTCGGCTCCCAGTGCATCGTGGTGGCGGTGGACGCCAAGTACAACGAGGACTGGGACGAATGGGAGGTCTACACGCACGGCGGCCGAACGCCAACCGGCATCAAGGCGCTGGATTGGGTGAAGCGGGCGGAATCCTTGGGGGCAGGCGAAATTTTGCTGACCAGCATGGACGCGGACGGAACGAAGGACGGCTTCGATCTGGCCTTAACCTCCGCCGTGTCATCGGCTGTTCGGATCCCGGTGATCGCCTCCGGCGGTGCCGGAGACGAGGAGCATTTCTTCGATGTGTTTACGAAGGGCAAAGCCGATGCCGGCTTGGCGGCAACCATTTTTCACTATAAAGAAATTTCCATTCCCGATTTGAAAGGGCAGCTTAGAGTAAAAGGAGTGAATGTACGGTGAGCGAGGATATAGGAAAGGATCTGATCCTGGAGCAAGCAAGCGAATATATTCGCTGGGATGCAACCGGCTTGGTGCCGGCGATCGTGCAGGATGCAAGCAGCAAGCAGGTGCTGATGATGGCTTATATGAACCGGGAATCGCTCAAGCGGACGCTGGAGAGCGGCGAAACCTGGTTCTGGAGCCGTTCCCGCGGGGAACTATGGCATAAAGGCGCCACTTCGGGCAATACTCAAACGGTGGTCTCGATAGCCTATGATTGCGACGGGGACACGCTGCTGGTGCAGGTGGAACCGAAAGGGCCCGCCTGTCATACCGGGGAAACGAGCTGCTTCTATCGGGAGATAAAGGCCGGAGATACGACACAAGGCCATGCTGACAGGCAGGCAGCCGCTAGTGACCGGTTTGCCGTGCTAGCCGAGCTGGAGGAAGTCATCGCGCAGCGTGAGAAGGAACGGCCCGAGGGCGCCTATACGACCTATCTGTTCGATAAAGGCGTCGACAAAATCCTGAAGAAGGTCGGCGAGGAAGCTTCCGAAACGATCATCGCTGCCAAAAATAAGGATAACGCCGAGCTGAAGCTGGAGATCAGCGATCTCATCTACCACCTGTTGGTTCTTCTGCAGGAGCGGAAGCTTCCGCTTGATGAGATCATGGCCGAGCTGAGCCGCCGTCACGAACGTCCGCGCCGCGATTAGGGGGGAGTATCTATGCATATCGATTATCATACGCACCATGTCCGCTGCGGACATGCGGAGGGACGACTCGAAGAATATGTGCAGCGTGCGATTGAGCTTGGCTACGATCAGCTTGGCTTATCGGATCATATGCCGCTCATTCACGTTGACCCTGCTTCCTATTATCCCGAAATGGCGATGCCCATGGAAGAGCTGCCCCGGTACGTGGAGGAATGCCTCCTCCTGAAGGAACGTTACAAAGGGCAAATCGATATCCGCGTCGGGCTGGAAGGGGACTATATCGAAGGTTATGAGGAGCAGATCGGACGAATCATCGCCGAGTATCCTTGGGATTATGTCATCGGTTCGGTTCACTTCTTGGGCGAATGGGACATTACGGACTATCGCCAGACCCATGGCTGGGAAGGGAAGGACCCGCTCGAGGTGTACCGCCAATATTACGATGCGGTGCAGAAGGCCGCGGCGACCGGATTCTATGATATTATGGGCCATCTGGATGTAATCAAACGGTTCGGCTACGGACCGGGCAAAGAGCAGGAAGGCGAGGTGATCGCTCTGGAAAATGCGGCGCTTGCAGCCGTCGCCAAAAGCGGCAAGGCGATGGAGCTGAACGCATCCGGCTTATCCAAGGCCTGCGAGGAGATGTTTCCGAGCCGCCGTATGCTGGAGGAAGCGATTGCGCTTGGCATTCCGCTGACGCTGGGTTCGGATGCGCACCAGCCCGGGAAGCTCGGGGAGCATCTGGATAAAGCGCGGGCGCTGCTGGCTGATCTGGGGGTACGGCACATCGCGACCTTCCGCGGGCGGAAGCGGGAGATGGTGCCTTTGGATGGTCAATTTTTGAATGATGAAGAAAACGATGTATAATAAAGCTATATAGATATTGATCGGGACATGCTCGTACGGACGGCTGTTCTCCTCCCCCGATGCTCGCAGGGTGCGGGCCTTGCGGGGAGGGGGGCAGCCTGATTTCGCGACAGCGCTTTCCTAATCGACGGGTGTGCAGCATGCGCCTAAACCATTTAATGTGTCAGGAGGTCCCCATGTATCGTACCCTTCGATTGTTCGCCGGAACGTCCAATCCGCAGCTTGCCGAAAGCATCAGCCGGCAGCTGGGCGTGGAGCTGGGCAAGATTAAAATTTCCCGCTTCCAGAGCGGCGAAATCTATGTTCACTATGAGGAGAGCATCCGCAATTGCGATGTGTTTCTCCTGCAGTCTTTTTCCCAGCCTATCAATGAGATGTTCGTTGAGCTGCTGGTCATGATCGATGCGGCCAAGCGGGCTTCGGCAAGAACCATCAATATTATCGTGCCTTACTACGGGTATGCGAGACAGGAGCGCAAGTCGGCTCCGCGTGAGCCGATCTCCGCTAAGATGGTGGCTGATGTGCTGACGACGGCCGGTGCGAACCGGGTAATTACCATCGATCTGCATGCGCCGGCCATTCAAGGCTTCTTCAATATTCCGGTGGATCATTTGACCGCGCTCGATCTCATTACGGAGTATTTGAGGACGAAGAACATCGAGCAGCCGGTTATCGTGTCCCCGGACGCAGGCCGGGCGAAAACGGCGGAGAAGCTGGCCAGCAGGCTGGGATCCCCATTCGCCATCATGATCAAACAGCGTCCGGCCCATAACGAATCGGTCATAACGCACGTGATCGGCGATGTGGCCGGCCGCACGCCTATCATCATCGAGGATCTGATCGACACCGGCACCACCATCGTCCAGGTCGTGGAGGGGTTAAAGGAGCGCGGGGCGAAGGATGCGATCGTCTGCGCCACGCACGGCCTGTTCTCCGGCGAAGCGCTGGACCGGCTGGATCATGCCCATATTGCAGAAATTGTCGTAACGGATTCGATCGTGCTGCCGGAGCATCACTGCCGGATGCGGCTGAAAGTACTGTCGGTTGCGCCGATGCTGGCGCAGGCTACCCAAATTATACTTGAGGGCGGATCCATCGCCACTTTGTTCAAAGACGCCGGTGTGTAAGCTGGTGTCTTTTTTCTGCAAATGATGTTGTAACTTGTGTTATACTGTTCTGGATAGAGGAGCAAGTTAAAAGGAGGTGCCTTGCTTTTCGTGAATGGAAATCCATACGGGTCGAGTGACCCTCACAACATTATATCTATCGAAATGAATGCGAACTTTTTCTTCGATCGGGCGGTTCGCTCGCTGGATCGTTACCAATATGACAAGGCGCTTAAATATTTTCGCAAAGCCGTTGAATATGAACCGGATAATCCGGTGAATCATTGCAATATGGCGGGTATATTATCAGAGACGGGAGATTATCAAGCTTCGAACGAGGTGCTCGCCCACGTTTTGGAGCAGGTCGACCCGTCGATGACGGAATGCTATTTCTATATGGCCAACAACTATGCCAATATGGAGCAGTTTGAGAAAGCGGAGGAAGCGCTGGTCACTTATCTGGAAGAGGATCCGAGCGGGCAGTTTCTGGATGAGGCGGAGGAGATGATGGAGCTGCTGCAGTATGAGCTCAATCGTCCTGCCAAGCTCAACCGCATCAAGAGCCGGGAAGGCGTCGTTGAGCACGAGCATGCCCGCGCTTTGCTGGAAGAGGGAAAATTCGCGCAGGCGGTGAAGCAGCTGGAGGAGATTGTGAAGGAGCATCCGGATTTCCTTGCAGCGCGTAACAACCTGGCGCTTGCCTATTATTATATGGGACGATTCGATTCGGCGAAACGGACGATCGGCGAGGTGCTGGATCAGGAGCCGGGCAATCTGCACGGCCTATGCAACCTGGCGATCTTCTATCAGCATGAGGGAGACGTGGAGCAGCGCGATCGTCTGATGGACATGCTGCGCATCACGGTGCCGTTTCATCTGGAGCATGTATTCAAGCTGGCAACGACGATGGGCATCCTTGGACAGCATGAGGTGGCGTACGGCCATTTCCGGCGGCTGCTGAAGCACGAGGAATTCAATTCCGATCCGAGCTTGTATCATTATACCGCCGTGGCTGCCTGCAATATCGGCCTTTACGAGAAGGCGGAGCAATATTGGCGCCATGCCGCGAAGCTGGATCCCGAGTCGGTCATTCCCGATTTCTACCTGGCTCAGCTTCAGAAACGCAAGGAGACGGGCACCGATCAAATGAAGGTCAGCTATCACTATCATTTGCCGTTTGAGGAGCAGTTCAGACAGTGGGCGCAGGACGGAGAACAATTGACCGAGGAAGCGAAGCAGAATCCGCTGATCCGTTCTTCGTTCTTCTGGGCACTCCGGCATGGCGATCCGCAGACGAAGCTGCAGGTTATTCGTACGCTCGAGCTGATCGCCGATGAAGAGGTGCAGCATGCGCTGCAGTCGTTCCTTCAGGAGCCGGGGGAGAACGCGGAGCTGAAGACGGCGGCCCGCCTTGTGCTGCAGCATATGGAGTCGGCAAGCAGCCGGATTGCGGACCGCAGGGAGGAACGCGATGCCGCACCGGTCAAAACCCGGGAGGTGCTGCCTGATTGGCTGCCTTCCTGGAAGGCCGTTCTGGAGAGAGCCGAGCAGGCGATGGACATGCGGTCCGACGCCTTCTGGAAGAAAGAGATGGAGAATCTCTGGACCGGCTTCCTCAGCCGCCTGTATCCGGACATCCCGAACATCCGGAATGTAGAGGGCTGGGCAGCGGCGCTAGAATATTGGACCGCCAAGAAGCGCGGACGCAACCTGACGTACGAGGAGGTTGCCGTCCGTTACGGAATATCGCCATCGACGGTCAGCCGCTATGCGCGTCAAATCAACAGCGTTTTCGGGGATGAGGCGCAATCAGATCATAATTTTCGCCCATTTACGGAGAATATTTAAGCATGGGTTAGTGAATGAATGGATCAGAGGACAGGCAAGCATTCCCTGCTCCATCATGGAATCGCGGTTAAGTCATGAATAGGATGTAGAAGCATCAATCACCCTATATACTAGGAGGCTGTATCTATGTATAAATCCATCGTAATCGGAACCGGGCCTGCCGGATTGACGGCAGCCATCTACTTGGCACGCGCCAACTTGAAGCCGCTCGTCATCGAGGGCATGCAGCCCGGCGGGCAGCTGACAACGACGACCGAAGTCGAGAACTTCCCGGGATTCCCGCAAGGAATCATGGGCCCTGAGCTGATGGACAATATGCGCCAGCAGGCGGAGCGCTTCGGAGCGGAATTCAAGAGCGCTTGGGTGGAGTCCGTTGATTTCTCCGAGCGGCCGTTCAAGGTGAACGTTGAAGGAATGGGTCAGCTTCTGGCAGAGTCGGTCATTATATCCACCGGCGCATCCGCCAAATATCTGGGCATTCCGGGCGAGCAGGAGAATGTAGGGCGCGGGGTGAGCACCTGCGCGACTTGCGACGGCTTCTTCTTCCGCGGCAAGAAGATCATCGTCATCGGCGGCGGCGACTCCGCGATGGAGGAAGCGAGCTTCCTGACGCGCTTTGCTTCCAGCGTTACGGTGGTTCATCGCCGTACGGAGCTGCGCGCTTCGAAGATTATGCAGGATCGCGCCCGGGAGAACCAGAAGATCGAATGGGCGCTGGATCGTACCCCGCTTGAAGTCGTGACCAGCGAAACGGGTGTGAAGGGTCTAAAGGTAAGAAACAATGAGACCGGTGAAGAAGAGCTGATCGAAGCCGAAGGCGTGTTCGTGGCAATCGGCCATACGCCGAATACCGGCTTCCTCGGCGGTCAGATTACAACAGACCCGACCGGCTATATCCTGGTTAAGCCAGGTACGACCGAGACGAATATTCCCGGCGTATTCGCCTGCGGCGACGTGCAGGATACCCGGTATCGTCAAGCGATAACCGCTGCTGGCACCGGCTGTATGGCTGCGATGGACTGCGAGAAATTCCTCGAAGGCCATATGGTCCATGACTGGAGCGAAACGCTCAACCCCTAATAGAAAATGTTCAAACAGCAGGAAGTGCGAAGAAGCCCCCGAGCTTACAGCGCCTTACGGATGTAGACGACAAGTCGACATGTCCGGGGCTGCCGAAAGCCGGGGGCTTTGTTGTGCATGATGCGGATCTCAAACTTGTGGATCCATCCGTAAGTCATTGCCTGAACAAACTTGCAGTTTTGCAGTTGGATCTTAACGTAACCCGTAAACCGCCGCATTTCCTATGTCCGGTGAAAGGCGGCGGAGAAGGGGTCCGGGCCAGGCAGGGTAGAGTAGAGCCGGGCAGGCCGGAGCTCCAATTACAAGCTGATCGCTTTATTGGCGTTCTTGACGTCGTTCGAAAGCAGCTGCTTCAGGTTGTAGGATGGGTACAAGCCCCGTTCGTACATAAAGTAGAACACCTTCCCGTGCAGCTCGATCGCTTTGTTCAGCTGCTTCTGCAGCGTCTCGCGAAGGCTTGGCGTCGCGGTTTCGGTAATGGCGATCGCATAGTTGCGGACCGACGTTTTGGCGAAAATGAGCAGGCGGCCGGCATAATAGGCGGTCAAATCTGCTTCGGTCAGCTTGCGGGTGCCGACAGGGGCTTCAGGGAAGTAATGCAGCAGTTCCTTCAGGTTGTTCTCCACGCCTTGAATCGCTTCGGTATACAGGCTGTGCAGCTGCGGGTCTTGGATATCGCCGAGCGCCATCTTGAACCCGATCAGGTTGTTTGCTTGGAAGGCGGTTAATTCATGCATCTCGAGCGTCTCATGCCACGCCAGATGCTTGGGATTATGCTTCATATTCTTCTTGTCTCCTCCATGTGATTAAATATGTGATAGCCTATTCAATCACGGGGAGGAAGGTGCCTATCCTGCCGGCGTTTTCGGGAGTTTATAAATCCTGGGACAGCCGTACCATATCCCGCAGCAGCATCCCGTTCTCGTAAATCTCCTCTTCATAGTGCCGGACGAAAAAATCCCGGTCGATCGCCGTCATGCGGAAGCCGCATTTTTGGTACAATGCGAGCTGGGCGACACCGGTGCTTCCTGTACCGACCTCAATGGTGGCAAATCCGAGCTCTTTGGCCTGAGCCACCGCATGGTTGACCAGCTGCTTGCCGAAGCCTTGGCCATGCCGCTCTTCTGCTACGGCTACATTGACGAGTTCAACGGTGTCGGGCCGCGTAGGCAGCAGAACATATACGCCGATGACTGCGGAATCGACTTCGCCGACATAGCAATGGCCCCGATGGATATAGTCCTCTACTAGGCGCTTTGAAGGGTCTGCCAGCAGCAGCAGCTCCATGGGAGGCGGTTCGCCAGGAACAAGCCGTCGGATGTTCATAGCGTCTTCTCCTTTCATGTTCATATTTCAAATATTTCGAAATGTATGTACTTTTGCTTGCTATTTTACCACAAAAAAGGGCTCGCACACGCTTCTCATGGAAGCAGCGGCCTGCCTCGGGGCTTCTTGTGCGAGAGGGAAATCCGGCAAAGCGCTGGACCGGCTGGATCGTGCCCAATCTCGAAAGGCGTTAACGCTCGTACCAGAGCGCATTCCCTCTAAAAAATACCGCAGGTTTAACATAGCGGTCCGGATTCGCTCATACATAAGGTGTAGGATGATTTGTGACAAGGGAGGACTTGGGCTTGAACAACAATGGATATTACGGATATCTGCCCCCGGCCGGATACCCGCCAAGCAGCTTCTATTCTGCACCGCCCCCGGCTGCTGCGTACCATGCACCGCATGCAACGCGAACACCGGCCGTTCCGCAGCATGTCAACTACGTAACGTTCGTAGAGCCAATGTTTATGGAACATCTGCTTAAGCATAAAGGGACAAAAATGACCGTTGTAACGACAGCGGGAAAAGTCGAGGGCATCCTCTCCGGGATCGCCGCAGACCATATCCAGCTCACCGTCGGGGATAACAAAGCGCTGCATATTCGGTTGGCACAGGTGGTGTATTTTGAAGGGGTTCCCTATTAGAGGAGCCTTGCGTCATCTTAGTTTGGCTATAATTGATTTTTACCGCCGCAGCAGCAGGATCGGGCGGTATAAACCGCCAATATGTATACAGGATCCGGAAGGCGTCTATTGGAGACGCCTTTGTATCATGTCAGACCTGGACTGGTTTACACTCGATGGCAGGATCTAACATGAGTAGGATTACGTCGGATATCGATGCTCTAAGCTATTCGATCTGAACCGACGATAGGCGGGAAGTGCATCCGGTGATACTTCAGCCGGCTTTTTGTAGATTCCGGACGAAAGCATGGGCTAACAAGAGAGGAGGACTTTTCATGACCATGAATTCGTATAACATTCGAGTGGCGACAGCACAGGATGAGCCCTTCCTATGGGACATGCTGTACGAATCCCTGTACGTGCCTGACGGGGGCGAATCCTTTAGCAGGGACATTTTAAACGAACCCTTCATGAAGAAGTATGTGGCAGGCTGGGGCCGTGAGGGCGATCTGGGCTATATCGCGACCAACGGGGAAGGAAAGCCGATTGGCTCGATTACCCTGCGGTATTTTGACGAAGCGAACAAAGGGTTCGGCTACGTCAGCGACGAAATTCCGGAGCTTGGGATGGCCTTGCTGCCGGAGAGCAGGGGGCAAGGGATCGGAACGGTGCTTATGACGGCGTTGTTTCAAGGGGCGAAAGCCAGAGGCATCTCCCGATTATCCCTAAGTGTAGCGCCGGAGAATACGGCAGCGGTGAAGTTATATAGGCGTTTTGGGTTTCAAGAGGTTGGCGTATTCGGCACATCCATTACAATGGTGGCAGATATCGTGTAAATTGAGAACTAGTGGTTGGCTCCGTCTCATAAAGGTCACCGAAGGAAGAGGCGGCATCGGGCTTGCTTCAGGAATCTGAGGTCGGAAAGCTCATGGGAGAGGAGGGAAGCTGTCAAGTGAAGTACCGCGCGGTATTTCTTGATTTTTACGGTACGCTGGTTCATGAAGATGACGATATCATTCTTTTGATCTGCGAACGGATTCGGGAGAGTGCTTCGATTGAATGCACGAATCAAGAGATCGGACGATACTGGTGGAGCGAGTTTTCGCGCATATTCCGCAGCAGTCACGGGGAAGGCTTTAAACTCCAGCGGACCATTGGCTTAGAGTCACTCGCCGAGACAATCAGGCACTTCGGATCAGTCGCGAGGGCAGAGGAAATCATCGGGCTTCAATTCGAGCATTGGACGAGGCCGAGGCTGTATCCGGATACGAAGCCTTTTCTGGATTCGCTCCGGCGAACCGGAACGCCCGTGTATATCTTGTCGAATATTGACCGATCCGATATTGAGTACGCCGTTTCCTATCACGGCATTCACGCACAAGGAATCCTTACAAGCGAGGATGTACGAGCGTATAAGCCCAGGCCGGAGCTATTCCGGAAGGCACTTATGCAGTATCGGTTAAAAGCAGATGACGTGATCCATATCGGCGATTCCTTAACGAGCGACGTCCAGGGTGCCCAAAGTCTGGGCATTGCAGCGATGTGGCTCAACCGGCTGGGTAAACCGCAAGCGGAAGGGATCGAGCCCGATTACATCTGTACCACCTTGGATGAGGCTCAGCAGGTGCTGCAAGGCCGTAATAAGGAGGAGGCAAGGGCGTGAGGCAACGAGAATACCATACATAGACAGTGTTCGCCGAATCCTGCTGCTTCTGAGCTTGAAAGCTTACAACAAGCTAAAACAAGCGTCCCGGGGCTAACCGTGAGACGCTTGTTTTTTTGGCTAAAGGAGTCGGGCTCGGTAAGCGCAGGTTTGGAGAATTTCGCCACGACAATGTCAAACCTTTTACCCAGGAACTGCGTTATAGCTACGTACTGATTACAAGGTTAAAAGAAGGTGCGGCATGAATCGAACGAAAACGATGCGGTTTGCCGGCAAAGGCGCGGCGTGGAAGGCGGAATATACCGTTACGCACAAGGATAAGGTTAATGCGAAGCAGACTATATTTCAGGATGAGCTTGGCGGGAAATTAAAGCTTCAGTATGTCGGGAAGGCGCCGCTAGGCAGCGGCAGAATTACCTACCGGCTGGAGGATCGAAACGGACGCTTCTCGGAAGGCGAGATCGTTGCGGGGACGGACTATGCCGTCATGAAAGAAACCCTCTCTACCTTGGACTACGGTTCTTTGCTCGATATGATGGATCCTGGTAAGGAACTGACCCTCGCCATAGACTGGGAGAGTGGGCGCGAACAGTTCCTGCTGACTCTTCCACCCTCACTCGGCTTCGGCAGAATTCCCCGTAAACGGTAAGGTCTATGTGCTTGTCCAAGATCCGTCCATCCCCAACAAGGAGAAGGCACAAGCCGATGGATTTAACCCTTTTTTAAACGAAGGCGCTCCCGCGTTTTAACCTGGGCCTTGTAAACTATAAATAGAAAACATCATGAAGGGAGTGAACGGGGCGTGCTGGAGGCGTATTTGTTCCCGATATCCTATGCATTTTTGACTTTTCCCATAGCGGCCTTGCTGTGTGCGGTCCCGTTTCTGATCGTGCAATACCGCAAGTACGGCTATTTCAATAAATTTCGCGGGTTTCTTCTGTATCTGTTCCTGCTCTATCTCCTCAATGCGGTGTACCTGGTGCTGCTCCCGCTGCCGGCGTCTCGGCATAATGCACCGATGGACGTGTCCTCGGTTATCCAGTTGATTCCGTTTAATTTTATTCACGATATCGTGAAGGAAACCCGGGTGGTTCTGTCCGAGCCTGGGACGTATGTCCACCTGATTAAGGAACGGGCCTTTCTGCAGGTGGTGTTCAATATCCTGCTGGTCGTGCCCTTCGGCATGTTCCTCCGTTATTATGCCCGGGTGAAATGGCGAACGTGCCTGATGGCTTCATTTGCGCTGTCCTTGTTCTTTGAGGTAACCCAGGTAACCGGGATCTACGGCTTCTATGATCACCCTTACCGGCTGTTTGATGTAGATGACCTGCTGACCAACACGCTCGGCGGGATGATCGGCTTCGTGCTGGCCGACTGGATGAAGAGCCATCTGCCGCGGATGGACCGGCTGGATGAGAAGGTGGATCTGTCCAAGAAGCGGGTCAGCTATACACGAAGGGCGATCGCTTTTGGCATCGATGCGATGATTACGCTGCCGGTCATCGGGATTATGTCCGTGGTGCTGAACGTGAAGGCCGCGTATTTTATCATTGTTATTCTGTACTATATCGTGATGCCGTATATGCTGGAGGGGCAGACGGTTGGCAAATGGATCGTACGGATTCGCATCCAAGGGCAGGGCGAGCATCTGAAGCTGAAGGAGATTATTGTCCGGAATGGGCTGCTGTACGTCGTGTGGGGCGGTATTCATGCACTGCTGATAACGTTGAGCTTCCCGGGCTCGGGCTTTCTGTATGCCTTGTATGTCATGGGAATGCTGCTGATCGACGGGGTTGTTATGGTTCATCTCGTGTTATGTCTTTTCAACCATGAACGGACGATGCTGCATGAGGCGAAGAGCGGAACGAGGCAGGTGATCGCGGAGAACAGACAGCCTGCGGCGGAGCGAAGCGGCGGGAATACGATGTGATTGGTTACTTCTTTCCCCTTAAGGGACAGATGAAGAAAAGTGTGGCCGGTGTTGAAGCGTAAGCCTAGACACCGGCTTTTATAATTATGCCGGTCAATCGGAATGATCTGCGGAATATCTTCAAAGCCGCATCTCCTCTTGGAAAATTCATCAAAAACGATCCATTGTATGATAACATAAGGTGAACAGCACCACGGTGAATTCTCGCATACAAGCGAGAGATCCGCACTCGCGCACCGCACATGTCAAAGCGGATCTGATGGAAGTCTGAAGAACAACAAACAGGAGTGACGTTTCATGGATAAATGGGAGTATAAAACTTTGAAATTTAAGACCCGGGGATTTCTCGGAGGCAAGGTGGATGAGGAGGAATTCGAGGATTTGCTGAACAGCTACGGCATCGACGGTTGGGAATTGGTGTCGTGCTTCGATACAAGCATGTATCAGGGCCAGTCCAATGATATTATTGCCGTGCTGAAGCGAAAAGCATATCTCGAGTAGTGACCAAAGGAAAGAGGGAGTTGATCCTGTGATCATTCGGGAGACGGAAGATGCGTTTGTAATGACGACTCAGGACGTTCATGGCCGGTTCTCCGGGGACATAGCCCGAGGGTTCCGGAAAGAGCTGTTCCTGGATGAATCGGTAGTGGAAGAAGTGCTGCTGGCGATCGCCGAGCATGACCGGGCCTGGCTGCCAATGGATGATACGCCCATCTGGAATGACGCGGCCTTGGTGCCCTTTACTTTTGTCGATTATCCGACATTGCCGAAATTGCTGATGTACGCAAAGGGAGTTGACGAAACGGAAGCGATGAGCCCTTACGCAGGGTATTTATGCAGCCTTCATTATGCGTCGTTTATGAAAAATGCGACCGAAGCGCCCTTCGTGGAATTTTATCATGCGGAGCTGGAGCGCCAGAAGAGGCTGAAGAGTCGGCATCCTTTTCCCGACGAGGAGACGATCAAGCGGCAGTTTGCCTTGCTGCAGCTGTGCGATGACCTCTCGCTCTATGTATGCATGAACGCTCCCGGGGCGCCCAAGGAAGAGGAGCATCCGTGGTTCAGGGACGGCTTTGATATGTCGGTGGATGGACGCCGGGTGGCGGCTGAATGGCTGGGCCGGGAAGAGATCAGGCTAACACCGTTTCTGTTCGAGCGGGAGTGGCCGGCCGTGCTGAAGAATAAGCACGTTCTGAAGGCGCAGATTAAACAAGAAGGAATCGCGAAGGCATTCGAGCATGCCCCATGGAGCGAGCAAAAGGTCCTCTTCGTTCCGTAATCGCAAGTGCGCAGGACTAAACGAATTTTTTGGAGATATCCAGACAGTAACACTTCGGAGGATCTGCTGCCTGATTCGCAAAATAAACGGGCCGCTAAACGCGTTTTGTCTTCTATAAGAGTACGTCGAGAGACGTTTTTCTTATGGAATATGGTATGATCCGGTTGGAAGCCATGGGAAAAATTCCGTCAGATTGTTGAGGTTGAAGGATGAAGAAAAAAGAGTTTTTGATCGTAGCCATGTTGAATTTTTTAGCGGCAGTAGCCTTTTTGGTCGTGGTGATTATCACCGACCGCAGCTCGTGGAAGTGGGGATTCGGCCTCGTGTCGCTGCTGTTCGCGCTCGGCGGGGTTGGCAATATCGTCCTGCATTTAAAAAACAAATCGTAGGCGCAGAGCACCCGATGCCGAGTATGAACAGCATACGTTAACGGGGGCTTCATGCCCCCGAAATGGACTTGGCGACAACAATGCATTTCACAGACAACGATTTTAAATGTGAAAATATTCACTTCATGAAAATGATGGAGTCCAGTTAAACATTCCACACGCAGGATAGGTCAGGACGTTTAACCGAGGAGATGCGAACTTGAAAAGAAATGAAGTAAGTGACATTACTCTATATCTTTGGACGCTTTCTTTTTTACGCTTCCACAAGTGGAAAGTTGCCGTGTTCATCGGATGCAGCATGATCGCGACAACTATTGAATTGTTATTCCCCAAGGTGGTACAGCTTTTTATCGATGAGATATTACCCGAACAAAGGGCAAGCGATCTCGTGTGGCTGCTTGGCATTCTAGTTCTTCTAACAGGCATAATGTTTGGTTTGAGTGCAGCGAGAAATATTCTCGGGCGTGTTATTACAGAGCATGGCTCCAAGTCGATCCAGCTTGCTATTTTCAAACAGCTAAGGTATTTGGGTTTTTCCTATCACGAACAAGTTCCTGCAGGTAAAACGCTTGCTTTATTTCAAGTGGACGTTGCAAATGTACAGCGGGTCTACAGCCACTATATACCGAAAATGGTGAAAGAAGTACTGTTACTGCTTATAGCATCTGTGTTTATGTTTGCAACAAATTGGAAAATTAGCTTGTTAGCGATGTCCTTCACATTGATCTACTATGTGTTCGGCCCCTATTTTGAACGTAAAGCCGTTTCGGCCGGAATCGAATTCCGCAATGAGCAAACGAATTATACGCAAAAGCTCCATAACGGGTTATCGGGAATGGCTGAGTTGCGTGCTTATGGTGCCGAGCAATGGCATTTAGGAAATATGAATAGCGGTTTATTTGTGCTGAATCGTGCTCGGTATCGTTTCGCATTATACTCCGGAATCCGAACTGCATTGAAATTTGTATCCATTAATTTAGGATTGCTCTCCCTATTTGTCTTTGGGATATGGGCAGTAAAGAACGGGGCTTTCAGCGTAGGTGAATTTGTAGCAATGTCATTCTACTGTTTTCGGGTAATGAACGAACTGACTAGTGTAGTGAAATTATATACCGAGCAGAAAATACTTATGAATCAAGCCAGAAATCTATACGAATTTATGAAAATGGAGCCGGAAGTCGCTGATAACGGAACTGCCCAAGTGTCTCAGCTAAAGGGAAATATTGAGGTTAAGCATGTCTCATTTGGATACGACAAGGATAAGCCTGTTGTACATAACCTTTCCTTTCAAGTCCATCCGGGGCAGCGGGTTGCTTTGGTCGGCACGAGCGGTCATGGGAAAACAACGATATTAAAGCTGATCGCACGGTTTTATGATATTGAACAGGGCTCATTGACGATCGATGGCTATGATATCAAAGATATCCCCCTGCATGTCATGAGAGATCAAGTCGGAATGGTCTTTCAAGAAACCTATTTATTCGGCGGGACGATTCGGGAGAATATCCAGTTTGGCAACCCGGATGCAGAGGAAGCACAGATCTACGCAGCGGCGCGTGCTGCCTATGCCCATGATTTTATTGAAGCGCTGCCAAATGGATATGATACCATCGTTGGCGAACGTGGTGTTAAGCTATCAGGAGGGCAGAAGCAGCGAATCGCAATTGCCCGGGTGTTTCTTAAAAGCCCGTCCATCGTTTTGCTGGATGAGGCAACCTCTGCTTTGGATAACTCAAGTGAACGTGAGGTACAACGGGCTTTTGAAGAGCTTCTCAAAGGAAGGACAACCGTCACTGTCGCGCACCGGCTGAGCACGGTACAGAATTATGACCGTATCCTGATCGTTGAGCAAGGCAGGGTGATGGACCAAGGCAGCTACGAAGAATTGCTAGCACACAGCCCAGGATTCAAAAAGTTAATAGCCGGGGTGAAGGAATGAACGCAGCAGCAATTTTGATGCGGTATGCCAAGCCAATGAAGTGGTCTTTGCTAGGTATTATTATGTTAATGATGGTTGAGAATGCTGCCGGCATGCTGATGACCGCAGCGCAGAAATTTATCATCGATGATCTGTTCATGCACGGGAAATATCATTTGTTCCTTCCCATCATTCTGTTATACCTTTGTCGCGTTCAATTTCCTGAATGTCGTCGTTTCGCAATACCGGCTGTCGGTTGATCATCGAATTCAACATCATCTTATGAACGACATTCTCCGCTGCATTCAAAGCATGCCTATTCGGGATCTGCAAAATGAGCGCGTGAGTAAACTGACCAATTATTTTACAAACGATATGCCCAATGTATCAGGGGTAATCTCAAACTATATCCCAAACACCGTTAATCAGATCGTGAGGATCATTTTGCTCCTATGCATCGTAGGGATTGGAGATCCGTTTTTGTTGGCAATCGTCCTAGGAATTACCTTTGTCTACATAACTTTAGGTAAACGTATGATGACAAGGATGTCGTCTCTATCAAGATCCGTACAGGACAGCAGAGCGGATCTTCAGGTTATCATTGAAGAAGGAGTATCTTCCTCTCGCGAAGTTATTGCATTTGATCGCAGCAAATGGGAGATGAAACGATATCTTGAGGCATTCCAGACGATGTTTGCTCGTGTGATAAAAGAGGGGAAAGCCCAAAACAAGTTTATGCTTCTCAGTGATCCACTTCGAACAGGGGTTACGATTATTACGCTCGCTTATGGCGGCTACAGGGTCTTAGAAGGAGACATGACGCTTGGCATGTTTGTCATTTTATATACATTTTCAACGCAGTTAATGGAAACGACCAGGGATGTCTATGGACTTCTTCAGGACTACAGCAGTAAGAAGGCGAATGTCGATCGATTAGCCGCTAACGTTCTGCAGCTGGAACAAATCGACCCAGGCGTCTATGAATTAAACGGACCGGTATCGTCCATCCATTTTTCTAAAGTATCCTTCAGCTATAGTGAGGATCAGCCCTATGTTCTGCGAAATTTGGAGCTCCATATCCCGGTGGGGAAGAAGATTGCCTTGGTGGGACCAAGCGGTAGTGGAAAATCTTCGATCGTTCAGTTATTAAACCGGTTCTATCAACCGCAGATTGGCGAAATTCTAGTCAATGAGATGCCACTAACAAGGATTAAAAGAACCGAATGGAACAACTGCATTAGTGTTGCAGCACAAGAGCCTTTTTTATTTACGGATTCCATTCGTAATAATATTCTGCTCGGCCGCTCATTTACGGAAGAGGAGATGATCGCGGCATGCCAGGCTGCTGAGATCCATGATTTTATAGAAACACTGCCTCTGGGTTATGATACGGAGCTAGGTGAAAGAGGACAAAACCTCTCCGGCGGACAACGCCAGCGAATTGCAATTGCACGGGCCTTGCTGGCTAATCCGGAAATTCTTATTTTAGATGAAGCAACCTCGGCTTTAGATATGGAGACGGAACGACGCGTAATGTATAACATCGATCAAGTTCGTAAAGGGAAGACAACCATTGTCATTGCCCATAGGCTTTCTACAATTGAGAATGCGGATATAATCGTGTTCCTTGATGGAGGAAGCGTCGTTGAAAGTGGCAACCATGACAAGCTGCTATCCCTGGATGGCCGCTATGCAGGTCTAACCAAAGAGTTGTCGGCTGTTTAGGCCGTACCGGGAGCCGGGGACGGAAACTTCACGCTGCAAGGCCTATTGAGGAGCACAGATCAACCCGAGGACCCCACGCAGACCGGCAGGTCCCTGTCAGATCCATCCCTTTTCCTCCGCGGTCGTAATCGCCTCAATACGATTCTTCGCCCCTAGCTTGCTTAGGATTTCAGACATGTAGTTCCGGACCGTGCCGTAGGACAGATGCAGCTTGGCCGCAATCTCGCTCGAGCTGCTTCCTCCGGCAGCCAGGCGGAGCACCTCCCGTTCCCGTTCCGTAAGCGGGTTCGCATCCCGCATCGTTCCGAACACAAGCTCGGGCGAAACCTCCCGGCGGCCGTCCATGACGCGGCGGATCGCTTCCGCCAGCCGCTCGCTCGGCTCATCCTTCAGCAAGTATCCCTGAACGCCGGCTTGGACCGCCCGCTCGAAATAGCCCGGTCTTGCGAAGGTGGTCAGAATGATGACCCGGCATTCGCAGCCGAGGCGCTTGATCTCCTCAGCAACCTCCAGGCCGCTGCGCACCGGCATCTCGATATCCAGCAGGCAAATATCGGGACGATGGGCTGCAATCAAAGACAGAGCTTCATCTCCGTTGCCCGCCTGCCCGACTACATCGATATCTTCTTCAAAATCTAGCAAAGAAGCCAGTGCGCCTCGAAGCATGCGCTGATCCTCGGCGATCACCACTCGGATGCTCATGTGTCTCGTCCTCCTTCCGACTCTCATTCTTGATGACGATCGGTACGCGGATGGTAATGACCGTGCCTTCGCTAGAACGGGCTTCGATCGTCCCTCCGATCAAGGACAGCCTCTCCGCCATCCCTTTCAGGCCGCTCCCCTCAGCGGGACGCTGATCGCCGTTCGGGATACCCACCCCGTTATCGGCGACGATCATCCGCCACTCATTCTCCAGCGTTTCCATCCGAATCCGGCATTGACTGGCCTTACTGTGCTTCACCACATTGGTTACGGATTCGCGCAGGCAGAGGCTGAAAATGTTGTGAGCCAGATCAGGGATGCCCTCCAGCCGCTCGTTCCCTTCGCAGACCAGCTCAATCCCGGCGCTTTCCAGAATCATGCGTGCATCCCGGATTTCTTCGGGGAGCGTGGCTGTCCGCATTTCCGCGACAAGCTCGCGCACCTGGCGCAAGGCTGCTCGGGACGTATTCTGGATTTCGCGGGCTTCCGCCTGGGCCTTGACCGGATCCTTCGTGACCAGCTTCTCTACGAGCTGGCTCTTGAGCGTGATGAGCGACAGCGTGTGGCCAAGCGTATCATGAAGATCCCGTGCGATGCGCATCCGTTCTTCGCCTTTAATCAAATTGTGGATTTGCTCATTGGCTTTCGCGAGCTCCTGTTCCAGCTTCTGACGTCTGCTCAGAGAACGGAAGCCAAGCGGCGACAGCAGCATGATCAAGAAGAACGGAATGATGACCAAGAGATCGGCGGTTTCGAGCGCCGGTGCATAGATCGCCAGCGGGATCGCTTCGACAAGGAAGAAGATCAGCATAGCCGTTTTGAATCGGCGATCATCAATGTACCAGCCGATGAAGTTGGCGGAGAAGAAGCCCATATACATAAAGGTAGGGTGATACCAGGTGGACAAGATGAAGATGACGGCAAGCTGGGCCAGCAGCCAGTACATAAAGGGTCGCTTCTCTACTTCAAAATACAGCTGGCGGTACGTAACGAGGAATACAGCGATCAAGAAGAAGCCGATGCCCATTTTCCACGAATCGAATTTGAACATGTTGTAGATCGGCAATATTACATACACCAGCCACAGATAGGGGAAGAATCCCATGTGGCGAGGAAACACCTCAAACCTGAATCCTCTCATACATCCATCACACTCATCCCCTTAATCGGCTTGTTGTTTTTTCCGAATATAGGTGGATAGTATCATAAATACGAGCAAATATCCCGCCAAAATGAGGATGTGATCCCAGCCCGGCGCCTCGCCGCGCGTAATGGCCCATGCCCCGCCGCCGAAATGGTAGGAAGGCATCCACTTGCCGACCGCTTGCATGAAGCTTGGCATGGCTTCGATCGGAAACCACATGCCGCCGGTTACGGCCAGCGCCAGATAAATGCCGTTGCTGACGCCGCTGGCGGTGTCGACGCGCTTCATGGCCCCGATTAGCGTGCCGAGCGCCAGGAAGGGAACGGAGGCGATCAGAATCCACAATCCGCTGAACAGCCACTGCCAGAAGGAGAGCGATACGCCGTTGATAAGGTAACCGGCAGTGAAAATGACAACGATACAGAGCAGGTGCATGATCGCCTGCACGAACATTTTGCCGAAGAAATAGACGCTGCCCGGGAGCGGCGTTACCCGCATGTAGATCGACCATCCCTGCACCCGCTCCTGAACGAGCCGGATGCCAAGCGACATAATGGCCGTGCCCATCACGCTGAAGGAGGTCATCGACATGAGATAATGAGCCTGCCACTGCCCGGCCTCGGCTGCGCCGGTATCCACGATACGGGTGAAGATGAAATAAAACAAGATCGGCATGGCCAAAGACCAGAATATATAGTACGGATTGCGGATCATCCGCAGCAGCTCCATCCGGCATTGAATCGCAACCAGCTTCAAATTTTTCATGTTAACCCGCCTCCCCTTGACTCATCGTTAACTGATCGAATGCTTCATCCAGACTGCCCTGATCGATCCGGATATCGCGAACGGCGAGACCGGCCCGGAACAGTGCCGCAAGGGCGGTGTCCGTGTTGTTCGTGACGGCGATGAGCCGCCCGTCTTGCTCGTAGACATCCGTTATGCCCGGCACCTCGTGAAGCAGCCGGATCACCTGGTGGCCGTCCGCATCCGCGATGAAGGAAACCGTGCGCCGGGTAAGCTTGGATTTGATCGCTTCGGGCGTACCGTCCGCCGCGACCTGGCCCTCGTGAAAGAGGACGATGCGGTCGGCTATATCGTCAGCCTCCTGCAGATAATGCGTGGTGAACAAAATGGTCTTGCCTTGGGCCTGGAGGCCCCGGACCGTCTGCCAGAACAGCCGGCGGGCGGATGTATCGAGACCTACCGTCGGCTCGTCGAAGAACAGCAGCTCGGGGTTGCCGGCAATAGCCAGCGCAAAGCTGAGCTTGCGCTTCTGGCCGCCGGACATTTTCACCGCCCATTTGCCAAGTTCCTCCGGAGTGAGCCCGCTGAGCGCTGCGATTTCCCCGAGCGTCATCGGATTCGGGTAATAGCTGCGGATCAGATTGATGATCTCCCGCGTCCGCAGGCCGTCCATGACGCTCACCTCTTGGAGCATGGCCCCGATCTTTTCCCGCACTTTGAGATCCTTCGGGCTCTGGCCGAAGAGAAGGACCTCGCCTTCGCTTGCGTCCTTGAGGCCCAGCATCATGGAGATTGCGGTCGATTTGCCCGCGCCGTTAGGCCCAAGAATGGCCGTAATGGATCCTCGCTCAATCTTTAAGGAGACCCGGTTGACGGCTTTCTTGCTTCCGAACGTTTTCGTTACCTGCTTCAGCTCGGCAACCGGCTCGCCGCTTAGCTGTTGTTTCATAGGTTACGCACCCCCGCTTTCGTTATCGTGATCATGATTCCATGATATCGGGAGCGGGAGAGGCCCGTTAGTAAAGGATGTCACCGGTTTGAAATGACTTTTGTCATGTCCCGAGCACCTTGGGGAAGCCGACTTTGTACGGCCTATAAGGGATTTCTATCCCCTTGTCTTCTCTTGACCGCAGGGGTGCCTTCAATTATAGTGGGTACAGTAGGAGCAATCTATAAATTATAGAAGGAAAAAGGTGGCTTGTAACATGTCTGAGAAGATCTACGTCGGTGTCGACCTGGGCGGAACGGCAATCAAAGTCGGAATATGCGACGAGGAAGGGCATCTTCTGCAAAAGTTTGAGGGGCCTACGGAAACAGCAAAGGGCGTTGACACGGTAATTGACAACATTGAAAAATATGTGCGTCACATTGTGGAGGAATCGCCATACACCTGGGATCAGCTGGCCGGAGTGGGAGCCGGATTCGCAGGCTTCACGAACATTCGCGAAGGCATCATTATTCTGGCACCGAATGTAGGATTCAAGGATGTACCGATTCGCGCCATTTTGGAGGAGCGTCTTGGCAAGCCGATCAAAATAGACAACGATGCGAATGTAGCGGCGCTTGGAGAAGCATGGAGCGGCGCGGGCCGCGGGATTGATAACTGCGTATGCTATACCCTGGGAACCGGCGTAGGCGGCGGCATCATCATCAACGGCAAAATTTATCAAGGCTTCGGGGGAATGGCCGGCGAGCTGGGCCATATTTCGGTTGTTCCTGATCTGGAAGCCATCCAATGCGGCTGCGGGAAAATGGGCTGCCTGGAGACCGTATCCTCCGCAACCGGCATCATTCGTATGGCGAAGGACGCCGTGGAGCGCGGAGACCGCACCTCCCTGTCGCTCGTGCAGAACATCGCGGCCAAGGAAGTGTTCGACGCGGCGAAGGCGGGCGACGAAGTGGCGATCCGCATCGTAAATCGCGCAGCGTATTACCTGGGCAAATCGATGGCTGCCGTTTCGGCCGTCCTGAACCCGGAAGCTTATATTATCGGCGGCGGCGTGTCCAAAGCCGGCGACATTCTGTTCGATGAAGTGAAGGCGGTATTCGCGAAGCTGACACCGGAGCCGCTGCAGCGCGGCGTGCGCATCGTGCCGGCCGAGCTTGGAAACGATGCCGGCGTCGTCGGCGCTGCCGGACTTCACCTGCGCTCGTAGTGAATTCATCATTCGATTTTAACTTATAAGGGAGGGAAAGCTGATGCTGGAAGCAGCCGAACGAGGCAGCAACACATCATCGATGGCCACCCTGATCATCATAACCGGGATGTCGGGAGCAGGTAAAACATTGGCCGTGCAAAGTCTGGAGGATCTAGGGTTCTTCTGCGTGGATAACCTGCCCCCGGTGCTCATCCCGAAATTCGCGGAACTGATCGATCAGTCCAAGGGCAAGATCGGCAAGGTTGCGCTGGTCATCGACCTGCGCGGGCGTGAATTCTTCACCGCCTTGTCGGAATCGCTCAATTACATCAAGGATCACTTCACGATACATTGTGAAATTCTGTTCCTCGATGCAACTGATTCCGTACTCGTTCAGCGTTATAAGGAGACCCGTCGCCGCCATCCGCTCGCTCCGGAAGGCATGCCGCTTGACGGGATCCGGCTGGAGCGGAAAATGCTCGAAGAGCTGAAAAACTCGGCAACCCAAGTGATTGATACGAGCAATATGAAGCCGCTCAAGTTAAAGGAGAAAATCATCTCGCGCTTCACGCATCTGGAGAGCAGCGTTCTCTCGGTCAACATTACATCGTTCGGGTTTAAATACGGCATTCCGATTGACGCGGACCTGGTCTTCGACGTCCGGTTCCTGCCGAACCCCCATTACGTCGAGCAGCTCCGCCCGAACACGGGACAGGACAGCGATGTATATGAATATGTAATGAAATGGCCGGAAACCCAGGCTTTTCTGACAAAGCTGCTGGATATGCTGCATTTCTTGATCCCCCAGTACCGCAAGGAAGGCAAGAGCCAGGTCATCATCGGCATCGGCTGCACCGGCGGCAAGCATCGCTCGGTAGCGATTGCGGAGTACCTCGGCAAGATGCTGGGCGTAAGCGAGACGGAGTCCGTATCGGTTAGTCACCGGGATTCCGAGCGGGATCGGCATTAATTAAGGGAAGTGATAGATGTGGCTGTGCAAGCTAGAAAGCGCCCCCGCATTGTCGTAATGGGCGGAGGCACCGGGCTGTCCGTTATGCTTCGGGGCCTTAAGGAAAAACCGCTCGATATAACGGCCATTGTCACGGTCGCAGATGACGGAGGAAGCTCCGGCATTTTGCGAAGCGAGCTGCAGATGCCTCCCCCCGGAGACATCCGCAATGTGCTTACGGCGCTAGCCGACGTGGAGCCGCTGCTATCGGATATACTGAAATACCGTTTCAAGTCAGGGTCGGGACTGGCCGGCCACAGCCTCGGCAATCTGATCCTGGCTGCCATGACGGATTTGCACGGAGATTTTGTCACGGCAGTCAAGGAGATGAGCCGGGTTTTTGTTGTTCGCGGGCAGGTGCTGCCTGCAGCCGGCGAAGCCGTCATCCTGCACGCGGAGATGGAGGATGGCACCATCGTCACCGGTGAATCCAAAATTCCGGAGGCCGGAGGCCGCATCAAACGGATCTTCCTGGAGCCGGAGCATGTCGAGCCGCTGCCTGAGGCGCTGGAAGCGATTCAGCAGGCGGATGCGATATTGATCGGTCCGGGGAGCTTATATACAAGTATTTTGCCAAATCTGCTCGTTCCGAAGCTGTCTGAAGCGATCGTCTCCTCGGAGGCGATTAAAATCTTTGTCTGCAATGTTATGACGCAGCCCGGCGAGACGGATAATTATACGGTAAGCGATCATCTCCAGGCGGTGTATGACCATATTGGTCTTCACCTGTTCGATTATGTTATTGTTAATGATGGAGAGATTCCGCCTCAGGTTCAGGATAAGTATGCCCAGAAGGGTGCCAAGCCCGTCTATTTGGACCGTGATGAGGTGACCAGCCGTGGATATAAACTCATTGCGGATAAGCTTGTGCTATTTCGAACGTACTTGCGGCATGATGCCGACAAGCTGAGCAACCATATTTTCCAGCTGGTGCAAGACTGGATTTCACGAAAGGGGTGAGTACCTTGTCCTTTGCGGCACAAACGAAGAAGGAACTAACGATGGTCGAAAGCCAAAACTGCTGCGAGAAAGCCGAGCTGTCCGCGTTGATCCGGATGAACGGTTCTGTTCAGCTGTCCAACAAAAAGGTGATTTTGGATATTTCGACGGAAAATGCCGCGATTGCAAGGCGTATTTATTCCTTAATTAAGAAGCATTTCCAGGCGCATACCGAGCTTTTGGTGCGTAAAAAAATGCGTTTGAAGAAGAATAACGTATATATCGTCCGGATTCCTGCCCAGGTCCAGGAAATTTTGAAGGAGCTTCGAATCGTGTCCGAGGGCTTTCTGTTTCAGTCCCGGATCGATGAGAAGATCATCCGGAAAAATTGCTGCAAACGGGCTTATCTCCGCGGCGCCTTCATGGCGGGCGGATCGGTCAACAATCCGGAGGGTTCTTCGTATCACCTCGAGATTGCTTCGATGTATGAGGAGCACTGTCAGTCCCTCGTTGAGCTTGCTAACCAGTTTCGCCTGAATGCGCGCTGCATCGAACGCAAGAAGGGCTTTATCTTCTACATTAAGGAAGGCGAGAAGATCATTGAGTTCCTCAATCTGATCGGCGCTCATCAAGCGCTGTTTAAATTCGAGGATGTCCGCATTATGCGCGACATGCGGAACTCGGTGAATCGGATCGTGAACTGCGAGACCGCCAATCTCAACAAAACGATCGGTGCCGCTGTTCGTCAGATCGAGAACATCAAGCTGCTTCAGAAGGAAGTGGGACTTGAGAATTTGCCGGATAAACTGCGGGAGGTCGCCGAAATCCGGCTGGCTCATCCCGATATGAACCTCAAAGAAGTCGGGGAACTCCTTAAGGGGACCGTCAGCAAGTCGGGCGTCAACCACCGTCTGCGCAAGATCGATGAAATGGCCGAAAAGATCCGCAATACCTGACATTTTTTCTTCTAGTGTCCTGTATGCTAAAATGGTATAATATTATAAAATGTCAAGACGCTTTCAATACCGCAGATTTATAAGATAGGGGGTAATTTTCATGACAAAGCACCCGGTAGTCGTTCGGTTGAAGACGGGGCTCCATGCTAGACCGGCCGCGCTGTTCGTTCAGGAAGCGAATAAATACTCATCTGAAATTTTTGTTGAGAAAGATGATAAAAAAGTAAATGCCAAAAGTATCATGGGAATTATGAGCCTTGCAATCAGCTCGGGTACGGAAGTGCATATTAGCGCTGAAGGAGCCGATGCTGAGCAAGCGGTTACTTCTCTGGTTAATCTTGTGAGCAAAGAGGAACTCGAGAACCAATAAGCCATCCATGTTTAAGAAAAGTCTTGTGTTTGCAAGGCTTTTTTTAATATATGGGCGCGATCCCCATACCCGTGTATGCATCAAGCTGAACATGAGTTACATATGACTTTACAGAAAAGGGGAAGCGATTCCGCCTTTTTTTGTTTTTTGCGCCGGAAAGCTGTTGTTTAACTTCAGTTTAACTTGCTGTTTTATTCTTTCCTTACACAGTAGATAATCCGGACGGGGAAGGGAAGAGAAAACAATGAGTGTACTGGAAAAAACAGCAGCGGATCATCAGGCGTCGCCAGACGAGAAGCGAAAGGCGGGCTCCCAGGCTTTCTTCCGCCTGCTGAAAGAGACCAAGCCGCCGATGGCCCTGCTCGTGGGCGCCATTCTGCTTAATATCGTTTCGACGCTGGTCGGGCTGGTCATTCCGATGTTTACGAAAAACCTGGTGGATGGCTTCTCCTTAACGGATATGAACCGGAGCCATATCATAGGGCTTGGCATCGCGTTTATCATACAGACGATTGCCGCAGGCATCTCGATCTATTTGCTGAGCTATACGGGACAGAAGATGGTGGCCGCCCTGCGGGACCGGCTGTGAAGAAGCTGCTGGTGCTGCCGGTAAGCTATTACGACCATAACCGGTCGGGGGAAACGGTCAGCCGGATGACGAATGATACCAGCGTCATTAAGGGCCTGATCTCCGATCATGCGGCCGGCTTCGCCAGCGGAATCGTGTCGATCGTCGGATCCATCGGGGTGCTGTTGTATCTGAACTGGAAAATGACGCTGACCATGTTCGTTGTAATACCGGTTGCGGCGCTAATCCTCGTTCCACTGGGACGCAAAATGTATAAAATATCGCTGGGAATGCAGGATGAAACCGCATCGTTTACGGCAAATATCAGCCAGGTGCTGTCCGAGATCCGCCTGGTCAAGGCCTCCAATGCGGAGAATCGGGAGTACGCTAACGGCAGCAGAGGCATTAGGAATCTGTTGAGATTCGGCATTAAGGAAGGCATCGTATCCGCCTGGATCGCGCCGCTGATGTCCTTTGTGCTGATGATGCTGCTCGTCGTCGTCATCGGCTACGGCGGATTGCAGGTGTCGACCGGGGCGCTGACGGCAGGCGAGCTCGTGGCGTTCATTCTATACCTGATTCAGATCGTGATGCCGATGACGCAGCTGACAACGTTCTTCACCCAGCTTCAGAAGGCAAAGGGGGCCACCGAGCGAATCCTGGAGACGCTTGATGCCGAGGAAGAGGCATTCGAGGACGGAATGGACGTGATCGATGCGAATCAGCCGGTATCCATTGAGCAGCTGACCTTCGGTTACAAGCCGGATGAGCCGGTGCTGAGGAATGTCAGCTTCCGAATGGAGCCGGGGACGGTTACGGCCGTCGTCGGGCCGAGCGGAGGCGGGAAAACGACGCTGTTCTCCATGCTGGAGCGATTCTACCTGCCGCAGGAGGGACAGATCAAGCTTGGGCCGGACCCGATTCACGCATTTGCTCTGCGGTCCTGGCGCGGATTGATCGGTTACGTCTCGCAGGAAAGCCCGATGATTGCCGGTACGATCCGGGAGAATCTTTGTTACGGGACGGAGCGGGTCATCAGCGATGCGGAAATCCGGAGGGCGGCTGAAATGGCTTATGCGGACGGGTTTATCGATGAGCTCCCTAACGGCTTCGATACCGATGTAGGCGAGCGGGGCATTAAGCTCTCGGGCGGACAGCGGCAGCGGATCGCGATTGCAAGGGCGCTGCTGCGGGATCCGAAAATTTTGATGCTGGACGAGGCTACATCGAGTCTGGACAGCCGCTCCGAGATCGAAGTCCAGAAGGCGCTGAAGAACCTGATGGCCGGCCGGACGACGATTATCATCGCTCACCGGCTGTCGACGGTGGTGGGCGCGGACCAGATCATATTCATCGAGAAAGGGGCCGTTACCGGAAAGGGCACCCATGAGGAAATGGTACGGGAGCATGCGATGTACAGGGAATTTGCAGCCCAGCAGTTACAGATGAACGAAAGTCTGGAGGCATAGGGAGCCGGCCGGGCCGGGGATAATGCTTGGGAAAGAAAGGGATGGACATGGCAAACATATTGGTCGTCGATGATGATCCGAATATTCGGGAACTGGTGAAGGTGTTTCTGGAGGAGGCGGGCATGGACGTCCTGGAAGCGCAGGATGGACTGGCGGCACTGAGCGTTATGGAACAGAGCCCCGTTGATCTGGTCGTGATGGATATCATGATGCCGAATATGGACGGCTGGGAGCTGTGCCGGGAGATTCGCCGGCATGACGGCATTCCGGTGCTGATGCTGACTGCCAAAGGGGAAACCAGGCAGATTGTGAAGGGCTTCGAGCTCGGTACCGATGACTATCTGGTGAAGCCCTTTGAGCCGGCTGAGCTGGTAGTTCGGGTGAAGGCGCTGCTGAAGCGGTATCAGGTGGCCGCCTCGCAGACGGTCACCGCCGGCAAGCTGCAGATGAACCGCCGCACCTATGAAGTGAAGACGGATAAGGAGACATTCACGCTGCCGCTGAAGGAATTCGAGCTGCTGTTCAAGCTGGCCAGTTATCCGGGCAGCACACTGCCCCGGGACCGGCTGATCGAGGATATTTGGGGCTACGATTTCGAGGGGAACGAACGGACGCTCGACGTCCATGTAAACCGGCTGCGGGAGCGGTTCCCCGAGGCGAAATACCGGTTCCGCATACGCACCGTGCGCGGGCTCGGCTACCGGCTGGAGGGGTGTGAGGACTAATGCGCAAGACCAGCAATTGGGCATGGAAAATCTTGAGGGAGATCCTGCAGATCATTGCCCTCTTCGCCGTGCTGGCCGTCTCCTGGACAGCGGCGACTTATTTGACCAAGGCCGTGTATGCAAAGACAGGTGCGCCGTCATCGGCTTATGTGACGCAGATCATCGACTTGTTTCTTGGCGTCGTGATATTCTTCTTATGCATGATGCTGCTCGGATTAATGTTCAAGCATAAGCAGATGGCCGTCTTGAATGCGATGACGGATGCGATGCGCCGCATCTCCCAAGGCGACTTTAACGTCAAGATGGAGGAGCATAAGCTGCCCGGCGAATTTAAAATGATCGCGAACGGCATTAACGATATGGCCGAGGGGCTTGGGCGGATGGAGACGATGCGTCAGGATTTCATCTCGAACGTATCGCATGAAATCCAGTCGCCGCTGACGTCCATTCGCGGCTTTGCGCGGGCGCTGCGCAACCCCCGGCTGACGGAGGAGCGAAGGAACCATTACCTCGAGATCATTGAAGGAGAGAGCAGGCGTTTGTCCCAGCTGAGCGACAATCTACTGAAGCTGTCCTCGCTGGAAGGGGACCGGACCGTATTTGAGATGCAGCCCTACCGACTAGATGGGCAGCTCCGCGCGTTGGTGCTTGCAAGCGAGCCGCAATGGCTGGCGAAGCGGATTCAGGTGGATCTCGAGCTGGCGGAGGTGCAGATCCGGGCGTCGGAGGATTTAATGAGTCAAGTCTGGATGAATCTGCTGCACAACAGCATCAAATTCACCCCGGAGGGCGGCGTGATCACGATCGAGCTGAAGGCAGACCGGGAAGCGGCCGTTGTTACGATTACCGACACGGGAATCGGGATGTCGGAAGCCGATCAGCTGCGCATCTTCGAACGGTTCTACAAGGCGGATAAATCGCGCAATCGCTCGGCCGGTGGGAGCGGACTCGGGCTGTCGATCGTGAAACGGATCGTCGACATCCACCAAGGGACCGTGACCGTCCGGTCCAGGCCCGGAGAAGGCTCCGCCTTTACCGTGAGCGTGCCGCTTGCCCCTCCTACAGAATGAGCGGCGGACGCAACAAGGCTCACCAGCCATCACGAGATGTCCGGTGAGCCTTGTCATTGTTTGTTGGGTTTGTAAGTGGGAACCTTAGGCCAAGACGCGGCGGCTGTCACTTGGGTTACAGCCGTTCAACGTCACAGCACTTTCTCCAGGAAGCTGATCGTCCGCTCGTTCCTCGGATTGCCGAATACCTCAGCGGGCGGTCCTTCCTCCACGATGTAGCCGCCGTCCATAAAGATGACCCGGTCGGATACCTCGCGGGCAAAGCCCATTTCATGCGTGACGATCATCATCGTCATCCCTTCGCGCGCCAGATCCTTCATGACGCCGAGCACCTCGCCGACCATCTCCGGATCGAGTGCCGAGGTCGGCTCATCGAACAGCATGATGTCGGGGTTCATGGCAAGCGCCCGTGCAATCGCGACCCGCTGCTTTTGCCCGCCGGAGAGCTGGCTCGGGAATGCCTCCGCCTTATCGGAGAGCCCTACCTGTTGCAGCAGCCGCAGGGCCGTAGCTCGCGCTTCCTCCTTCGTTTGCTTGCCGAGCTCGACCGGGGCAAACATAATGTTCTTCAGCACGTTGAAGTGGGGGAACAGATTGAAGTGCTGGAACACCATGCCGATATTTTCCCGAACCTTATTAATGTCGGTCTTCGGGTCGTTGATGTCCCGGTCATCGACGATAACCTTGCCGGCCGTAATTTCCTCCAGCCGGTTGATGCAGCGGAGGAAGGTGCTCTTCCCTGAGCCCGATGGCCCGATCACGCAGACGACCTCGCCTTCCTGTACCTGCATGTCGATGCCCTTCAGCACCTCGTTCGAGCCATAGCTCTTCTTCAGTCCTTCTACACGGATTTTACCCAACTCGAACCCTCCTTTCCAGACGGTTCGCAATCTTCGTCAGAATGGTGATAACAATCAGATACATGATCGCTACGACCAGCCAGATATCAAACGATGCGAACGTTCTTGCAATGACGATTTTACCCGATTGGGTCAGCTCGACCAAACCGATGACCGAGAGAATGGACGTATCCTTCAGCGTAATGACGAGCTGGTTGATAAACGTCGGTATCATGATTTTGACGGCCTGCGGGATGATGATCTTCATCATGGCTTTGCGATACGGCAAGCCAAGCGAGCGGGCTGCTTCCAGCTGACCGGGATCGATGGACTGGATGCCGCCGCGGATAATTTCCGTCACATAAGCCCCGGCATTGAGGCTCAAAGTCAGAACGGCCGCCACCAGCGGGGACATCGTGAATCCGAGAGCCTGCGGAATGCCGAAATAGATGAAGAAGGCAAGCACCAGCAGCGGGATGCCGCGGAAGACGTCAACAAAGACGGTCGCAATGCCCCGAAGCCATTTGTTGCGGCCAACCTTCATGAAGCCGAAGATCAGGCCGATGAAGAAGGCGAAGAACAGCGATACGAACGTGAGCAGCAGCGTTTTGCCGAGGCCTGTGAGCAATGCCGGCATCGACTCGGCAATTAATCCGAGACGGCTTTGGTTAGCCGGTCCGGCCGCGTTCTCGCCGATGTACGTTTCGAGAATGCGGTTATATTCGCCGTTTGCCTTCAGATTAGCCAGCCCGGCGTTGAATTTCTCCATAAGCTCCTGGTTCTGGCCCTTCTGAACGGCAAAGCCGTAGGATGCCCCTGGTTCTTTGTCGGTAACGAGCTTCAGCCCGTTATTTTGCTTGACGCCGTAAGCCAGCACCGGATAATCGTCAAAGCAGGCCACGGAATTTCCGGTTTTGACATCTTCGTACATCTGGGCCGAATCGTCGAACGGCACGATCGTGAAGCCGTATTTCGAAGCGATGGATTCGGCGAAGCTGTAGCCCTCCGTGCCGGTTTTGACCGCCACTTTCTTGCCTCTTAAATCCTCGTAGCTTTGAATACCCTCTTGGTCCTTACGGACCGCCATCACGACACCGGAATCGAAATAGGGATCAGAGAAATCGAATTTCTGTTTCCGTTCCTCCGTGATGCTCATGCCGGCGATGACGCCGTCCACCTGACCGGATTCCAATGCCTGAACGGCTGCGTTGAAGCCGAGCGGCCTGATCTCGTATTTGAAGTTCTGATCCTTGGCGATCGCTTTCATTAAATCCATGTCGATGCCGACAAACTCGCCGCTCGGATCCTGGAATTCAAACGGAGCGAACGTGACGTCCGTACCGATCAGATAGGTTTTGCCTGGTGCCGGCTGCTCGGACTGGCCTTGTGCCGACACCGGTATGCCCGTGGTTGCAGCGAGCAGCAGGACCAAGGCAAGTACTACACCCCTTATTAATCTCATAATGACCTCCTCAAGTTGAAACAACATATTAAGTTAGTTACCCACTTACCATAATACATTAACATCCTGCTGCCTATTTCGTCCTCTATTATATTTTATTTGTCATAGTGCCCTGCAACCACTGGCATTTCCTGGATCCGGAATCCGGGCAATGATGGATCAAAAAAAGTTATGCAACCGCTTAAACGGGATGCAACATTTACCAATCCGTTTGCGTTAGAGAGGTAAGGCAAGCATCAGAAGCGGGCCAATATTAAAGGAGGTTGACCACACATGAGAAGATGGGTCAAACAGGTAGGTTCCATTATGATTGCAGGTGCTCTGCTGACAGGCGGTACGGCTTGGGCCGGATTCGGCGGCGCGACGGAAGCCTATGCGGCCGAGGCGGTGCAGCAAAATATCGTGACGGTGCTCGGCAAGGGCGAGATATCCGTGAAGCCGGATATCGTATATTTGTCCATTGGGGCAGAGTCGTATGCGGAGACGGCTAAATCGGCGCAGAAGGCTAACGCGCAAAAAATGGATAAGGTTATCAAGGTGCTGAAAGAGACCTGGAAGATCGACGACAAAGATATTAAAACCGAACAGTTCTATGTGCAGCCAAATTACTCTTATACGGAAAAAGAAGGCCGCAAGGTGCAAAACTACTCCGCTTATCATTCCCTTGAAGTAACGCTGCGCGATCTGAACAAGGTGGGCGAAGTGCTGGATGCAGCGGCTGAAGCCGGGGCCAATTCGATCGGCAATGCCCGCTTCTCCGTGGACAATCCGGATACATTCGAGGCTCAAGTGATCGATAAGGCAATGGCGAATGCCGATCTGAAGGCCCAGGCGATCGCGAAGGCTTCCAAACGTCAGCTCGGCGTCGTTGTTAATGTAACCGAAGGCTCGGTGAACAACAACGTTGTGTACGGCATGTATGACAAGATGTCGATGGAAACGGCTTCGATGGCCGACGGTGGCGCTGCGACATCCGTGAAGCCGGGCGAGATCAAAATCACGACCCAGCTGTACGTGCAGTATGAGCTGAAATAATCCCCTTTATGAGGAACCGGCAAGAGAAGAGACCGTTCACCGCTTGGCAATGCGGGGGCGGTTTTTTTGTATTTGGCAATCCTATGCCTTGGACGGTTCGATCCTCCACGCGATCCAGAATCCGGTGAAATATCCGGGGCTTCCCCTGTCGAATTAGTAAGAAAAGTGTTGTGTACAAAGGGAAAACAAGGTATAGTGAATATGCGAAAAACGTAAGCCGCCAGTACGCGGCGTGAACATCGAAATATGAAGCAAACGGTAAAGCCATACCCATGGATATGGCTTTTTTTTCTTAAAGAGACTTTAAAGCATCGTCCCTCAAGAAACGGATCCCCCTTCAGGCACAGGCTGGAACACGGGCGGAATTACCGTTTCTTCTTAATGGAAATGGAATTGTAGGTTCGGTCAAATCAATAGCCCTGTGCCGAAAGGCCGCATTTTGAACAAGGAGTTGGTGCATGTGATTGAACTTGTCCAGATCGAGAAGCATTTCCAAGGACAAGCGGTCGTGCATCCGCTGTCGCTCTCTATTAAAGAAGGGGAATTCCTGACTTTGCTGGGCCCCAGCGGCTGCGGCAAAACGACGATTCTCCGGATGATAGCAGGATTTGAACAGCCGACAGGGGGCCAGGTATGGCTGGCGGGTCAGAACGTGACAGAGGTGCCTGCGAATAAGAGGGATCTCAATCTCGTATTCCAGCATTACGCCCTGTTCCCGCATATGACGGTGGAGGACAATATCGCCTTCGGGTTAAAAATGAAAAAGCTGCCGCGCCAGCTCATCAAGGAGCGCGTGGAGGAGGCGGCCGCGATGACGCAGCTGACCGCTCTGCGGGAACGATTCCCGCACCAGCTTTCCGGCGGACAGCAGCAGCGGGTGGCGATTGCCCGCGCGATTGCGAACAAGCCTAAAGTGCTGCTGCTTGATGAGCCGCTCGGCGCGCTGGATCTGCAGCTGCGCAAAAGCCTGCAATCGGAGCTGAAGCATCTGCAGCGGACGCTCGGCATTACCTTCGTCTATGTAACGCATGACCAGGAAGAAGCGATGATGCTCTCGGATCGGATCGTCATCATGAACCAAGGGAAGGTCGAGCAGATCGGGACGCCGCGCGACGTGTATGCGAAGCCGCAAACGCTCTTCGCAGCCACATTTATCGGGGAGAACAATGTATTCTCTTCGCCGGAGGGCCTGTTCTCTGTCCGTCCCGAGAAGCTGGTTCCGCAGCGCGGTGCGGCCGGCAGGAAGACAGGCGTCATTGAAGACGTCCAGTTCCTTGGCAGCGTGCATAAGTTGCTTGTCCAGCTGGACGACGAGCCGATGAAGGTGACGATTGCGCTCGATATTACGGAGGAGCATCCTTGGAAGATCGGCGAGAGGGTCGGGGTGAATTGGAACGACAAGGATGAGGTGATGATCGGGCCATGAGGAAATCGAAATTCCTGCTGACCCCGGTGCTCCTGTGGATGTCCCTGTTCCTGATCATCCCGATGCTGATTGTGATCGGCATTTCCTTCCTGTCGCGGGACGCCCAAGGCAATCTGGTGTTCGAGCTCAGCATGGAAGGCTACAAGACCTTTTTCGATCCGTTATATCTTGGCATCTATTGGGATACCTTGGTGCTGTCGCTGCTAACAACCATCATCTGTCTGCTGGTCAGTTATCCGCTTGCCTATTATATTGCGGGTGCATCCCCGCGAATCCAGACTTGGGGTCTGATCCTCATTACGATTCCGTTCTGGATTAATTTCTTGATTCGAACCTATGCCTGGGTGCTGCTGCTTCGAACCCAGGGCGTGGTCAACAGCCTGCTGATGTGGCTCGGCTGGATTGATGAGCCGATTCAGATGCTGTACACCTACGGCGCCGTGCTGCTCGGCATGGTGTATAACTTCATCCCGTTCATGGTGCTGCCGATCTATGTAGCGCTGGAGCAGATGGACAAGCGCCTTCTGGATGCAGCCAGCGATCTCGGCGCGTCCAAATGGAAGGCATTTCGGCATATTACGCTGCCGCAGAGCAAATCCGGCATCATGACCGGATCGGTGCTGGTCTATGTATCGACCTCGGGCATGTTCGTCGTCACGGACATCCTGGGCGGAGCCAAGTCCTCCATGATCAGCAACATCATCCAGTCGCAGTTCCTTGGAGCCCGCAACTGGCCGTTCGGCGCTGCGTTGTCGGTCATTTTCGTGGCAACGTCCCTGGTGCTCATTCTGCTGTTTAACCGGGCGATGCAGGCCCGCCATCAACGTGTAGGGGAGGGGAGATAAGTGAAGAAGAAGCGTCAGCCTTTGCTTTCGATTCACGCCTTCCTGATGATGGCGTTTATCTACGTGCCGATCCTGATCATCATCATTTATTCCTTCAACGATACGCGGTTGAGCGGGAACTGGGAAGGCTTCACCTTCGAGTGGTATATCTCGCTCTTCGACAACCGAAACGTGATGGAAGCCTTGATGAACAGTCTGACCGTTGCGGTGGTGTCCACGATCATCTCGACAATGCTGGGAACGGCGGCGGCCCTCGGGCTCCGGAATTTGGGACGCCGGGGCCGCAGCGGCATGAACGGTCTCCTGTACTTGCCGGTTATCATTCCGGATATAATCATGGGACTGTCGCTGCTCGTGCTGTTCAGTCAATTAAATATTCCGCTTGGCAAGACGACGGTGATGATCGCCCACATCACCTTCAGCATATCCTATGTCTATGTAGTGGTGAGCGCCCGGTTGTCGGGCATGGGCAAGCAATTGGATGAAGCGGCCCAAGATCTGGGCGCTACGCCTTGGCAGGCATTCCGGCATGTGACGCTGCCGCAGATCGCACCGGGCATTATCTCCGGGGCCTTGATCGCGTTTACGCTGTCGCTTGACGATTTCATGGTCAGCTTCTTCGTTGCGGGACCAAGCTCGACTACGCTGCCAATCTACATTTATGCCCAGGTGAAACGCGGAATATCGCCTGAGATTAACGCGTTATGTACGAAACTGATTCTGGTGAGCATCACGCTCATTCTGCTCGCCCAATATATTCTTAACCGCGGCAGCGGGGATAAGAAACATAAAACGCTGCCGATCTAAAGCAAACGTTCCATTTCTTTTTTTGAGAAGGATCCGATACATCCGCCATGGATACGAAAGAGAGGAGATAGGGAATTGAAAAGATCAAGATGGACCCGCCTGCTTGCTGCAGGGCTGGTCGCCGTATTGTCCGCAAGCCTTCTGGCTGCGTGCGGCTCGAGCAAGGAGACGCTTCACATTTACAGCTGGGCTGACAACTTCGATCCTGAGGTACTGGAGGATTTCGAGAAGAAGTTTAACGTGAAGGTCACGTATGACAACTATGCGAACAATGAAGATCTGCTGGCGAAGATTAAGGCCGGCGGCAGCGGCTACGACCTGATTCAGCCGTCCGATTACATGGTCAAGACCATGATTGAAGGGGATCTGCTGGAGCCGCTCGACATGAACAATATCCCGAACTTTGTCAACATTTCGGAGACGTTCAAGAACCCTTCTTTTGACCCGGGGAACAAGTACTCCATCGTCTACACGTCCGGTGTGACGGGGATTGCCTACAACAAGAAGTACGTGAAGGATGAGATCAACAGCTGGGAAGATTTGTGGAATCCGGAATACAAGGGTAAAGTGCTGCTTCTGGACGACAACCGTGAAATGATCGGCATGGCGCTGAAGAAGCAAGGGAAATCCAACAGCACGACGGACGAAGCCGAGATTAACGCTGCGGCCCTGGACCTCAAGACGCTGCTGCCGAACGTCCTTGCCTTCGACACGGATAACATCAAGCAGAAGATGATTCAAGAGGAAGGCTGGATTGCAACGGTATGGTCCGGTGACGCTGCATTCATCGCGGAAGAAAATCCGGATGTGGCGTATGTGGTGCCGGAGGAGGGCGCAACGATCTTCTCGGATAACTATGCAATTCCGAAGGGCGCGAAGAACAAGGAGCTGGCGGAGAAGTTTATCAATTTCATGCTGGAACCAGAAGTCAGCGCGAAGAACTACGAATATATCGGATACAGCAACCCGAATACGAAAGCGATGGAATTCCACAGCGAGGACTATCGCAGCAACACCATGATCAACTTGACCGACGAGGAGCTGGGCCGCACGGAATGGCTCGACAACGTCGGAGAGGCGCTCCAGATCTATGATCGCTTGTGGACCGAGCTGAAGAGCGGACGATAGAGAATTGGTGCTTTAGTACCCTTTTTATAAGCCTTGCCCTTAGGGGCAGGGCTTTTTCTATTGCAATGGGGATCATGACGGAGGAGCAGCGGTCTATAAGATTTACACAGGATCCCGATTGTTTGAGAACCCTATGAAGTGGTAAGACACTATAGAGAGCTGCGGTTTGCAGATCGATCGGGTGAAGAAAGCAGCCCGTTCGTAGAGCTTGGCCGTACATGGGGATATAAGACTATAAGCTCATATTTTTCATGTAGTTCCTGCAGCATGGAATCAAAATTGTCATTCACTTGTTACCAAACGGGGGGCCGAATTTTTTATAATGAATGAGGGTAATAAACAACTAATGGAAACTTAAATTGGAAAAGGTGGAACTTATATGAATACCAAATTTCGTGTATGCGCATCAATTATTGCAACCGGCGTCCTGCTCGGAAGTCTTGGCTTGAACGGACAGGTCATCGATGCAAGCCCCTCGAAACCCTCTGTTTCCGCCAGCCACAACGTAGCGAAGAAGAATGAAGTGACATTGAAGTGGAACGGCAAGGCCCTGTCCCAGAAGGGAGTTCTTCTGCACGGAGTTACATACGTACCGGCAACCGTACTCCGGGATGCGGCGGGCTTGCCTCTGAAATATGATTCGAAGAACCGTACGTATACGCTGAACGCCGGCTATCATCAGCTAAGCGCCGTTGTGTACGACTCGAAGGAAATCGGCTTGTCGGTGAACGGATTATACGCCGGAGAGCCTGGGGGCCAGATCATCAACGGACGGCTCTATCTGCCGTTCAAGACGGTCAGCGAATACTTGGGGATCCAGGGACAATGGAGTCCGTCCTCGAAGACGCTAAGCTTGACCAAGCAGCAGGCTGATCTAACGATCAAATCGGAAACGCTGAGGAAGACGATCCTTGGCGTGGAAGCTGTCGTGAATTATCCGGTTGTCAGCGGCCTGGGTAACGAAGAAGCTCAAAGCCAAATCAACAGCGTATTGAAAAAGCATGCCGAGGGCGTGATCGCCCGGGCAGAGGAAAGCATCAAGGAGCTTCCCCCGGGTGGAGATAGCTTCCCTTACGCATTCGAGGGCAATTTTGTGGTCCACTACAACAAGGACGGCCTGCTGAGCGTGACGGCGCATGAATATTCCTATCTTGGCGGCGCGCACGGCATGACCTTCAAGAACAGCTTTACATTCTCCCTGAAGGACGGGAAGCAGCTGAAGCTTGGCGATTTCATTGACCTGAAGGGCAAGAAGAAGAAGCTCGACAACCGCGTCCTGAGCGAGTTGAAGAAGGGCGGAGGCTACCTTGGCGGATTCCAAGGAGTTCCGGGAGATGCGGAATTCTACTTGAAGGATAACGCCGTCGTCCTGTACTTCCAGCTCTATGAATACACGGCATATGCCTATGGCTTCCCTGAATTTGAATTGAAGCTGAAGGAATGGAAATAAGGATGTGAACCGCAGGTTTTGAAACCATGGGATAACTGAATCCTAGGGGACACGGGGCCTGTGATCGTTTGATACGCTGTGATGTAAAGATGCAACAATGTGCCGGAATACAAACAGAAATCCCTTGGATGGCAGCCTGAGGTTTAACTTCAGGCATCGCGACCAAGGGATTTTTGTATGCGTAGGGCATGGCGGCGGGTTCTGCATCACAGTTGGGTATAGCTAATGAGACGGATATGGGCTTCACATGCTCATGAACCAATTAGGAATCCATCCTGATGCGATCCGATAGAATCTCATGTTGCTTGTTCGGGAGCCCTCCGTCTGAAGCGGGAATGTCCAATTCCGTAACCAATAAGACCGGCTCCCCAACCAACGACCGCATGGATAAGCGGATAAACCGTCTCCTCCGAGTGACCGGTGTAGTGGACGAGCCCGTAAAGGGGGACGGCGTAGAGAAGGACGAATGGAACGAGAATGACGTAGAGCTTCAGCAAGTAGCCGACGACCATGAAGAACACGCCGACGAGCCAATAAGCCGAGAACCAGCGGGGGTAGTAAATCTGATTGGTATACCCCATCACAAAACCGGAGAACAGAAGCAGAAGGACAAGAACAATGGAGGCAATTCCATGAATTGCATGCGGATCGGCGCCGGAGACGGCACGCTCCAGGTTCATGATCAGAAACGGAAGATGGACAAGCACGAGCATGAAAACAAAGGATATTTTAGAGCCGATCATAAGGACCTCCCTGTATGTAGGAATCAACAATGCAATTATACCAGGAATAACCAGTGGGGTTGGTCACTATGTTCTATACAGACATAAGAAAAAAGGCATGCACCTTTACGTGTGCATGCCTTTTGCATGTATTGCTTCTTACAGTCCTTGCGAAGGCGTCTTCTCCAACACCTGGTCGACGAGGCCATAAGCTTTGGCTTCTTCGGCTGTCATGAAGTAGTCGCGGTCGGTATCCTTCTCGATTCGTTCCAGCGGTTGGCCGGTGCGCTCGGCAAGAATACGGTTAAGCTTGTCGCGCATCTTCAGAATGCGGCGTGCCCGGATTTCGATATCCGTTGCTTGACCTTGTGCGCCGCCAAGCGGCTGGTGAATCATGATTTCGCTGTTCGGCAGCGCGTAGCGCTTGCCCTTAGCGCCTGCATTCAGCAGGAATGCACCCATGGAGGCGGCCATGCCGACACAGATGGTCGAGACGTCCGGCTTGATGAATTGCATCGTATCGAATATTGCCATGCCCGCGGTGATCGAACCGCCAGGGCTATTGATGTAAAGGTGAATATCCTTCTCCGGATCCTCTGCCGACAAGAACAGCATTTGGGCAATGATGGAATTGGCGACCACGTCATTGACGTCGGAGCCGAGGAAGATTATGCGGTCTTTCAGCAATCTGGAATAGATGTCGTATGCCCGCTCGCCGCGGTTGCTTTGTTCAACGACCATAGGTATAAAACTCACGTGAAAAACCTCCTCATTAAGTGCATCACTAATAAATACTGTTACCGTATTACCCACATGATAAACAATTTTAATCAAAAAGTCAAAGATAGTCAAACTATTGGGTAAAAAAAAGAGCCGTCATGGGCACTTTCGGGTAAGTCTTATATGAGAAAATTCAAAGATGGCGCGCCCGCGAGGAATCGAACCTCGATCTCAGGCTCCGGAGGCCTACGTCATATCCATTGGACCACGGGCGCATATAAAAATCAGCAACGAAGATGATTATACCCTATCTAATTGAAAAACACAAGAGCGGATAAAACATTGTTTTGATATATAGAGAGGTTTCGATTTGGCCATAATGTATAAGAATGATGGTTGCAGAGAAATATACGTTCGGACACTTGCAACCTGCATCATTATTGGTTAGAATAGGGGTGGGACTTAAAAAGTTATCCCGGGACATTTTACGTCCAACCAATAGAAGAGCCGAGACGAAAGTTTGCAGGAGTGGAATGCATGCGTAACCTATTAGAAATACAAGAGCAGCTTCTGCCCGATTTGATGGACACCTTTAAACGAAGGTACACGATTCTCCATCAGATCAAGCTGTCCGGGCTGGTCGGCCGACGAACGCTGGCGTCATCCCTGTCGATGACGGAACGGGTTCTGCGGGCTGAAACCGATCTTCTGAAAGCACAGGGACTGATCGAGATTGAGACGCTCGGCATGCGGATCAGCCATGCGGGCCTGTGTCTGCTTGAAGAACTGGAGCCGCTCATGAAGGAATTGTTCGGGCTGGTCGAGCTTGAGGAGAAGATCAAGAAGGCCTACGGACTCCGCAAGGTTGTCGTCATTCCCGGTGACAGTGAATCCTCTCCGGAAGTGAAGCGCGAGCTCGGGCGTGCCGGAGCAAGAACACTGCTAAGCTTCGTCGAGAACGGCGATACGATCGCCGTCACGGGTGGATCCACGCTCGCCGAAGTCGCGGAGCAGATGTCACCGTTGACAGCAGGGCCTTTGAAAGGCACCTGGTTTGTGCCCGCACGCGGCGGTCTCGGAGAGAGCATGGAAATCCAGGCCAACACGATTGCTTCCAAGATGGCGAAGCGCGTGGGAGCCGAATATCGGTTGCTGCACGTCCCTGACCTCCTGAGCGAGGATGCCTATCAATCTCTAGTGCAGGATCTGCACATCCAGGAGATTGTGGATGTCATCCGACGTTCCCGGATCATCATCCACGGGATCGGTGACGCGATGGAAATGGCCAGAAGACGCAAGCTGGACGAGGAATCGATCCGCAGCCTCCAGCAGGATGGGGCGATTGCCGAATCCTTCGGATATTACTTCAGCAAGGAAGGCGCGGTTGTCCACAAGATGCTGACTCTCGGGCTCCGGCTGGAAGACATCATGCAGACGGAGACGATCATCGGTATTGCCGGCGGCCGAAGCAAAGCCAAAGCGATTCATGCCGTGCTGAAATTCGGGCACGAGGATATCCTCGTTACGGATGAGGCGGCGGCGCTGGAGGTGGAGAAGGAGATCGATGCGGCGGCATCGTAGCCTTACGGTCCAGGCAGCATGGCAGCATACAGGAGCAAGGCCTCGTTATTCTTTATCCCGTTGTCTTGATCGGCTTAACGGCCGGTCTTGAATATATTAATTTTACAAATATGGAGGGAACTACTCATGGTTAAAGTAGGTATTAACGGTTTTGGACGTATTGGACGCAACGTGTTCCGTGCTGCGCTGAATAACAGCGAAGTAGAAATCGTTGCAATCAACGATTTGACGGACGTAAGCACGCTGGCTCACCTTTTGAAATATGACACGACTCACGGAAGACTGAATGCAACCGTTGAAGCTAAAGAAGGCGCACTGGTTGTAAACGGCCGTGAAATCAAAGTATTTGCTGAGCGCAACCCTGAAGCATTGCCTTGGGCTGAGCACGGCGTAGAAATCGTTGTTGAGTCCACGGGGATCTTCACAGCGAAAGAGAAAGCTTCCGCTCACCTGAAAGGCGGCGCTAAGAAAGTTATTATCTCCGCTCCAGCTACGGACGAGGATATCACCATCGTTATGGGCGTTAACGAAGAGAAATACGATGCTGCTAACCACACCATCATCTCCAACGCTTCTTGCACAACCAACTGCTTGGCTCCATTCGCTAAAGTTCTCGACGAGAAGTTCGGCATCGTGAAAGGTATGATGACTACCGTTCACTCCTACACGAATGACCAGCAAGTGCTTGACCTTCCGCACAAAGATCTGCGTCGTGCTCGTGCAGCTGCAGAGAACATCATTCCTTCCACAACGGGTGCTGCTAAAGCGGTTAGCCTGGTTCTGCCGCAATTGAAAGGCAAGCTGAACGGTATGGCAATGCGCGTACCTACGAAGAACGTTTCCGTAACGGACCTCGTTGTTGAGCTGTCCAAGAACGTAACGCAAGAAGAAGTTAACGCAGCGCTGAAAGCAGCTGCTGAGGGCCCATTGAAAGGCATCCTGAACTACTCCGACGAGCCGCTCGTATCCAGCGACTACAATGGCGATCCTGCTTCTTCCACAATCGACGCGCTCTCCACAATGGTTGTTGGCGACAACATGGTTAAAGTTGTTTCCTGGTATGACAACGAGTGGGGCTATTCCAACCGTGTCGTTGACCTCGCTGCTTACATCGCAAGCAAAGGTCTGTAATTGATCCAGCCCATCAATCGAAGAGGAGTTCCGTTTACGGGCCTCCTCTTTGGTTCATGGTTTTACCTGTTTTCATGCCAGAGTACTGGGAAGTAACGAGAGAAGCCGGTTCTGGCGGGCGATTAGACAGAGAAACGAAAGCAGCGGCATGCTGCCCGGCGAGGAGAACATTTTGTTAGGAGGAACGTGGAGATGAACAAGAAAAGTGTGCGTGACGTAGAAGTAAGCGGCAAACGGGTGTTTGTCCGCGTCGATTTCAATGTACCGCTCGAAGATGGTAAAATTACAGACGACACTCGGATTCGCGAAACTTTGCCGACGATTCAATATTTGGTGGAGCGGGGCGCCAAGGTCATCCTGGCGAGCCACTTGGGCCGTCCAAAAGGCGAGGTTGTCGAATCGCTGCGTCTGAATCCTGCGAGCGAGCGTCTGTCCGAGCTGTTGGGCAAGCCGGTAGCGAAAGCGGACGAAGCTGTAGGGGAAGCGGTAAAAGCCCAGGTCGAAAAGCTGCAAAACGGCGACGTGCTTGTGCTTGAAAATGTTCGTTTTTATCCAGGTGAAGAGAAGAATGATCCGGAGCTGGCGAAGCAGTTCGCAGAGCTTGCCGATCTGTTCGTGAACGACGCGTTTGGCGCAGCACACCGTGCGCATGCATCTACTGAAGGTATTGCTCATCATCTTCCAGCCGTATCCGGCCTCTTGATGGAGAAGGAGCTGTCCGTTCTCGGCAAAGCCCTCTCGAATCCGGATCGTCCGTTCACGGCGATTATCGGCGGCTCGAAGGTTAAGGACAAAATCGATGTCATCGACAACCTGCTGAACATTGCCGACAACGTGATCATCGGCGGCGGACTGACGTATACCTTCCTGAAGGCGCAAGGGCATGAAATCGGCCAATCTCTACTTGACAAAGAGAAGCTGGATGCCGCGCTCGGATTCATCGAGAAAGCGAAGCAGCTCGGCAAGAATTTCTACCTGCCTGAGGATATCGTCGTTACCGACGAATTCAGCGCAAATGCCAACACCAAGGTTGTCAATATCGACGGAATTCCGGCGGATTGGGAAGGCATTGATATCGGACCGAAGACTCGCGCCAAATACGCTGAGGTCATTAAAAACTCCAAGCTGGTTGTATGGAACGGACCTATGGGCGTATTCGAAATCGAACCATTCAGCCATGGTACCCGTGCAGTGGCACAGGCATGTGCAGAAACGGAAGCCTACACGGTGATCGGCGGCGGGGATTCCGCAGCAGCTGCTGAGAAATTCGAACTCGCTGACAAAATGGACCATATTTCCACCGGCGGCGGTGCGTCTCTTGAGTTCATGGAAGGCAAAGCACTTCCTGGTGTTGTGGCACTGAACGATAAATAAAGATATAGATCAATGATTTTGGATAGCTAATGTGGAAGAAGCTTGAACCCCGGCTCACCGGGGGAATAAAGGAGTGAACTGTGTGAGAACACCTATCATAGCTGGCAACTGGAAAATGTTTAAGACGGTTCCAGAAGCAAAGGCTTTTTTCGAAGAGGTTAAAGGCAAAGCGGAAGTAGAAGGCGTGGAGAGCGTGATCTGCGCACCGTTTACGAATCTTCCGGCTTTGGTGGAAGCAGCCAAAGGAACGAACATCAAGATCGGCGCGCAAAACCTCCATTTTGAAGATAACGGCGCATTTACAGGCGAAATCAGCGGTTTGATGCTGAAAGACCTGGGCGTTGATTATGTCATTATCGGACATTCCGAGCGACGCCAATACTTTGCGGAAACCGATGAGATCGTGAACAAGAAGGTTCATGCGGCATTCCGTCACGGCTTGCTGCCGATCGTATGCGTAGGCGAGAAGCTGGAAGAGCGTGAAGCCGGCCAAACGAAAGATGTGTGCAAGGTACAGACCGAGGCCGCATTTGCAGGTCTTCCTGCAGACCAAGCGGTTCATGTTGTCATTGCTTACGAGCCAATCTGGGCTATCGGTACAGGCAAATCTTCCACGGCTGAGGATGCTAACGAAGTGATTGCCTATATCCGCGAGCTCGTTAAGGGCTTGTACGGTGAAAGTGTTGCAGCTCAAGTACGGATTCAGTACGGCGGCAGCGTGAAGCCTGAAAATGTAGCGGAGTATATGGGACAAAGCGACATCGACGGCGCGCTCGTCGGCGGTGCAAGTCTTCAGCCGGCTTCCTACATCGCACTCGTTGAGGGGGCGAAGTAAGATGACAGCTCCAAGACCAGTAGCCCTGATCATCATGGATGGTTTCGGGCTTCGCAACACCGAAGCAGGCAATGCAGTCGCTCAAGCGAACAAGCCGAATTACGACCGGTACCTGAAGCAGTATCCGAACACGACGCTTACCGCTTGCGGCGAAGCGGTCGGCTTGCCGGAAGGCCAGATGGGGAACTCCGAAGTGGGCCACCTGAACATCGGCGCAGGCCGGATCGTGTATCAGGATCTGACCCGGATCTCAAAGTCGATTCGGGAAGGCGAGTTCTTCGAGAACGATACGCTGGTCGAGGCGGTTCGCGCGGCAAAAAACAGCGGCAAGAAGCTTCATCTGTACGGGCTTGTGTCGGATGGCGGGGTACATAGCCACATCGAGCATATGTTTGCGATGCTGGACCTGGCCAAGAAGGAAGGCATGCAGGACGTTTACATCCATGGCTTCATGGACGGACGGGATGTAGCGCCTGACAGCGGCAAGCAGTTCGTGAAAGATCTCATTGCGAAGATCCAGGAAGTGGGCGTTGGACAGATCGCTACATTGTCCGGACGCTATTACGCGATGGACCGCGACAAGCGTTGGGATCGTGTGGAGAAGGCTTACCGCGCCATGGTATACGGAGAAGGACCGAAGTACACCGATCCGCTCAAAGCGATTACCGAATCGTATGAGAAATCCGTATATGACGAATTCGTCGAGCCTACGGTGATCGTTGATGACCAAGGCCAGCCGATAAGCCTGGTGGAAAGCGGCGATTCGGTCGTCTTCCTGAACTTCCGTCCTGACCGCGCGATTCAATTGTCCCAGGTGTTCACGAATAAGGATTTCCGCGGCTTCGACCGTGGTCCGGGATTCCCGCAGAACCTGCATTTCGTGTGCTTGACCCTGTTCAGCGAAACGGTGGAGGGCTTCGTTGCCTACAAGCCGAAGGATCTGGACAACACGCTGGGCGAAGTGCTGGTGCAGCATAACAAAAAGCAGCTGCGCATTGCGGAAACCGAGAAATATCCGCACGTGACGTTCTTCTTCAGCGGCGGACGCGATGTCGAGCTTCCGGGCGAAACGCGCATCCTGATCAATTCGCCGAAGGTAGCAACCTATGACCTCAAGCCGGAGATGAGCGCTTATGAGGTCGCAGATGCGTGCGTGAAGGAAATCGAAGCTGAGAAGCATGATGCGATTATTCTGAACTTTGCGAACCCGGACATGGTCGGCCACTCGGGCATGCTCGAGCCAACCAAGAAGGCGGTTGAAGTGACGGATGAGTGCGTCGGCAAAGTGGTTGAGGCCGTCTTGGCTAAAGGCGGAGTCGCCATCATTACGGCTGACCACGGCAATGCGGACATGGTCTTTGACGAGAATGGACGCCCATTCACGGCTCATACCACCAACCCGGTTCCGTTCATCGTTACCGATGAGAACGTGACGCTGCGCGAAGGCGGCATTCTGGCCGATATCGCTCCGACGATCCTCGACCTGATGGATCTGCCGAAGCCGGCTGAAATGACCGGAACTTCCATGATTGCGGCGCGTAAATAAAGACGGACAAGATCTTAAACCATAAACGATACCAAAGAAAAAGGAGACTATACCCATGACTATTATTTCTGACGTATATGCTCGCGAAGTCCTTGACTCCCGCGGCAACCCGACTGTAGAGGTTGAAGTATACCTGGAATCCGGCGCAATCGGACGCGCGATCGTTCCATCCGGCGCTTCCACTGGCGTTCACGAGGCGGTTGAGCTTCGCGACGACGACAAATCCCGTTACCTGGGCAAAGGCGTTCTGAAAGCTGTTGAGAACGTGAACGAGATCATCGCTCCTGAAGTAATCGGCATGGACGCGCTTGACCAGCTCGGCATCGACAAGCTGATGATCGCTTTGGACGGAACGCCTAACAAAGGCAAGCTCGGCGCAAACGCGATCCTGGCTGTATCCATGGCTGTAGCGCGCGCTGCTGCTGACGCATTGGATCTTCCGCTGTACGTATACCTTGGCGGATTCAACGCCAAACAGCTTCCAGTACCAATGATGAACATCGTGAACGGCGGCGCTCATGCCGACAACAACGTAGACGTTCAAGAGTTCATGGTACTGCCTGTGGGCGCACCTAGCTTCAAAGAAGCGCTTCGCATGGGTGCTGAAATCTTCCACAACCTGAAGTCCGTTCTGAAAGGCAAAGGCCTGAACACGGCAGTTGGCGACGAAGGCGGTTTTGCTCCAAACTTCACGTCCAACGAAGATGCACTGTCCTCCATTATCGAAGCGATCGAAAAAGCTGGCTACACGCCAGGCAAAGACGTATTCCTGGGTATGGACGTTGCTTCCACGGAATTCTTCAAGGACGGCAAATACGTTCTGGAAGGCGAAGGCAAATCCTTCACGCCTGCGGAATTCGTTGACCTGCTCGCTTCTTGGGTAGACAAATACCCAATCATCACCATCGAAGACGGATGCTCCGAGGACGATTGGGAAGGTTGGAAGCTGCTCACTGAGAAGCTGGGCAACAAAATTCAGCTGGTTGGTGACGACCTGTTCGTTACGAACACTGAGCGTCTGGAGAGAGGTATCAAGGAAGGTATCGGTAATTCCATCCTGATCAAGGTTAACCAAATCGGTACATTGACTGAAACCTTCGATGCAATCGAAATGGCAAAACGCGCAGGCTACACCGCTGTTGTCTCCCACCGTTCCGGTGAGTCCGAGGACAGCACGATCGCTGACATCGCTGTTGCTACCAACGCAGGTCAGATCAAGACGGGTGCACCTTCCCGTACGGACCGCGTAGCGAAGTACAACCAATTGCTTCGCATCGAAGACCAATTGGGCGAGCTTGCTCAATACAACGGCTTGAAGTCGTTCTACAACTTGAAGCAACAATAATTTGAAATGAAGAAGCCCAGTTCCTGCTGTTGCGGGGGCTGGGCTTTTTATTTTGCGCTTTTCTGGGAGTGGGGAAGGGGCTGTGGCTGCACATTTGTTAGCGTGCCGTGGGGCGGTGCGTATATCGGCTTCGGTCGCTGTTAAAATCGGGAAGCTAGAATGGAATAGGTAGAGGATGCTTCCCGATTTTAAAGGCGAGCGCGCTGCTCCTCCGCCGATATACGCACCTGTGGCAGGGGAGAAAGTGTGCAGCCCAGCCACGTGGGTGTCTCATGGAAGCACAAAGGCAAAGCCCGGCTTGCTGCAAAGGCAGGAGCCGGGCTTTTTCTGGAGGAGGGGGAAGGGGCTGTGGCTGCACTCGTTAGCGAGCCGTGGGGCGGTGCGTATATCAGCTCCGGTCGCTGTTAAAATCGGGAAGCTGGAATGGAGTAGGCAGAGGATACTTCCCGATTTTAAAGGCGAACGCATAGCTCCTCCGCCGATATACGCACCTGTGGCAGGGGAAGAAGTATGCAGCAAAGCCCTTGTGGGTGTCCCATGGAAGCGCAAAGGCAAAGCCCAGCTTAGCTGCAAAGGCAGGAGCCGGGCTTCTTGGGGTGAGGGCGTTGGCTGAAGGCTGCACATGGGGATGGTGCCGTAGGCCGGTGCGTATATCGTCTCAGGTCGTCATAAGTCTGACTTTTCAAGGTTATTAATTTTTGTATGTAAGTTTTTTACCTCAGCCCTTAATTTTGTGATGTCCTCTTTAATTTCAGATCGGTTAACCGCAAGTTTTACGATTCGATATAGGACTAATAAAACAACAAAGATTATGACTAGATTGGCGATCAGGCCTCCAAAACCAAATGCCGAACCCATATCAACACCCCCTTATCATGGGATTTTATTAAACTATTTACAATTATACCATTAATCGCGCTCTTCGTTCGACCGTATGGTGAAAACAACCAATTGCTTTGCACCAGGCTCCTGCTCTTGCGGGGGCTGGGCTTTTTATTTTGCGCTTTTTTCGGGAGTGAAGGGAGGGGCTGTGGCTGCACACCTTTTAGCGTGCCGTGGGGCGGTGCGTATATCAGCTCCGGTCGCTGTTAAAATCGGGAAGCTAGAATGGAATAGGTAGAGGATGCTTCCCGATTTTAAAGGCGAGCGCGCTGCTCCTCCGCCGATATACGCACCTGTGGCAGGGGAGAAAGTGTGCAGCCCAGCCACGTGGGTGTCTCATGGAAGCACAAAGGCAAAGCCCGGCTTGCTGCAAAGGCAGGAGCCGGGCTTTTTCTGGAGGAGGGGGAAGGGGCTGTGGCTGCACTCGTTAGCGAGCCGTGGGGCGGTGCGTATATCAGCTCCGGTCGCTGTTAAAATCGGGAAACTAAGCATGGAATAAGTGAGGATACTTCCCGATTTTAAAGGCGAACGCGCTGCTCCTCCGCCGATATACGCACCTGTGGCAGGGGAAGAAGTATGCAGCAAAGCCCTTGTGGGTGTCCCATGGAAGCGCAAAGGCAAAGCCCAGCTTAGCTGCAAAGGTTAATGGAAACAGATCATGATAGTGGCAATCTGAATTCAGTCAGTGGTCATCATTATCTTGGTATGCAAGTATCCTCCAGGGTCTAGATTATCTCTGGGCGGATAAGGTAAGATCGGTTGGAAGCAATCCAGCCATTCATTCTTCTTTGGACGGTGACGGAAAACGCTTTACCTTTGTTGCTTTCCAGCAAACGAAACCAATTCTACAGGTGGAACAACTAGACAAATACAGTACGAAACAAATAGGCACAGGTAAATCCCAATTTCCTTTTGATTCCTGCTGCATTCAAGTGTTTGAGGACTTTCTTTTGTCCTATCATATAGAGGGCTGTGTGGTAGTGGAGGCTCGACACTCTCACTTTTACCAACGAAGCGGTGTTTTTCTATTTTTCGTCAAGGAGTCTATTCAATCGTTCTTTAACCCTCGTTGTACATGCTATTAATCTGTTTTTTTTCTCTGCAAAAGTGAGTTATTAAGATAAATCGTGAAAAGAAATGTAACCAATTGGTCTGTTAGCGTGTTTATAGTATGTAGGCGCCTACATTTTTTAAAATTTATTTGGGAGGAGATACGAAGAACGTAACAGCCTATCTACTTAACAGAATCTTCCGCTTTCTGGAGGCTAAGTTATATTGAGACAGAGCCAATAAAGATTTTTCTGCAGCTGGCCAGCACATCTATGATGTCAGGGAAATCTCGTTTAATTGATATTAATTACAACTAATAGGAGGCACATAATTTGAAGAAAAGTTTAATATTATTAGCTGCATTACTACTCATGCTTAGTGTTTTCCCGCAATTCGCATTTGCAGATATAGGGATACTTTTACAATAAACAATGTTTATGAATATGACAATGAAACCTATGAAAAGATTAAACAATACAATAACTTGAAGGTAGATCTGATATCTGACAGTGACCTATCTCTTGTTTTAGACACCAAAGATGGGATTATCGAGGCTGAGGGTTTATATGAAATCAGCCATGACACTGAGTCAAATACAACTCTAATCTCAGCTCAGGGAATGTTGCATACTGGTGAATCATACGTATTAAAACTTGGATATGACAAAAAAGAGAATGCAAATGGTGATTTAATTATTACAAAGCCTTCTATTGGCAATGAGTTTCCTGAAGAGACTTTCATACATTTTAACAATAATGAGTGGATTTCTTTAGAAAATATGCACGAAATTATTGAGAAAAATAGCCAAGGACTTGTGATGCCAATGGCTGATAATCTGCCGTATGTTAAGTCAGCGAAATATGGTAAATATACTTTCTCAAATGTTCAATGGAATACTAACAACCTTGTTTCAAATAATGACAATAACCTCCAAATTAAATTCCAACCTCTTTTTTCGAGTATCAATACTTGGAAAGATCCTTATGGAAGAACTGGACAATTGATTAAAAAGCAGTCTGGGATTTATACTCTATTAACTCGATATGAATCTTATACAACTACAAGTCCTTATGCTATTGCATACACTTATCCTATCGTTAAAGAAACTACTAAAACAACTATACCGATTACAATTTCCTACGCTGGAATAGGATCAGAAATTCAAATTCCAATCGGTTCAGATAACAAAAAGACTGATGGTAATCCTGCTCGTTGGGATTTGAGTAATATTAATATTCCATTACAAGATTCAAGTGGAAGAGATTTAGATAAATATACTATTCAAGGGATCACAAAAATTACAGGTAAGGGTGCCAATGTTAAAATTCAGGCAGGCGTATATGTTAAAATAGGAGCCTTCTATTCTTTTTATGATAAACCAGCCCAGTGGACAACCTTTACCGATACGTATAACCACGATATAACTGCAAAAGTTCAATAGATATTTCCTTGTTCATAATAAGACGGAGACTGGTTGACAGCCAGTCTCTTAAAATGCTTAGGGGGAAAACATGAAGAATGTCCTGATTTTGTTGTTGTTAACTTTATTAGTTTCGGGATGCAGTAAAAATAACACTGAGAAGGCCACAGATTTTTTGTTAGAAAATCAAACAAATGAGGTCACAGTAGTAGTTTTTACAAATAAATCATTAGAAGATTCATATACTGAAACATTACAGAAGAATATTGATTATATAAATAATAACTTGAGGATTGATAAACCCATCACAAATGTTTCGTTCATTGACGTTAGCCAGGATCAAAAATTTAATTATGAAAGAATTTTCGACTTAAATACATTCCCGCAAATTGTTCTTTTTGAAAAAGATGAAATTGTTTTAAAAACTACCGATTCTGAAGAACTTATACGTCATTATGAGAATTAAACAGGCTAGCCTTTGAGAACTGTACGGTAAGACAAGCCCCGCTGGCTATTACAAGTCTTTGGCTTGTCTTTTCTATTTGATTAATAATTGTACAAGAAAAGCCTATAATATCGACATTAGTGGTGAACGTTCTTCCCCTTCCAGCTCATATTGCTCCCCCGCAACAGACTCGTTTATTGAATCACTACTATTCTTAGTAATGCAAACTATATCGTTTTTAGAAATGCTGCCACCCTTGACCTCATATTCAATCATCGGTTCCTCTGAGAAGTAATTTGAGTTTCGAAGTGTGAGGCGACAGGTCACCAAGTTTTTTCTGGAATCGTATTGTGGAAGGCCATTTTAATAGACGGATTGTAATTATGAAGTGCAACACCTACTGGAATTAAATAAAAAAGGGCCCATGGCCCGATTCGTGTAAAATGAATTCCTACACCACATTCACACAAGGAGAATCCGCTATGAGCTACACACGGCTTAGCATAATTGAACGCAGCAAGTTAGAAATCCTCCATCAGCAAGGCAATAGTTTGAGAGCCATTGCAAAAGAACGGGGAAGACATCCTTCGACGGTTTGCCGTGAGTTGAAGCTTGTTGCTGCGTTGTAGCCCTATCGGGCTGAAAAAGCCCAGCACGCTTATGAGGAACGCATTAAGGCTTCCGTTTCTTCGGGTAAATGGTCAGACCTCTTGTCTGTTTCCTTAGAGGAAAAGCTCCAGCGACGTGGTCTCCAGAGCAAATCATGGAACGTTTCCGCACAGAAGGCACTGATGTCGCTCAAGTTGAGGATGAGGAGCTCGCCCATTCACTAGATCTAATCAACCACAGGCCTCGTGGGTTGGCGAAACCGCTCACGAATCTTTCACAGAGGAATTGTTGCACTTGGTATTACAATCTGTCATAACAATTAAAGGCTAAGCAGCTCCTTTCAAAATACAGGTAAGCGGGACGGCCCATCATCGCTTCTTCCAGAACAGCTGCAGCGCCACCTTGGCGCACCACAGAGAAAAGACGAAGAACAGCAGGGCCCAGATAATCGCGGGAACCACAGTCATATTGGCCAGATTGCTTGCGTCTCCTGCTTGCGATGGCTGGCTCAGCGCCCGTATGGCCAAGGTCAACGGCCCCATGACGGACTCCTCGAGCACGAGAAAGGCCAGAAGCAGGTAATAGAAATTACGGATTTTCGGTCCCAGCATGTAGAAGATAAGATTGACTATGATGAAAATAATGAGCCACCACAGCCCATACCCCTTGTGTACGAAGAAAATAATCATAATAACCGCCAGCGCGGTAATGGTCATTAAGCCTTCGCCCTGCCGCTTACGGGCATATCCCAGGAACATGAGAATGGCGAACACGGAGGCCGATATATACCCTGCCAGCGAGACAATAACAGGACTCCAGCCCCCCGAGGACAGCATGGAATACGTGACGCCGCTGTGATCGGGGTTCAGCTCAATGCTGAGCACTCGGCCGGACATGAGGAGGGTCATGAGTGCGTGTCCCAGTTCGTGAATCATCGTATCGAGGATGCGGAACCAGGAAGAGAAGGGGATCAGCCGGGTCAGAATGGCCGCTCCTACCAGAAATAATAGTGCCTTGATCCATTTATTCATCAGGAAGTCCTTTCCGGCTTCAGTCTTTGATCTGGAGCATCGTTCGCTTTCATCCCTTATAATATAGATGAGTTTCATATGAAAATCCATTAGACTGGCCATGCAAAATGGTATAATTGAAGTCATGACGGAGGTTCATGACCGATGAAAAATGAGAAGCCGGATTTCAATAATGACAAAAACAATCACATAAAGCACATAAGACAAACCACGCTGGTCAATGATCAGGGGATTCGTTTTGCGGAAATCGAGTTCGGCGGGGAGGAGCGGGACATGCCGCTTGCCGCCCGGACCGGGGAGGGGCTGGATCCGGATCAAGAGCAGGATCGGCAAACGGAGGCACCTCAAGCACCGATGGGGAGAAGCTCGTTGGTTGTAAAGCCGCAGCAGCCCCTCGACCTGAATTTGGACGACAGCTTCCGTTATGTGACCAAGGAGCAGCAATTCGCGCTGAAAGCACGGGAGCTGGCCTGGCATACGGAGCAAGAGGCTCCATTCGTTCCGTTCAAAACGTACTGGCCGACGTACGAGCAGATGAGCCCTGAACAGTTTCGCTGGTATTTTTACTGGCGGGAGGAGGTACGGTCCGGCCGGTACCCGGATACGGATTTATCCTATTTATTCTTGTACTTTTACGAGCTGATTCACGGCGTAGGCTGGAGCGACCCGCGGCAAGGATACGATTTGATGCTGCAAGCATGGAACGCTTACCGAGAGCGTTATGCCAAGCTCAATATGTATTTGCGGGAATGGCTATATGATTTTATGATCGTGCATCACCTGGATATGCCGATTCCCGAGACGTATGATCGCCTGCCGAGGGCCATTTCGCCGGAATTGAAGGAACGGGAGTACATGCGGCGCTTCTCCCTTCAGCCTGCCGAGCTGACCTGGGAGCTGCTGTGCGGTCTGCTGGATTATGATGCCGAGAAGAGCCGTTTCTATCAGGAATCCGGACGCAAGGACATGCAGCGGTATGCCCCGAGGGTTGTGGCGCTGGTCGACAGCTATTTGGCCAAAAAGACGGGGCAGCGCTTCATCGACCGCTTCCAGCCCCGGCCAAGGCAGGTCAAGCGATATCTGTTCCGCAGCGCGGTGTATGATCATGGTCTGCATGGGCGAACGGTTGTCCTAACGATCCTCTCCTTAAGCGAGTATGCCCCGTTGCGGGCCTACATGACCGGGTTGACCCGGCTGACGGAGAACAAGCTGAGGGAGCTTAGGGGCTTCAAAGGACGGCTTCGCGGGACGGAAGCCATCGGACCGGATGTGGCGCAGTTGGTTGAGCGGTATTTGACCAAAGAAATAGAACTGCAGCTTGAAGCCGAGCGCAGGAAGAGCATCCCGGAGGTGCAGATCGATACAAGAAAGCTGCAGCGCCTGCAGCGGGAGTCGGATGAGGTCCGCGACATGCTGCTTGTCGAGGAGGCCGGATCGGAGGAGGCCTTGAGTGAGAAGTCCTCATTAGTCCATGCAAGCTCTGATCAGTCCCCGAAAGCCGTCTCATCTGGAAAGCGTAAACCGAAGAGTGTGGATGTCGTTCAGGCCGTGATGGACTTTGATGCGGGGCTCCCTAGCGAAGATTCTTTCGGAATGGAACCGCGGATCAAAGGGACGACTAACGCAACGACCGTAAAAGCGGCAAAACTAACGACCGTCGAAGCGGCAAACGTACCGACTCGACAAACTACAGGGGGATCTTATGCGGAAACCGCTGAAGTAACGCTTGGCGCTAGAGCTATGCCTCATATTGATCGGGGACCGGAGGCTGAAGCGAATAAAGCGGAGGAAGCATCCCATTCACACGGACAGGCATGGCAATGGAATGTGGAGGATGAGGATTGGCAGCAGCTTGCGGAGCGTCTGACGTCTGCGCATATGGAGATTCTGCACGCCTTGAAGGCTGGGCCGAATTCGGCTGCACTGCAGCCCATTGCAGAACGCGCAGGCTCGATGCCTGCCCTGCTGCTGGATGAAATTAACGAGGCTGCGATGGATACCATTGGCGATCTGCTGATTGACGGAGAATCCATTGCGGAAGAATATATCGACAAGATGGATGCTTTGAAGAGGATATAAAAGCACGGACGGTACAACCGGCCTCTAATGCTTTTGAAAGAAGGTGAATTTCGATCATGAACGAGCTAAAAATCCCGAAGCGGCTTACCACTGCCCTTGTGAACTCCATGACGGCAGGCGTCGTGCCGCGCGTTGGGCTTGAATATATTGCCGTCGGGCGTAAACCGGAGGTGAAGTCGATCCTGCGGGATATGGACAATATCGCCGAAGGGGGAGCGGCTTTCCGCCTTATCACGGGACGTTACGGCAGCGGCAAGAGCTTCCTCCTCCAGATGATACGAAACTATGCAATGGACCGCGATTTCGTCGTGGCGGATGCGGATTTGTCGCCGGAGCGCCGGCTGGTAGGCACGAAGGGACAGGGGCTGGCGACGTACCGGGAGCTCATGACCCATCTGTCAACGAAGACGCGGCCTGACGGCGGAGCGCTGGAGGCTATTCTGCAGAAGTGGATTGCGGCGATTCAGCAGCGGATCATGGTTGAGGCGGACCTTCGGCCGGATGATCCCACCCTGAACGAACGCGTGGAGCTGGACATTTTCGCGGTGACGAATGAGATGCAGAATCTGGTGCACGGATTTGATTTTGCGAAGGTGCTGGCTGCTTATTGGAACGGCTATAAGCTTGGCGACGATGACCGGAAAGCGGCGGCGCTGCGATGGCTGCGCGGGGAGGTGCCGACCAAGACGGAAGCCCGCAAGGAGCTCGGCGTGGGGGTCATCATCGACGATGACAACTGGTACGACTATATGAAGCTGTGGTCCGAATTCACGGCTGCGATTGGATATAAGGGACTGCTGCTGTTCATCGACGAAGGGGTTAACTTATACAAAATCACGAACAGCATCTCCCGTCAGAGCAACTATGAGAAGCTGCTCACCATGTTCAATGACACGATGCAGGGCAAAGCCCAGCACCTCGGAATCTACATGGGCGGCACGCCGCAGTTCGTCGAAGACGAGCGCCGGGGGCTGTTTAGCTATGATGCCCTCCGCTCCCGTCTGATCGATGGACGTTACGGCAGCAGCACGCTCCGGACGTATACATCCCCCATCCTGAAGCTGGACATGCTCTCGTACGAAGAAATTCTCATCCTTCTGCAGAAGCTGCGGGACATCCATGCCTTTCACTTCAAGTATGAGCCGCAGCTGACGGACGAGCAGTTGGTGGCATTTATGCAGGCTGCCTTGAACCGGCTGGGCGCGGAAGAGCTGCTGACGACCCGGGAGGTCGTGCGGGATTTCATGGACCTGCTGCACACGCTGCATCAGCATCCGGAAGCCACTTTCGAGCAGCTGCTGGGGGAGCGTGCGGAGGCGCAGCCGGCAGCCAGCAAGGGAGCGGATGAGCAGGGGGACGACCTGGACGATCTGTTGGCGGAGTTTGAGCTATGAGTGCTGCGAATCCTTTTTCCCGATTGGCGCCATTCATTCAGGAGTTTATCTACAAAAAAAGATGGGATACCCTTCGCGAGGCACAGGTTGAAGCCTGCCGCGTCCTGTTCGATACGCCGAACCATTTGCTGATCGCATCAGGTACGGCCTCGGGGAAGACGGAGGCGGCGTTCTTTCCCGCCCTGACGGAGCTGTATAACAAGCCTTCAAGCTCGGTAGGCATTTTGTATATCGGGCCGCTTAAGGCGCTGATCAACGACCAGTTCGAGCGCATCAGCGATCTGCTGAAGGAGGGGCAGGTTCCGGTATGGCACTGGCACGGCGACGTGTCCCAGGCAGAGAAGACGAAGCTGATGCGGAAGCCTTCCGGCGTGCTTCAGATTACCCCCGAGTCGCTTGAGGGGCTGCTGATGAACCGGCCGAATGCGATACCGGCCTTGTTTCAGGATCTGCGGTACGTCATTATCGACGAGGTCCATGCGTTCATGGGGGCTGATCGCGGCATTCAGGTGCTGAGCCAGCTCACCCGCATCGAGCGGATGGCTTCGTGCGAGCCTCGCCGGATCGGCCTGTCGGCTACGCTGAGCGACTATGAGACCGCTGCCGGGTGGCTGGGTGCGGGAACGCAGCATGCGGTCGAGGTCATTGCTCCGCAAGGCGGGCGGAAGCTGCGGCTGTCGGTAGAGCACTTCTCCTTTCCCGATGCGCGGGACGAGAAGCAGGCCGAGCAGCTGGAGCTCGCGCGCAAAGCCTACTATGATTTCGTGTACGATCACACGCATATGAAAAAAGCGCTCGTCTTCACAAACAGCCGCTCGGACGCAGAGCTCACGACGCTGGAGCTGCGGCGGATCGCAGCGAAGCGGCAGCAGCCGGACGTCTTCCATGTGCACCATGGAAGCATCTCCGCCATGCTGCGCGAGGAAGCGGAGGCCGCGCTGCGGTCGGGTCCGGGGCCGGCGGTGGCTGCGGCGACCCTAACCCTGGAGCTCGGCATCGACCTCGGCGAGCTGGAGCGGGTCATCCAGCTCGGTGCGCCGTACAGCTGCTCCAGCTTCGTGCAGCGGCTCGGCCGTTCCGGCCGCAGGGGAGACCAGGCCTCCGAGATGATGTTTCTTTGCCCGGAGGACGAGGATGAAGAGGCGCTGCTGCCGGCGCGTATGCCTTGGATGCTGCTGCGCGCCATCGCCGTGATCGAGCTGTACATCCGGGAGAAATGGGTCGAGCCGCTCACCTTGCGGAAGAAGCCGGTGGGCGTGCTGTACCATCAGACGATGAGCACGCTGAAGAGTATGGGAGAAGCCGAGCCGCAGGACCTGGCGCGGGCCGTGCTTACGCTTCCGGCATTTCGCGGCATAGAGCCGGAGGAGTATAAGGAATTCCTGCAGTATTTGCTGCAGACCGATCATATCCAGCGCACGGAGGAAGGCAGCCTCATCATCGGTCTTGGCGGGGAGAAGATCGTAAATAACTACCGCTTCTATGCGGTGTTTAAGGACGATGAGGAGCATGTCGTCTACAACGGCTCCGAGGAGATCGGATCGATTACGACCGTGCCGCCTCCGGGCTACTGCTTCTCGCTGGCCGGAAAGCTGTGGAAGGTAGAGGAAGTGGACACCAAGCACAAAGCATTGTACGTGAAGGCTGCCAAAGGCAAGGTCGATACGTTATGGCTGGGGGCCGGCGGCGATGTCCACACCCGGGTCGTGCAGAAGATGCGGGAAGTGCTGGCCGACAGCACCATCTATCCGTATCTCGCGCCCGGTGCCGTGAACCGCCTGGAGCGAGCCCGCCGGCTTGCCCGGGAGAGCGGGCTGCTGAAGCAGGTCGTTATCCCGGCGGGCGGGGATTCGCTGTTTATACTGCCTTGGGCGGGCAGCAAACAGTTCCGGACGCTCGAACGGCTGCTGAAGCATAACCTGTCCGAGCCGCTCTCCTTGCGTTCGATCGTGCCGATGGAGCCGTATTACATGATCGTTGCCGGCAAGGCGGATGCCGGGACGCTGCTCGAGGAGATCCGCCGCGAGCTGGCGCAATGCAGCGACGCCAGTTCGCTGCTGGATCCGGACGAGGCGCCTTATCTCGGCAAATACGACGAGTTTGTGCCGCCGAAGCTCGTCCGCACGGCGTTTGCGGCTGATGGGCTGGATGTGCAGGGTTTGGCTGAGCTGCTGCGGTCGTGATAAGCCTTGCGGGGGATACTCAAGCCAGCGTTCATAGGCGCGAACATAGGAGCGAAGTGAACATGCAATCGAAAACAGCCATGGAAGAACGGGACATGCCCGATTCCATGGCTGATTTTTTATTCTTCACTTTTTGATAGCACATAGGATTTCAGGTCATTAAAACGTTTCTCGTTTTCTCGGATCCACTTCGTTTCATCGCTGGATGAGCCGGGACTCGTCGCAGGATCTCCGTTTAGGATCTATAACCAGGGAGATAAATTATTCCAGCTTTGTCGATCTGTGTTACAATATTCATAGGTAGAAAATACAATACTTTGAATTTCTGTGAACTAGAGGTGAAAACAGCTGTGAAAAATAGAAACAAAACAGGTATTGTTGTGGCCCTAATTTATTGTTTTGTCCTTTATGCGATTTTAATTGATGCACCCCCTGGTGAGGCTCCGGTTAATCCGCCATGGGCACCCGCCATGATTCCGCTTGGAGCTGTTATTATTACATCTCTTTTTGATTATGTGATCAAGTTCGATTTCTTCGAAAAAAAGAAAAAGTGAATGGATAAAATGCCAAAATTAAAAATTGCGAAGTCTTTTAGTGGCTGGAGTTCTGCTCTACATTTCTGCTCTACATTTAATTGAATTCCAGCCTTTGACTGAAACCCTGCGGACATCTCTTCAAGAAATGATCCCTTCGTTTATTTTCTTAATTTAAAGAGCCGTCTGAATCGGCTTAATCATCGCATGTAATCTAGGTTATCCCCAAAATGAACCTTGGTGATGTCATTGACCAAAGGCTTCTCTTCCTTTTGGAACCGTACTACCCTCCCTCAAAAGGTTCTTCCATCACTCGCACGCAGATGGGGCCATCCCGTGCACTTCCGTCGTCTTCCATCGGCCCCGAGGATTGGTGCGAATGCCAAGCCTCGCATAAAATTCCCCCTACCCGAAAAAATAAGCATTGTGCTCAACGCCATCGTATGGTAACTTATGTACATAAAAACGTTTTTATTGCAAAGGAAGATCAGTGAATGGGCAAGGTAACCATCAAAGATGTCGCAAGAGAGGCCGGCGTATCGATTTCGACGGTATCGAACGCGCTCAATGACGTGGACGTGCTGAATCCCGAGACGAAGTCGCATGTGCTGAGGGTTGCGGAGCGGCTCAACTACGTGCCGAACCTGAACGGCAAGCTGCTGAAATCGGGCAAGACGAAGATGCTTGGCTTCTTCACCACCAGCGTATCGGGGCCCTATTTCTATACCCTCGTGGAATCCATGTCCCGCGAGTGCGACCGTCTCGGCTACGGGCTGAACGTGTTCGTGACGAAGGACAAGCAGGTCATTATGAGCAACATTCTGGGCGGGCGCGTAGATGGCGTCATCATTTTCGAAGAGCTGAGAATTGATGATAAAGACATTGCCGTCATGGAGAAGGACAAGATCAAGGCGGTATTCCTCGATCGCGTCGTTCAGAACGAGACGATGGGGAGCATTATTTTCGATTCATATGAAGCTGGATATGAGGCGACGAAATACTTGATCAGTCTCGGACACCGCAATATTGCTTACATATCGGGCGTGGACACCATGTTCGACAGCGTGCAGCGGAAGAAAGGCTATCTCGCGGCCTTACGCGAAGTGCAGTTTCCGATCGATGAGGACTTGATCCTCCAGGGTTATTTCGAGGAGGAAGGCTCCTATAACGCCGTAAAATCGTTCATCCACATGCATCCAGGCAAGGTGCCGGACGCGTTCCTGGCAGGGAACGACCTCAGCGCCATCGGCTGCATCCGGGCACTGAAATCGCTCGGCTACGAGGTTCCGAAGGATATCAGCGTCGTCGGCTTTGACGACATCGATATCGCACAGTATTTTACGCCGCCGTTATCGACGGTGCGCAACCAAATCGCGCGGCAAGGCATCCTGGTCGTTGACCATCTGGTGCGCATGATCCAGAAGAAGGAGCAGGGCAAGGTGCAGAAGCTGGCGGGAGAACTGATCGTCCGCGGCTCCAGTCAAGTGAAGGTCCGATCGGAATGAGCCGGAGCCAGTAGACTAGGCAGAAGGCGTCATTTCGGATCTGTTTTTTTTAAATCTAGTCCAAGCATAGGGGGTTTTTATCGCTAAAAATAAAAACGTTTTTATTAAATGATTGCGTTCCTTATGGATGGGTAACACGGTACGGTGCAACCAAGGGGTCTGGAACAACAACGTTATTAAAGGAGGAGGCGAACGAGGTGGCAAAGACAGCTGAGGCTCCGTCCGCGACGCCCGCAGGAACGGGAGCCGTGCTTTCATCCGGCAAAAAGCCGATGGGGCGGAGAGTGAAAGAGTTTTTCGTGGATTTCGGACGGCAATGGGAGCTGCAGTCCATGATTCTTCCGGGCGTCGTGTTCATGTTTATTTTCTGTTACATTCCGATTTACGGTCTGACGATCGCATTCAAGAGCTACACGGTCATCGACACGATCGATTCCGCGCCGTGGGTCGGCATGGACAATTTCAAAATCATCATGTCGGACAAGTACTTCTGGGATTCCGTCGTAAACACGCTGGGCATCAGCTTTCTGAAATTGGCGATCGGGTTCGTCATTCCGATTATTCTTGCCATCATGATTTACGAGGTCAGCTTCGGGCGGTTCAAGAAATTCGTGCAGACGGTGTCGTACCTGCCGCACTTCCTGTCCTGGATCGTGCTCGGCGGGATGCTCATTACCTGGTTCTCAACGACGGGCTTGTTCAACCAGCTGCTGCTCAGCTTGGGTCTGATCTCGCAGCCGTCGAACATTATGCTCGATCCGAACAAGTATTGGTGGATCGCCACCTTATCCGACATCTGGAAGGAAGCGGGCTGGGGGACGATTCTGTATCTGGCGATCATGGCCAAGATCGATCCGACCTATTACGAAGCCGCGAAAATCGATGGCGCAAGCCGTCTCAGACAAATCTGGAATATCACCATTCCGAACATGAAAATGATCATCAGCTTGAATTTGATCCTAACTGTAAGCGGTTTATTGGGCTCGAACCTGGATCAGACGCTGGTGCTTATGAACTCGCAAAACCGGGAAAAGGCGGAGGTAATTAACTCTTACGTCTACCGGATGGGGATGACGCAGGGCGACTTCTCCTACGCAACGGCCGTGGGCCTTGGCGTCTCGATCGTTTCGGTCATTCTGCTCGTGACCGCCAACAAAGTCACCAGCAAATTAAACGATAACCAGTCGGTTCTGTAACGGTTGTTCACCCAAAAATGCCCGCTGCATCCAAGGCGCCGAATCGGACGCTAGGGTTAAGGGCGGGCGGTAGAAGTGTAACGGGAGGAGGCTTTACCTTTGAATTCGAAAGCAGCGAAAGGGGACTGGGATAGCCGGATCTTCGATGCCATCAATATCGCATTGCTGGTAGTGTTTACGCTGATCATCGTGGTTCCGCTTTGGAATGTTCTGGTCTCTTCCTTCAGCTCGGGCAGAGCTCTGGCGGAGGGCGGGTTTATTTTCTGGCCGACCGAACTTTCCCTTGAAAATTACCAGGCCGTATTCCGGGATGACGGTATCTGGCAGGCCTTCTTCATCTCGGTCGCCAAAACCTTGATCGGGGTTATCACCCACGTGTTTTTCTGTGCGATGGTGGGCTACGGCCTCAGCAAGCGGTACGTGCGCGGCCGCAAATTTTATGTCACGATGGGCGTCATCACGATGTTTTTCTCGGGCGGGATGATTCCGACGTACCTGCTCATCAAGGACCTGGGCATGCTGAACAGCTTCTGGGTGTATATTATTCCGGCGCTGCTCAGCTTCTACGATGTCATTATTTTGATGAATTTCTTCCGCAATGTGCCGGATTCGCTGGAGGAATCCGCGAAGATTGACGGCGGCGGGGACTGGCGGATCTTTCTGAGCATCTTCATTCCGCTGTCCATGCCGGCAATGGCGACCATTGCGCTGTTCAACGGGGTCGGACAATGGAACGACTTTATGACGACCAAGCTCTATATTACGGATCAGTCGCTGTATCCATTGCAAATGATGCTCTACGAAATTATCGTGCAGTCGCAGACGCAATCGATGCAGAACGCCGGCTCGGTCGTGATCGAGACGACAACGAAGGGCGTTCAGCTCGCCACGATCGTTGTAACGACACTGCCGATTGTCGTCATCTATCCCATCCTTCAGCGGTACTTTATATCCGGAATGATGCTGGGGGCGGTGAAGGAGTAAGAAAGCAGCAGTAGGTTCGGGTCCGAAAGAAAGCGCTTTTATTAAAAGGGAGGGTTACAGGATGTTGAAGATGGACAAATCAAAGGGCAAAACAAGATTTGCATGGGCTTCGCTCATGCTGGCGATTGTGCTGGTGGTTGCGGGCTGCGGATCGGGCGGCGACTCCGGCTCCAAGAAGGAGAACTGGATTTCGATCGAGGACCGGTACACCCCGGATCCGGAAACGCCGGCGTGGAAGCTCGATAAGAAGGAAGAGACGACGGAGCTGACCTGGTATGTGAACGCTGATTGGTGGAACACCGATTTCGGCAAGGACGTCGTCACGAAGAAAATCAAGGAAGACCTTAATATCAACATCAAGTTCATCACGGGGGACGATACGAAGCTGAATACGTTCTTTGCCGGCGGCGATATGCCGGATTTGATCACGACCTTCGACTCCAACTCGCCGGTGGTGCAGAAGGCTGCGACTTGGGCCTTGCCGCTCAATGATCTGGCCGAGAAGTACGACCCTCACTTCAACAAGGTCGCAGCCCAGGATACGCTGAACTGGTTCCAGCTGAAGGACGGCAAAACCTACGGGTATCCGAACTACTCCAACACCCAGGCGGATTATGACAGCGGTAACATTCCGGCGAAGACGGCGTTCATCATCCGCAAGGACGTGTATGAGGCGCTTGGCAAGCCGAGCATGGGTACGCCGGAAGAGTTCCGCGCAGCTTTGACTGACATCAAGCAGAAATTCCCGCAGCTGATTCCATTCGGATTTAACTCGATCGGCGAGGGAACCGGGTCACTGGGCGACGTATTGCAGGATTTCATCGGCGTGCCGCTGGAGGACGAGAACAGCGGGTTCTACAACCGCAATCTGGACGAGGACTACCTGACGTGGGTGAAGACGCTGAACACCGTTTATCGTGACGGCGCAATCAGCGACGACAGCTTTGCGGACGACGGGACGGCTTTTGAAGAGAAGGTAAAAGCGGGCAAATACGCGACGATTCTGCTCGACGGAACCCCGCAGCAGGGCGGCAATCTCCAAAGCTTCGCCAGCGCTAACCCTGGCAAGGAATACATCGCGATTGACGGGCCGCAAAGCACGGTGGGACATGCCCCGACCTTGAACCAATCCGGCATCACCGGCTGGATGATCAGCTTCATTACGAAGAGCAACGCCGACCCGGCCAAATCGATTCAGCTGTTCACGTACCTGCTCAGCGAAGAAGGCCAAATGCTGATGAACTACGGGATCGAAGGCGAAACCTATCAGGTCAACGCCGACGGCACCGTGGCATTCCTGCCGGCTGTGAAGGAGCTGCAATTGAACAATCCGGACACCTTCAAGAAGGATTACCGGATGGGCGAATTCATGTTCTTCGGCCATGACCGCCACAAGGCGCTAAGCCAAGACGCCTTCCCGGATGCGATCAAGCAGATGCAGGAATGGGGCCGGGGCAAGCTGGTGCCGCACTTTATTCTGGAGAATATCAATCCGGATCAAGGGACGCCGGAGGCTCGCGCATTGAGCGCCATTAATACGAAGTGGAACACGACGCTCGTCAGCATGATCCGTGCCAAGGACGATGGGCAATTCGAGAGCATTTTGAATGAATACAAGTCGTTCCTTGAGGGCAACAGCTGGGACAAAATCGTGGACATCCGCAACGAGAAGATGAAAGCGAATAAGGAAAAGCTTGGTCTTTAATATAGACGAAGGTCCATGCAGGGGCTGCAGAGGTTTTTCCAAGAACGGGAGAGCTTCGGCTGCTAAGCCCCTGGCATGGGCAGATCCGATGGATAGGAAACTTAGTGAGCGAACCTGGAGGGAAACAGCATGCGAAACATCACCATTTATGAGTCGAGAGGGGAAGACGAGCTATTCGTCCCGAAATCGAAGGAACAGCTATCTCCGGTACCACCGAACGAGGAGCATAGCACGATTACCGTTAACGATGAGCTTACCTATCAGGAGATGGACGGATTCGGGGCATCGTTTACGGATTCGGCCGCGTATTTGATCCATCAAGTGCTGGAGCCGGAGCAGCGTTCGGTGCTGATGAGGAGGCTGTTCGATGCGGAGGAAGGGATCGGCTTGTCGGTCCTTCGCAACCCGATGGGCGCTTCCGACTATGCCCGCGATTTCTACAGCTATGATGATATGCCGGACGGTGAAACGGACGAGGAGCTTAAGCGGTTCTCGATCGCGCACGATGAGGAGGACATCATTCCCTTGCTGCAGGAGGCGCTGCGGCTGAATCCGGATGTTAAGCTGATGGGCTCGCCTTGGAGCCCTCCCGGCTGGATGAAGACGAGCGGCTCGATGATCGGAGGGGAATTGAAGCCGGCATATTACGGGGTGTATGCAGATTATTTCGTGCGGTACATCCAGGCTTATGCGAAGAATGGCCTGCCGATTTATGCCGTAACCCCGCAGAACGAGGCATTGTATTCGCCCGTGCACTATCCGGGCATGATCATGCTGCCGGAAGCGCAGAGCGATTTTATTAAAAACCATCTCAAGCCGAAATTCGTACAGCACGGCATCAACACGAAAATATTGTGTTATGACCACAACTGGGACAAGCCGGAGTATCCGAAGGCAGTGCTAGAGCAGGCGAATGACGAGGTGGATGGCGTCGCTTGGCATTGGTATGGAGGACGGCCATCGGCGCAGACCGAGGTGTTTGAAGCTTTTCCGGGTAAAGAGGTCCATTTCACGGAAGGATCGGGCGGGGAGTGGATTCCGCCGTTCGAACCGGCCTTCTCCAATGTGATGCGGACGGGCATCGACATTCTCCGGAATTACAGCAAGTCGTTCGTGCTATGGAATATGGCGCTCGATGAGAAGAACGGGCCTACGGTCCCGGGATTCGGCAAGAGCACCTGCCGCGGTATCGTCAAGATCGATCAAGGAACCAAGGAGCTGACCTATACGCTGGATTACTACGCGCTCGCCCACTTCAGCAAATGCATTCGTCCCAAAGCGGTCCGAATCGCGTCCGAATCCAGCCATGCGTTGGTATCCAACGTTGCTTTCAAAAATACGGACGGCTCGGTGGCCGTCGTGCTGTTCAACGACGGAGAGCAGGCTGCCAATGTATCGCTCGCACTGAAGGGTATAGAGGCGTTAAGCTTCCGCATGGAAGCCAAGAGTGCCGTAACGGTACGGATTGAGGCATAATTGAACACGATAGAGGCACCCCCTGGCATGGAAGACGGCCTTGGGGGTGTTCGCTGTTCATTTTGTGCCGATGGGAAATTTTCTTACCGCTAGCGCATCTTGATCGGATCCCGTTTAATAGTCTGGTTCCCGGTCAGGTCCCTGCCCTGTGATCCCATAAAAAGTTGGTTATTTGAACCGGAACGTTTAGAATAATGAGCATAGGGTTAACCAAAGAACTTATAGGTGGAACATGATGAAGATAAAAACATTGTTTATCGCTCCTTACCCGGCCATGACCCCGCTCATCGACGAATGCCGGCAAGAGGATCCCGATCTGGACATTCATATCGAGGTGGCGAATCTTCAGGAGGCGATTCCGCTTGCGCAGGCAGGAGAGTCTCAGGGCTATGATGTGATTATCAGCCGGGGCGGCACGGCCAAGCTGATCGAGCCCGAGGTGGCGATTCCGGTCATTGACGTTCATGTATCGGGCTATGACATGCTGCGGGTGCTGACACTGGCGAATGATTTTCCAGGGAAAAAAGCGATTGTCGGTTTCTCCAACATTACCCTTGGGGCCAAAGCCATCACCGATGTGCTGGATATCGAGATCGAGGTATGCACGGTCGAGAAGGCAGGGGAGGTCGACTCGATTCTGGAGGAACTCAAAGACAAGGGCTATGAGCTGATTATGGGGGACGTCGTAACGATAGAGGCTGCCGCCAAGCACCGTCTGGAGGGCATTCTTATCCAGTCCGGGCGGGAAGCGATTTTTGAAGCGTTCCAAAGGGCGAAGTCGGTTCATCGCCTTTATCGGCGAAAGGAGTGGGAGATTTCCTTCCTCCATTCCCTGCTTGCCGAGACGGCCAACAACCTCATCGTGCTGGATCGCCAAGGCGAAGTGGTCTATCAAAACTGGATCGACTATGATTCCTGCCCTGTTCCGGTCGATGAATTAAGTGCAGGCATTCGGGAGAATCCGGATCAGACCCGTGTTCTGACGGTTCAGGAGCGCGGGCAGCGCAAGCTGAAGCAGAAGCGGATATTGAAAGACATCCAGGGGAAGCCGTACTATCTGTTCGATTTCTCCGAAATGAAGGAGAGTGCCGGACTTGAGGCCTTCCCGGTCGAGGCCGTATCCCAGCTGCCGATGATCATTGCCCGCAGCGAATCGATGGCCGGATGCCTTGCAGCAATGGAGCATCATCTCGAGAGCGACTCCTTCATCCTGATTGGGGAAACGGGTACCGGCAAGCGGCTGCTGTCACGCTACATTCACTTCAAGAAGCACGACCGCAAGGGGCTGTATGCGGCATTGACGGCGAAGCAGGCCCTGACCGAGATCGAAGGTGAAGGCTTCGACGACGATATTAAGACGCTCTATATGAACGGAATCGACATGCTTAATCCGAACGAGATTTCGAACCTTCAAGGGCTGGTGAAGGCCGAACGCAGCAGGGGACGAACCGTGATACTGGCCTTCGAGAAAGAGGATCCGGCCTATCAATCGCTCCTGTTCGATGAGCAGTCCGTTCGCGTGAATGTGCCGGCACTGCGGGAGCGCAAGGAAGATATTAAGGCGCTGGCAACCTACTATATCGCAGCCTATCACGGAACGCTGGGCACATCGCCGGTCAAGCTGAAGGACGAAGCCGCGATGATGCTGGAAGGATACAGCTGGCCGGGCAATGTGGCCGAATTAAGGACCTTGCTGAAGGACGCGGTGACGGAGGAAAAAGGCTATGTGATCGGGAGGGCGCAAATTTCGCGGCATCTTGGCAGGAAGCAAATACAGCATCCTGTAAACGCCGGTTTGCCGGCGGATTTTCTTCAAGGAACCTTGGATGAGATTGAAAAGCGGATTATTCATGCCGTCATGAAAGAAGAACATGATAATCAAACGCGCGTTGCGGAACGGCTCGGAATCAACCGCTCGACGCTGTGGCGAAAGCTGAAACAATAGTTTCAGCTTTTTTTGTTATGCGGCGGATGTTACTGCATTTCATAAAGCGGGCGAGGGATCGGTTGAGGCGGAGTGGTCAGACTAAGGGAAGGCTCAGGGTCTGGTTCCCAAGCGGCAATGTATCTTCAGTGTGGCGTTTTGGAGAAGGTAATATGGCTCCTTTGATGGAATGTTTAAAATTGCAACAATTTTTGAACAATGTGTTGCAAATTTTAAAGTAAGCATTTACAATAATCCCTGCAAGCGATTTCAATTATGAATCACTGTTTAATATTGAAACAATTATTGAAGGGGTGCTACAATAATGAAGATCAAAGCAGCTTTAGATCGAATTCCCGGAGGCATGATGGTAGTTCCGCTGCTTATTGCAGCAGTTATCAATACCTTCGCTCCGGATTTGCTTCGCATCGGTAATTTTACTGAGGCCTTGTTCGTAAACGGTTCAAGCACATTGATCGCGCTGTTCCTGCTCTGTACGGGGGCGCAGATCAACGTCAAATCGTTCGGCGTATCGGTCGGTAAAGGCGCGACGCTGCTCGTGACCAAGTGGGTAGTAGGGGCGGCATTCGGCTTGATCGCTTATGCATTTGCCGGCGAGAACGGATTGTGGCTCGGCCTGGCGCCGATTGCGGTCATCGCGGCGATGACCAATAGTAACGGGGGCTTGTTCGTGGCGTTGGTCGGCCAGTACGGCAGCAAAGAGGACCGCGCGGCCTATTCTTTGCTGGCATTGAATGACGGTCCGTTCCTGACCATGGTGGCCTTGTCGATCTTCGGTGCGATGGGATTCGTCGACGGCATGTTCTCGTTCGTCTCGTTCATCTCGGTGCTGCTGCCGATTCTTGTCGGTATGGTGCTGGGCAACCTGGACGAAGACATGCGCAAGTTTCTGGATAAAGGAAGCTCTATGCTGATTCCGTTCTTTGCGTTCTCGCTCGGTATGGGCATCGATTTCGGCGCGATCGTGGAAGGCGGATTGTCCGGCATCATTCTTGGACTTTTGACGGTATTTGTTACAGGTACTGCAGGTTACTTTGTATTTAAAGCGATGAAGTGGAATCCGATTGTCGGAGCGGCTGAAGGCTCGACTGCAGGCAACGCGGTGGCGACTCCTGCTGCCATTGCTGCCGCCAATGCATCCTTCGCGGCCTTTACCGATATTGCAACCGTGCAGGTGGCGGCCTCTGTAGTAACGACGGCCATCCTGCTTCCGATCTATGTCGGCTTCCTGGTCAAACGGATGGAGAAGAAGGGATATTCATTTGAGCGGGAAGCGGAAACCGAAGTTTAAAGGTGTGATAAATGTGATCAATCAAATGGGAATTATCGCTGACGATCTGACGGGGGCGAACGATTCAGGCGTGCAATTGGCGAAGAAGGGCCTCGCCTCAACCGTTATACTGGACTATCGTCAGAGCGGTGAGGCTGCGCCTGCCGATGTACTGATCGTGGATACCGACAGCCGGGCGAAGCAAGGTGCCGAAGCTTATGAAGCGGCTTATGGGGCAGCCCATTATTTGAAACGGCATGGCTACGGGCATATTTATAAAAAGGTGGACTCGACACTTCGGGGCAACATGGCGGAGGAGCTGAAGGCGGTGGAGCAGGTGTTCCGCCCGGATCTGATGTTGATTGCTCCGGCTTTTCCCAAGATGAACCGGGTAACCGTCTGCGGTTATCACTATGTGAACGGCTCGCTTATCACGGATACGGAATTTGCCAAGGACCCTAAGACGCCTGTTAAGGAAAGCTTTATTCCAGGGCTTCTCCAGGCAGGAGCCGGCCGTGAAGTAGGGCTGATCGATACGAGCCTGCTGCGGGGGCCCGCGGATGAGCTTACGGCATATGTGAACCAAGCGATATCGCGCGGGCAGACATGGCTGGTCTGCGACAGTGAGTCCGAGCAGGATCTGCAGACCATCGCGGCCTTCTTCTCGAATTGGGATCGATCGATCGTCTGGGCCGGTTCGGCCGGGCTGATCGAATACCTGCCGGAGGCTTTGGCTTTGAAGCCGTCAGGTAGCGGGGAGGAGGCTGAGGCGCTGGCGGGCAAAACGCTGGTTGTCTCCGGCAGCCTGTCCCGAACCACGCGGCAGCAGCTGACAAAGGTCGGCGAGATGGCTGAAGCCTGCATGCTGGAAGTGGATCCGGTCGACTTGGTCCGAGGCGATACAGATGCCGCTCGGTATGTTCAAGCATTGGAAAAGAACTCGGACAAGCCTTATGCTGTATTGTATGTGGACGGTTCCGAGCACAATCGCATCGCTGCGAAAGCAGCGGGAAATCAGCTCGGGCTGTCCTTGACGGAAGTAAGCGAAGCGATCTCTCGGGGACTCGGGCATATTACGCGGGAGATTTTGCAGGCATTTGGGGATATTGAGGGGCTGGTACTGACGGGCGGAGATACGGCGAAGGCGGTCTGCCAGGAGCTGGGGATCGGCGAAATGCAGCTCCATTCGGAGGCGGAGCCCGGACTCCCGTTCGGTAAGCTTCACGGCAACGGCCGCAGCTATTGGGCCATTACGAAGGCCGGAGGCTTTGGCCGTGACGAGTCGCTCGTTGATGCGTTGCAGTATATGACCACAAAGAAAAGGGTGAGAGTATGAGTGAGCGCAAACCGATAATCGGCATCACGATGGGCGATGCCGCTGGCGTCGGACCGGAAATTATTCTGAAGAGCCTCAAGCATGAGGAGATGTACGAGATCAGCAGACCGTTCGTCATCGGGGACCGGAAGATCCTGGAGCGTGCGAAGACGTTCGTAAACAGCGACCTTGCCATCGAGAGCATTGCTGCGGACGAGCTGGAGCGGGCCGATTACCGTCTGGGCACGGTATACGTGCTGGATCTGGACTTGCTGCCGGGCGATCTGCCGGTCGGTCAAGTGTCGGCCGAGGCTGGACATGCCGCGTTTAAATATTTGGAAAGAGCCATAGAGCTGGCGAAGGAAAATCGCATTCAAGCAATTTGCACGGCTCCGCTGAATAAGGAGGCTCTCCACAAGGGCGGGCACAAATACCCGGGTCATACGGAGATTTTGGCAGACTTGACGGGAACGCAGGACTTCTCCATGATGCTGTCCGCGCCGAACCTGAAGGTCATCCATGTGACGACCCACGTCGGACTGATCGATGCCGTGAAGATGATCACGCCGGAGCGGGTATATCATGTGATCAGGCTGGCGCATGAGACGCTGCGGAAGGCGGGGATCGATGCGCCGAAGATTGCCGTGTGCGGGATTAATCCTCATGCGGGAGAGAACGGCCTCTTCGGATATGGGGAAGAAGAGGAGAAGGTCATTCCGGCTGTTGAGAAAGCCCAGGCGGAAGGCATTGAGGTTGTGGGCCCGCTGCCGGCGGATACGCTCTTCTTCCGGACGGTTCGCGGCGACTTCGATATCGTCGTGGCCATGTATCACGATCAGGGACACGGACCAGTCAAAGTGCTGGGCCTGGATGCGGGCGTCAACATTACGGTCGGGCTGCCGATCATCCGCACCAGCGTTGACCACGGCACGGCATTCGATATTGCCGGAACGGGCATCGCGGATGAGAAGAGCTTGATGGAAGCGATCCGCCAAGGGGCCGAGCTGGCGCCGAAGGCTTAACCAGTCCGAGTGTAAGTATCAACAAAATGATGCAGTCCTTTCTTGCCGGATGGCAGAGGGGGCTGCTTTTTTCATGTAGATGACTACCCCGAGCGTTAGCGCCAGGAAAGAAGGATTTCCGGGGACACACAATATCCGTTATAATGGCGTTAACGAAAGAGGCAAGCGAGCATAATGTAAGCAAGTTTATCAAGCGAAGAGGAGGCCGCTGAATGAATCAAGCCCGACCGCCTTGCTAATCCCTCGCCGTACTTCGTTCACGGGGGCCCCCCTCTATAACCGGATCTGAAATAGACAATCCGATAAGAGAGGGAACCGATATGAACCATTCGATAAATATAAATGTGTGGAAGCTGCTGGCGATCCGCTTCTTCTATAGTCTCATTCCCGCGTATGTCATCGAACGATTGTACTGGGAAGATCGAGGCATGACGATTCCGATGGTCGTGTATGCGGAGATTATTTATGCCGTTACAATCGTGCTGCTGGAAGTGCCTAGCGGCATGATGGCCGACCGCTGGGGGCGGAAAACCATGATGCTGGTCTCCGCGCTTATGGGCTGCGCGGAGTTTCTGCTGCTCCTGTTCGCCGAGGCATTTTGGCATTTCGCGCTCGTTGTCGTTGTGGCGGCAATTGGCGGTGCGGCCAGCAGCGGGGCCGAGCAGGCGCTGCTGTATGAGTCGCTGCGCGAGCGAGGGCGGGAGCGCTCCTTCGAGAAGTGGCTCGGCCGTTTGAATGCGGTGGATATAGCGTCAACGGTGCTGGCGGCGCTGTGCGGCAGTCTGCTGGCAAGCCGTCTGCCTTACGAGTTCAACTATGCGCTGTCGCTAATCAGCATGCTGGTCTGCCTCGGTTTGACCTTGACGCTAACGGAAGCGGGGACGGTTGGGGACGGGGAGGACCGTCCGATTCCGATCCGCACGTACCTTACCGCATCATGGAGACTGTTCAGGGAGAACCGGGGGCTGCTGCTGGTAATGCTGTCCGGGATGGTCACAGGGGCAGCCGTCAATTTCATAGATGAGTTCTGGCAGACATATTTGGAGCGTGTGGAGGTTCCCGTGCTGTATTTCGGCCTGTTCTCCGCAGGGATCTTTCTGCTCAGACTTCCGGGAAACTTGCTGGCATTTGCCCTGAAAGAGCGGTTCAGCTACAGGCCGCTCTTAACCCTGGTTATCGGCGTGCTGGCTGCCTGCTTCTTCTGGCTCGCCGCCATGCGGGATAGCCGCTCGATAGCGGCATTGTTCGTCATATCCCTGTTCGCCGGGCTCGTCGAGCCATTAGCCGCAGGATATCTCCAACACCGGGCAGACTCCCGAATGCGGGCGACGATGGGGTCATTCCAGTCGCTGGGGGAGAAGGCGGTGCTCATCGCGATCGGCTTAGGCTTCGGATACTTCTCATCGAAATTCGATGTTTTCGGCGGATATGGCTTTATTGCCGTCATCTGCGCCGTGTATGCGTTGTATTTTCTAACCGCTTCGCGAGAAGCCGTTTAAACAATGCCTTGGTGCTGCAAGCTTCCCCTTAACATCGACAGCCTCAGATTGATTCAGGTGCTATTAGACCGCGCAGATTCCTGGATGTATTTCCGTGTACGGGTGGTGGCGAGCACCTGCCCCAGCGCCGATGGCGATCCAAGCGACAACCTGTACAATCTTCAGACATTCTATGTTTTTAACAAAGACCTCGCAAGATCATCTTGCGGGTTTTTTGTTTTGGGGTGAGAAATTCATCCACCGTTTACGTCTATAGAGTACAGACCATGCATGGGCTCTGAAAGTTAGGAGGAATAACATGACTCAACCGCCGCAGGATGCGGAACTGATAGAACGGATTATCAACGGGGACAAGCAGCTGTTCGCTGTGTTGGTTGACCGGTATAAGAACAAAATATACGGAATTTTCTACGGAATGGGCGCCAGCCATCAGGATGCGCAGGACTTGGCCCAGGAGACCTTTATTCGGATATACCGCAACTTGCCAAGCCATCGCCAAGGCAGCAGCTTTTTCTCATGGATGTATACCATCGCCGTGAATTTGATGAGAGACCACCAGCGGAAAAAGAAGCCCGTTCTGACGTCAGATACGCCTGAAGCCGTATCGCCTGACGAAAAAACGCCCGAGCAGCAATTGCTGCACCAGGAGATGAAACGGGAAATCCACCAACAATTAGATGAGCTCCCTGAGCAATATCGTCTTGTCCTCCTGCTGAAATATACCAATGAGTTAAGCTATGAGGAAATAGCGGACATTGCCAATATGAGCACCTCTCAAGTGAAAAATGCCTTATACCGCGGCAAGAAAATGCTAAAAGCAAGAATCGAGCGCAAAGGAGGGATCCTGCTTGAAGCTAAAATCAAATGAGGAAGATCCAATGTGGGAGCATATGTTGTTCAGCCAGGGCACCGATACCGATTTCACACAAAAGGTCATGCAAAGCTTAGAAGAGGTCGAGATGGATTACAGCAAACAGGGAAGTCATCAACGTTGGAAACGAGCCAAGCAGAGAAGACGGATGATCACCGCTGCCGCAGCAGTCTCGCTGATTGTGATGGGCAGTTCCCTGCTGGCCTGGAAGCAGCCTGACCTGATACGCCAGGTCTCGAGCATCTTTAGCCTGCAACCGCAGACTATAGAAGAAAGTTTGCCTCCGGAATTAAAAGCTTGGACAGAAATGAGCGACTTGAGCTGGCTTGAAGATTATAAAAAATCCAAGCCGCTTGGCCTGGTGCAAACGCCTAAGATCAAGGTAGAAGACAAAGGCTACAGTTTTGAAATTGTGAATGTCATGGTGGACAGCTCCCGAATTGTCATTACCGCCAAACAGACTGGACCTGATGGCAAAGAGCTGCAGAGTCCCTTGGAAGACGGCGGCCTGCAGGTGACCGATCTTGAAGGCAATGTGATCGCTTCGCTCGCAAGAGGAATTAATATGATGGACGGTCTGGAGGAATATGTGTTTATTTTTGATCAAACCGTACCTGACCGGATTCTCGTAACGGGAAATCCCGAATACATCAGAGAGTCAGTGGACAATCAGGAGACGGGGCGTTTTGAGCGCAAGCAAGTCGAGGTCGATTGGGACTTCCGATTTCAGATTGATATGAAAAAAGCCAAGCAATTCGAACACCGGGATATACTGGATGCGAAGTATACAACCCCGGAGGGGCTTGTGGTCAGTATGGAACAGATGATCCGTACCCCGAACGGCATTCGTTTGGATATGGGCTTTAAGCTAAAGGATATGCTTGCCAGCAAGGCAACTGCCGACTGGGGAGACGATCTCCACATTTGGTACCATCTTGAAACGGATCAACCGCAGAAGATATTGCGCTTTGGGGATGGGATCGGAAGACACTCTGTCAAAATCCAGGGGCTGCCCACTGTCAATGAGGACAACGGCACATTACCTTGGTCTGAAACATGGTATACAGGCACTGTTCCGCCCGAGACCAAGAATATACGATTCGTATTGGACGGATACAGCCTGCCTGTTAAGGACGAAGCTGCTGTTCACATCAATATGGAAAAGCTGGAACAAACCCCCGTTGTCTTCGAACATGAGGGAGACCAAATTACGATCACGGGCTCGAGTATGGAGAAGGATGCGGTGAAATCCAACGGCAACGTTCTGCGGCTTCATGCCAAAGGCCGTTATACAAATAACGTCACTAGAGACCAATGGATCGCTTTGGACAGCAATGGTGAAGAATATCCGGTTGAAATTGAGGGATCCGGCAGCGCGAACGAGGACGGAACAGCAGAGTGGATAATGGATTTTGTCGTAGCAGGAGTGGACCCTAACTTATCTGAATTGACCTTAAAGCGTACGGTGGTAGACAAAAGATTCACCGACGTGAATTGGGCCGTCGATCTCCCTTCCTACACAAGCTTGCCGTGGGAAAGTCTTGCGGAAAATAAATAAACTGCACCCCATCAAGTAGACAATTCAAAAATAAAATTATCAATTAAGCGGCCTTGGTCCTGGAATTCCATCGGATTAAGGCTGTTTAATTTTGCTTGCTTTACTGCATGGAGCTTAAGATCAGCACTAATAAAAATCTCCCCCTACGGCATCCAGGCTTTTGTTATTTCACCTGTCTGCCGTAAGGGGAGCATATCAAACGGGGGTGCCCTGCTATTTTAAAATTTACCCGAGCGAAGGAGGCTTCAGACAGCGCAGGCTTTCTTCATCCGTTCATCCGTTCACTCATGTATCCAATCGGAAAGCGCCGAGACGAATGCTTCAGGCTCCTCCAGCATCGGATTATGGCCGCTGGCTTCAAAAACAACCTTGCGTACATGGCCATACCGATCATCCACGGAATCCCACAGCGATACCGGACCGACTAGGTAGTCATACCGTCCGAGTCCGAGGAATACGGGGGTGCGCAGCTCCGCCAGCAGCGGAATCAGATTTTGCTCAGCGAAGGTCCTGCCCCATAAATCATCGATGACGGGCATATTGGTGTAGACTCCGTCCCACATTGGCGAGGCGTCAAAGGTATAATCATGAAAGCTGTGCGCGCCCATGCGGATACACATATGCACAAACCGTCTCTCAGGCTCCTTCGCGAGATCTCCCTCAAGCAGGGCGATGTCCTGCTCGAATTGCCGTTTACGCTCCGGACTGGCGGTATCCTGGAAGAAGGCCAGGCTCTGCTGCTGCCGCTGCGGGCTGTTGGTCGGCGCGGTGTTCAGCAGAACAAGCTTGCGGACAGCTTCAGGATAACGGCGGGCGTAGGCCGCTGCCATGAACGCATGCCCGGAATGGCCCATGAGCACAAAATCCTCCAAGCCCAGTGCTTGCCTCGCAGCCTCGATATCCTCCACGATGCGGTCCAGCGTATAATCTTCCGGCTGAAGAGGCCGCGGCGGCTTCGCAAACCCCCTGTGGTCAAGGGCAATCAATTGGAATGCTGTATAAAAATGCTCCGAAAACAAGCGCGGATAATACACACTGCTTCCTACGGCAAGAATGGGTTGACCTTGCCCGCGGACTGCATAGTTCAATGCAAATCCACCGCTCATGATCGTGCCGTTTCTGTTCATGTTCATCGTCCTCTTTTCGTTTATATTCGTTAAGCATCAACTCCTTTCACGAAATATCCCATCACATTCTCCATCGAACGCTCCAGCATTTCATGCTCACCTCGATTACATCATGGTTCTATGATGCCAGTATACCGGAAACTCGGAAATGGTGGGTATAGGTTTTTAATTGATTGTAATAAGACCATAGGCTTAAAGCTTATCGAACATCGTCCGCTCTGCTTCTTCTGTGAATGGTACGTGGTCAGGTGCATGCTTGGATGGCTGTCGACCCAACTTACATTGTGGACCATTTCAGCCGGGATTGGCTGAAACGCATGCATGTTTTCGGACTCTACCGCTTCCGGAACAGGGCCGTCCACAGGAAAGACTCCCCAAACAGCGGGCCGGGCTGCTCCATGCTCCGCATTCGCCGGAACTCGACTGACTCGAAGGATTTGAAAATATCCCGCAGCTTCTCCTCCGTGTACCCGAGGCCTCCTTTCAGGCTTCGCTCCCGGTATACGTCCCAATCCGACATCTCTGCCCCCATGCCGCCTGCGGCAAAACAGACAAGGCCGAAGAAGCCGCCGGGCTTTAAGCAGTTGTTCAGCATTTGCAGGTAGCTGATTCTCCGGTGCGGAGCAATATGATGAAAGCAGCCGCAGTCGTACACGAAATCGTAGGCGTTCGGGGAGAGTTTTAGCTCGAACAGATTACGGCAGTGGAACTGCACCTCGGCATTCAGGGCATCGGCACGTTCCTTGCCCCAAGCGATCGCCTCCTGCGACAAATCGACCGCATCGACGGAGCAGCCCTTCCGCGCCATGTAAATCGCATTGCGTCCGGCGCCGCAGCCGAGCTCGAGCACACGCCCGGGCCCGATCCGCCCATCTTCGAAATACTGGACGAGATTCTCGTCCGGCGCATTGACGAAGAAGGGAATGCTGCGGTTCCGGTCCGCGTAGAAGCGGTCCCACCATGGCCCCTCCTCCCGGAAGAAGGAGTCAAGCATCTGGAAAACATCCTCGATTTCATGGATCTGCTCGACGTTTATCGACATCACCATTCATCTCCTTTTTTAAGAGGTTATATGGAAATTAGAGCCGCTAAGAGTGACGATAAGCTGCGGATAAGCGGTTGTAATGGACGCCGTGTACTTCTTGATTCGGTTGAAATCGAGGGCTTCGTGAAAGAGCTCCCGGTCTGGTGTGAACGTAACGCTGGTACCAGTCTCCCGAGTTGTTCCGATGATCTGCATCCCGGTCTGAGGAATGCCGCGGCGGTACTCCTGGCGATGAATCCTCCCGTCCCGCCGGATCTCGAGCGTCAGCGCTTCGGAGAGCGCATTGACAACGGCGATGCTGATTCCCTTCTCGGCTCCCGGGACCAGAAGCTGCGCACCGTTATTCAGGCGTTGGATATCCGTCAGTACGGATTGCGCCTCAGGTGTGTTTGAATGCGGGAGCGCCTCTACCGGAATGCCCCTTCCGTCATCAGCGACGGTCACGCTGCCATGCTCATGCAGGAAAATTCCGATCTCACCGGCATAACCTGCCGAATGCTCCAAAATGACGTTCTCCATTACTGCCCAGAGCAGGTGATGCGCATCAAAATTTCCGGTCGTGCCGAAATACAAGCTTGCATGCTGCCGGGCTTCTGCCATATCCATGTAGCTGCCCGTATCCAGCATGTCGCCGGCTGCGGCGAGCAGCAGCAGGAGCGGAAGCTGACGATGCTTCGGTACCGTATAACGCCCGCCCGGCTCCTGTTCCAGCAAGTCCGCGCCAAGAAGCGCCTTCAGGTGATGATACAGCTGGCCCGTCGTCCCCATACGCAGGCGTTCAACAAGCTCGGAGCCGGTGAGGGGCGCTGCCAGCACCGTTTTCAAAATATCCAGCCGCTGTTTATGGCCGAGCGCGGTGATGATTTTGGCTGCCTTCTCGGTCTGGATACCCAAAAGATCGGCCATCTGCCGTTCCTGCGGCTCCAAGCGGATACCTTGCCCTTGTGAAAACACCGTTCCGGCATAAAAAACGGAGCTGCGCTCCTTGAATGGCTCATCGCTTCCCGAAACGTCATTCTGCGCCTGCCGAACCGGACGGTTCTCCGGCTTCCGGTCCAACAGGAGCTGATAAACCAGCTGCTGCAGCTCTGACATCTGCTGCTTTAAAGCTTCAATTTCACGGATTACATCCCGATTGTTCATAGGCTGGACCCTCATGTTCATATCTGAATTATGTTATTACGTAATTATTATATTTCATAATTAAGTGATTGTATATCCATAATCAGGAATATAACCAACGACGGTTTTGTTTGACTTTAGCCATTTTTTATATAGGTCAGGCCGCAGGACCATCGTACAATGAAGGCAAAAGGGGGAAGCGAAGCTTGAATATACGAATCATACGAAACTTCCGGCAGGACGACATGCCTTTGCTCGGAGCGTTATACGAGGCCGTGCGCCAAGGGGTCGGACTGTTCTGGTGGGTGGGCGATGAAGACAACTGGACGAACGTCTTCTGCGCATTTGAAGAGGGGAAGATGGTCGCCAAAGGACAGGTGGCTGTCATCAATGTGCTTCCAGAGGGTTGCCCGGAAAGCTGTAAGCATCATATTTACGTCAATCTGAAGACCGTCCCCGAGCGGGAGCGGGATACTGAGCTGCTGGAGGAATTGTACCAACGGCTCTATACCCGGGCGCTCGAGCTGAAGGAGACGCTGCCCCGCCATCATGGCACTTATTTATGTGTCGGTAATTTTGCCCATGAGGAGAGGAATACGGCGTTTTTCACAGAGGAGAAAGGGTTTAGGCCGCTGGAGAACCTGTACTCCATGGTCCGCACCTTGAACAGGCCGATCCCTTCATTTGTCCTTCCGGACAACTTTAGCTGTCTGTTATGGGACATGCAGACCGAGCGGGAGGAAGCGAGGTATCTGAAGCTGGAGGCCGAGGTATGGCCGGATGCACCGCTTGGCTTGAACCGGCTCCGGGAATACAAGGCGAAACCGAATTGGACGGCGATCATCGCCGCTGAGGGGGAGCAGATTGCAGCCAGTGTCATGGCATGGCAGGAGAAGGGAGGCAACGGCGTCATTGAGGACGTGTTCGTCCGCGAGCCTTGGCGCCGACAAGGGCTTGCCAAGTACTTGCTAAGCCGGGCGATGAATTATTTGCGGGAACACGGCGCGGAAACGGCAGAGTTGGAAGTTAAAGCGGCGAATGCCTCGGCCTTGTCGCTCTATCAATCGGTCGGATTCGCCCAAGCCGGGGAAGAGCATCGATTCTATGTGCCGATCCCGTGAGATGGAGCATGGCAAAAAGGAGAAACGCAACCGTTTCGGCTGCAATTCTCCTTATTTTTTATTTTTATGTCCCGTCGAATAACGGCCGCGATGCTAAGAACGAAGCCGAAGATCATGAGAAACGCTCCGAGCAGCACAATGCTGTCGGCCCCCATTTGCGCTGATATGGTACAGCAGGAATAGTCCGATCCCGAACAATGTGCTCTGGATGCCGAGCAATAACAGATGCAGCGATTTTCGTCTGAAGACGACCGTCAGCGCGTATACGGCCACCAACGACACGATCAGCGAGGGAATCGCGGCGCCGATTAAAGTGATCAACCTACTTCCCCCTGTTAGATATGACGTTAAGCCGGAGCAGGGCTCTCCCCATCTTTCACATTCGGGTTAGCAGCAAGGATATCTTCCGTAACCCTCCACAGCTTCGGCAAGTATTTCAAGGCTTGATCCGCTCGGCTGAACAGGTCATCCCTGCCGGTGATGCCGAGGTCGGCGAGGAGCGAATCAAAGGCCGGCCGGTATTCCTGCTGAAGCGCCGGTGATGCGTCGGCAGCCAGGATGGCATGGCAGCGGGCGTATGTGGCGACCATCCAGAAGACGGCCTCCCGGTGGTTCCCCTGGGCGATCAGCTCCCGGCTGCCGTCGATGGCAATCGGCCTGGCCTCCGGCGTAATGTCGCTGCTGAAGAAGAAAGGCGTCTTGGCAACAGCGCTGGCTGCATCAAAGGTGCGGGCAAGGCCTTCAAGATGCCCCAAAGCTTGATTCTGAGTCATCAGCTGACAGCCCAGCAGCTCCAGCAGCTCGCTGTACACCCCGTCATAACCATATGCTCTCAGCACATCGCGGGCTGCCAAATATCTAAGCCGAACAGTTGGATTACGAAGGTCGGCGACCAGCAGCAAATGCGTCGTAATCCCGGTGGGAAACAGCCAGGAGGTTACCTGCTGATGCCAGGGTGCGTCCTTCGGAATGGAGCGAAGCCCTGTTATGATGCGCTCCCGGACGCCTTCGCAGCGGCGCATGACCCAGGCCCGGTCAGCGAATTGACGGGCAACGGTTGCCTGCAGCTTGCGAAGCTGTCCGGATGGATCTGCAATCAATGTGTCCACGCGAAAGCTGCCGGCCAAATGATGAGAGGATAGCACCCGCTCGGGCGAAGCAAGGTCCTGCCACGACAAATAAGTGACCTCAATCAAGGCGTCCTGGTAACGAAACTTTCCAGGCTTCATCGGAGGCTCTGCGCGATCGGTAACGACCATAACGTCGATATCGGAGGATGGCGCGATCTCGGCGTCGTCCGGCTTTCCTACGGTGGAGCCGCTGAAGTAGGCACCCATAAATCCGGGCTCGCTGCCGGCATGCTGCAGCACCCAATCGGCCGCGGCCGCCCGAGCTGATCCAACGTTCATAACCCGATTTCCTCCCCTATCTGCATAGTGTTGTATTCATTAGAAAAAACATCCTGATCTTCTTACCATTATATTGACTTCCATTTGGTAGTACAACTACAGTACGATGGATCGATCATTCATTCATTTGTTCAAAACGCCGCCTCTGTTTCCTGACCATGGCATACCCAAAAAGGACATTTCCTCCGGATTGGAACCCTTACGTTCCCGGAGTGAAATGTCCTACTGTTATGTTTCTACATTTCTGCAATAACAAGCTCGGTACCCGTCTTCTTGAATTTCGGAATAAAGCTTCGATTCACGTTGGAATCGGTCACGATACAATCGATTTTGTCGAGCGAAGCAATCGACACGGTCACGTCCTTGCCGAATTTGGTGCTGTCGGCCATCACGTAGACGTCCTTGGACAGCTCGATCATCTTTTTGCGGGTAATGGCTTCCTCCAGATTGTAATCGGAGATGCCCCGCTCGATCGTAATACCGCTGCAGCATATGAAGGCTTTCTGCACATTCAGCTCGTGAAAATTAAAGATATACTCATACGCAACGACCGACTGCTCCTCCCGCCGTATTTTTCCTCCGATCATAATCAGCTCCACGTCGCTGTCCATCAGCTCCATCGCAACCGGAAGCGAATTCGTTACGACCGTCAGCTTCTTCCGGTGTTTCACGTACTTGGCGATCTGGTAGGTCGTCGAGCCGCTGTCGATATAGATGCAGTCGCCTTCTAAGACAAATTCGCTGCATTTGCGGGCGATCCGGTCCTTCTCCTCCAGATGGCTGACCATGCGCTCATCCATGGAGGATTCGCCGAACCGGGACTCCGCAAGCTTCACGCCGCCGTATATTTTCTCGATTCGCCCTTGGTCGGTCAGAATATTCAGGTCCCGGCGCAGCGTATCTACAGAAATCTTCAGCTCATCGGTCAACTCCGTGATCTTCATGACTTTTCGAATTGTCAGCAGTTCAATGATTTTCTGTTGCCTCTCCAGCGGAAACATGCCCTCACCCATCCCATCAGCATTAGCCGAAGCCTCGTTTTTTCATGTCCAGTTTACCGATTTTCCCCTGCTTATTCAATAGAGCATCCTATATTATTCATAAGTTAGGCATCCATTAAGGATCAATATGACCATAACATGGTAAAGATTTAGTAATGATTTATGCATAATTTACGTGGGTTTAACAGTTGGCATGATTCCTGTTTACATAGGATTTCTATACTGGGAGTGTGTTTAAGGGAGGTGACCGGTTTGCTGAAACTCCAGCATGTAAGCAAACATTTCGACAATAAAGCGGTTTTGGACGATATCAGCGTGGAGATCGGCACGGGAGAGATCGTCTCCCTGCTCGGTCCGAGCGGAAGCGGAAAGACGACGCTGCTGAATATGATCCTCGGTCTGACGAAAGTCGACCAGGGCAAGATTTTATTCCACGATCAGGACCTGAGCCGCGTGCCGATGAAGAAGCGGGGATTCAACATTGTTTTTCAGGATTACGCCTTGTTTCCGAATCTGAATGCCTACGAGAACATCGTCTATGGCTTGCGCAATAAGAAGGGGGCTGCCAGCCCGCAGGAGGTTCATGAGTATATTGATTTTCTCGAGCTAAAGCCGCATTTGAAGAAGCGGATCGGCGAGCTGTCCGGCGGGCAGAAGCAGAGGGTGGCACTCGCAAGAACATTGGTCACCAAGCCGAGGATTCTTTTGCTGGATGAGCCGCTCAGCGCCTTGGACGGCGTCATTAAGGAGTCGATCAAGCAGCGGATCAAATCGATTGCGAGGGAATTCAAGCTGACAACCATTATTGTCACGCATGACCCGGAGGAGGCGCTTACGCTGTCGGACAAAATCCTCATCATCCATCAGGGGAAGGTGGCGCAGTTCGGGACGCCTCAGGAGATTGTCCATCAGCCGCAGAATGAGTTCGTGCGGGAGTTCATTATCAGGCAGCTGCACATCAAGCGCCAAAACATTTACAACCTATTCGGTGAGCAGTATGCCTAACGCCAAACCGGAAATGCGGGTGATCTTTACCGTCATCCTGCTGCTATTCGCCTTGTTCCTGTTCTTGCCGCTCTTGATTCTGCTCGTGCGTTCGCTGGAATCCGACCAGGGCTTTACCCTCGGACATTATGCTTCGGTGATATCGAGCCCCGAAATGGCGGCGTCGATCGGGAACAGTCTGAAGGTATCGGCCATGACGGCTGCCATTACAACAGTGCTGGGCTTCATCCTTGCGTATTCCATTCATTGCACGAAAATCTACCGCCCGCTCAAAGGTGCGCTAAAAACCGCCATCATCGTCCCGATGCTGCTGCCAACGATCACATACGGGTTTGCCATTATGTATTCGTTCGGCAATCAGGGTCTGATCACTCGGATTACCGGGCGCAGCTGGTTTGAGATATACGGCTTTAACGGCCTGTTGATCGGCTATGTCATTTACACGCTGCCGCCGGTGTTTCTGCTGATCCATAACGCTTTTCAATACATGGACAAAAAATTCATCATCGTCTCAAAGCTCATGGGCGACAGCACGCTCAGAAGCTTCCTGAATACGATCCTGCGGCCTTTGGCCGGCGCCCTTGGCGGCGCGTTCGTGCTGTCCTTTATCTTAAGCTTTACCGATTTCGGCATCCCCGCCTCGGTCGGCGGCACCTACCCGGTGGTGGCTACGCAGCTCTACCAGGTCATGCTCGGATCGATCCCCGATTTCAATCAGGGCGCGGTCATCGCGGTGTTGATGCTGGTCCCGGCGGTATTCGGCATCTGGCTGCTGCGCGTTCTGGAGAGGTTGAACTTTCATTATGACAAGCTGTCCGATACCGAGCTGCCGCAGCACCGGACTCGTGATATTTTGTTCGGCGTCGGTTCATCGGCCATTGTGCTGGGGATGCTGTCCGTATTTGCGGTGATGTTCATAGTGCCTTGGCTCGGCAGCTACCCATATGACTTGACGTTCACCCTCAAGCATGTGAAGGACGTGCTGCAATCCGGAGATTTGACCGGAGTTTATCGCAACTCGCTCTGGGTTGCGCTATTGACGGCGGTGTTCGGAACGTTGACGGCTTACTTATCCGCGCTGCTGAATACGCGCACTTCGCTGAAAGCCCGGTCCGGCACGGATGTGATCTCGATGATCACCAACACGGTGCCCGGCATGGTGCTCGGGATCTCCTATCTGCTGCTGTTTAACGGCAGCACGTTGAAGGGGACGTTCACGATTATCGTCCTGTGCAACATCGTTCATTTCTTCACGACGCCATACCTGATGGCCAAGAACTCCCTGTCGAAAATGAACCCGGCTTGGGAGACAACCGCCGAGCTGCTCGGAGACAGCTGGATCAAGACGGTGTGGCGGGTCATTGTGCCGAATTCTGTGTCGACGGTCATCGAGATGCTTAGTTACTTCTTCATCAACGCCATGGTGACCGTAAGCGGGATTATTTTTCTCGTCTCCGCTCAAACGTCGCTCGTCGCCAGCAAAATCAAAGAGCTGCAGCATTTTGCCAAATTCAACGAAATTTTCGTACTGTCGATGCTGATCTTCTTTACGAATTTGATCATTAAGCTGGTGTGCGATGCATTGCAGAGGAGAACGGCGCAGCGCTGACTTACCGATTTTAAGTCCGCTTCGCTGCCGGATCGTATTTCCGATCGCTGTTGTCCGGATTTCTCGGATGGAAGAGAGAGTTCGGTAGAAATCCGAAGACAAAGGCGAGCGCATTCGCTTCTCCAATACGATTCCGTCCTCTCCGCTGGGTATACCGGCCGTTGGCAGACGAAAGCTCTGTGCTCGCATCACCATTTTGACATGAGCAATCGCGTGAAATCTCTCAGCTTTCCATGAAATTTCAAATATAAAAAAATACAAGGAGTGGAGTTAATCATGATGAAGACGCTTAAGGGAATGCTGCTGTCATTGTCTGCAATCAGCATGGTGTTTGCGCTGGCCGGCTGCGGCAGCGGCACGTCCGGGGAAGCGAAGAAGGTTGTAATTTACACCAACGGGGATGAAGAAGCTGTTGCGGCGATGGAAGCCTCTCTCAAAAACGCCGGATACGACGGGCAGTATATCATGCAATCGATGGGGACATCGGAGCTTGGGGGCAAGCTGATGGCGGAAGGAAGCGATATCGAGGCCGACCTGGTCACCATGAGCTCGTATTTTATTGAAAGCTCGCAGACAAAGCATTCGATGTTCAAAGACCTTGCCTTCGAAACAGGCGCCATCGACACATATCCCGCATACTACACGCCGATTCTCGCCAACACCGGAGCGATCTTCGTGAACACCGAGGTGCTGAAGGAGAAGGGACTGCCCATGCCGACTTCCATTACGGAACTGACCAAACCGGAATATAACGGACTGGTATCGATTCCGAACATTATGGATTCCTCCACCGGTTGGCTGCTCGTTCAAGCGATTATCAGCCAGTATGGACAAGAAGCGGGGCAGCGGGTGCTCCGTGATCTGATCGCCAATGTCGGTCCGCATCTGGAGAGCTCCGGCTCCGGGCCGATCAAGAAGGTTCAGGCGGGGGAAGCGGCAGCAGGCTTCGGCCTTCGCCATCAGGCGGTAGCGGCCAAGGCATCCGGTGCTCCGATTGATTATATCGATCCGATGGAAGGCAACTTCTCGCTGACGGAATCGATTGCCGTGGTGAATAAGGAGAACGGAAATACGGACCTTGCGATGAAAATGGCGGAGACCATCATCAAGGATGCGCGAAAAGATTTGATCGTGAACTATCCGGTTGCGATCTATAAGGGCGAAACGGTCGACGAGGCGAACAAGCCGGCGCATGCGCTGACTTTTGAGAAGCCGCTGACCGTCGAGCTGCTGAAGGAGCATCAGCAATTTTTTAACGGATCGAAATAATGGAACTTTACTTCATAGGAGTGATGGGAAATCATGAACAGCTATAAGCTATTGACACCGGGACCGCTGACCACGACTCGAACCGTAAAAGAGGAGATGCTCTTCGATCGCTGCACATGGGATGATGAGTATAAATCGATTACGCAAAAAATCAGATCTCAGCTTCTGGACCTGGCCGGAGCCGAAGCCACCCAATATACGGCCGTGCTGATGCAGGGCAGCGGCACGTTTGCGGTCGAATCGGTCATGACCTCCGCCATTTCCGACAAGGATAAAGTGCTGATCGTGTCCAACGGCGCTTACGGTGAACGGATCATCCAAATGGCCGAGTACATTGGACTCCATTACGCTGCATACAGAACCGGTTATGATGAGCACCCGAAAGAGGAGGAGCTTCGCTCCATCCTGAATGAGGATCAGCGCATCACCCATATCGCGATGGTGCATTGCGAGACGACAACCGGGATTCTTAATCCGCTGGACATGATCTCGGGGCTGTCCCGGGAATATGGAAAAACCCTGATCATCGATGCGATGAGCAGCTTTGGCGGCATCGAGATCGACGTGGCGGGGCTTGGCATCGACTATTTGATCAGCAGTGCGAACAAGTGCATCCAGGGCGTTCCGGGCTTCGGGTTTGTCATTGCCAACCTCGAGCGGCTGGCGGCTTGCCAAGGCGTCGCGCGCAGCTTGTCCCTGGATCTGTATGATCAGTGGAGGGGAATGGACAAGGACGGTAAATGGCGTTATACGTCGCCGACCCATGTCGTAGCCGCTTTTTCCAAGGCGCTGGATGAGCTCATGGAAGAAGGCGGAGTATCTGCAAGATTCGAGCGCTACCGGAACAATAATCGGCTGCTGCGGGAGCGTCTGGCGAGAATCGGAATCCGCGCCTATATCGCCGAGCCTGTTCAATCTCCGGTTATTACTACATTTGTATTTCCAAGCGACCGGTTCAGCTTTGAGCAATTCTACGCGTACATCAAGGACAGGGGCTATGTCATCTACCCGGGCAAGCTGACGGAGGTGGATACGTTCCGCATCGGGAACATCGGAGAGATCTATGAGCAGGATATCGAGCGGTTATGCGAAATTATCGAAGAATATATGGGAGTGATGGCACAATGAACAAGATCGAAGGCGTAATTCTCGACTGGGCCGGGACGGCTGTGGACTTCGGCTGCTTCGCGCCGGTGAATGTGTTCGTGGATATATTCCGGAATGCCGGCATCGATGTAACGATGGAGGAAGCCAGAGCGCCGATGGGCATGCTGAAGATCGATCACATCCGCGCATTGCTGTCGATGCCGCGTGTGACGGGATTGTGGGAGGTGAAGTACGGAAGAGCCTTCAATGAAGACGACGTGGAGCGGCTGTACCGCGAATTCGAGCCTGCCCTCATGGCATCCTTGTCCACGTACACCGACCCCATTCCTGGAGTGATCGAGACGGTGGAAGAGCTTCGCGGCCGGGGGCTGAAGATTGGCTCTACAACCGGCTATACGGCCGGGATGATGGAGGTGGTCGTATCGAATGCCGGGCGCAAGGGGTATCGCCCCGATGTGTTCTTCACGCCGGATGATACGCATTCATGTGGACGCCCCTATCCGTATATGATCTACCGGAACATGGAGCATCTGAAGCTGTCGACGGCCTGGAAGGTCGTGAAGGTCGGGGATACCGCGTCTGATATCAAAGAAGGCGTCAATGCGGGGGTGTGGTCGGTAGGCGTTGCTGTGGGCAGCTCGGAAATGGGGCTATCCCCTGAGGAATTCGCATCCTTGTCCGAATCGGAGCGGGCGGAAGCCATCTCGAGGACCCGGCAGACGTTTATTCGGCACGGGGCGGATTTTACGATCGATACGATGCGCGAGCTCCCCGCATTAATCGAGCGGATCGACGGTTTGCTGAGCGATGGGAAAAGACCGGGTTATTATCTCGAATAGCTTGATACGAGAAGAAGCCGCGCCTTGAGGCGCGGCTTCTTGCTGCTTGGTTAGACTAGGATTTTTAGCGAACCATGGCCGCTCTTTTATTCTCCTCACGGACATACGTACCGATAAACTCCGTCACTTCCCGGTCATAGCCTTCGGGATCGAACTGACGGGCCAGGCCGTGGCCGGCACCGGGAACGACAAACAGTCGTTTTTCCGCAGGCCCGTTCTCGTACAGCCTGTAAACCATTTCCGTCGGGACGAATAAGTCGCCGCCGCCGTGGATGAACAGAATGGGGGTTTTGGATTTCTTCACCTGTTTCAGAGCGGAGGCTTCCTGGAACGAATAGCCTGCACGCAGCTTCGTTAGGCAGCTTGTGGATTGAAGGATCGGGAACGAGGGGAGCTTATACATGCGCTTCAGCTGATATGTCAGCTCATCCGCCACGGAGGTGTACCCGCAATCCGCTACGATGGCCTTCACCTGGGAAGGCAGCTCCTCGCCGCTGGTCATCATGACGGTTGCAGCGCCCATGGATACGCCGTGCAGGACAATCTGTGCTTCTTCTCCCGTACGTTCAACGATCCTCTGAATCCACTTCACCACATCCTTGCGCTCCGGCCATCCGAAACCGATATAGTCGCCTTCGCTCAAGCCGTGGCCCCGGGCATCAGGCAGAAGGACATTAAAGCCTAAATCCTCATAGTACATTTGAGCGAAGCTGCTCATTTGCTCGGAGCGTCCGGCATAGCCGTGCGCAAGGAGAACCGTTTGGTTTGTGGCCTTTTTCGCCGGCAAATAATAGGCATGAAGCTTCAGGCCATCGTCCGCGATAAGACTCCAATTCTCGAAGCTTTGCGCGCTCCACCAGTCTTTGCTGTCCGCAAAAGGGTTCTCGACATCCGCATTGGCTGCCAGGTCCGGATTCTCTGCTAGAAATTCCTTATCTGCGCGGGCAATGGCGACGTGATAAAAATAAAAGCTGACTGCGACCATCACGATTATAAAAAGCACTAGTGCCGTAATTGCTGCTAACATGACGACAATCCTTTGTTCAATATGATTGATAACCTCTTCTATGGTCATTGTGGTGTACGTCGCGCTGAGCTGCCGTACATCGAACGAGCGGTGATTCTGGGAAGAGAGTATGCTGCTTCCTATCATAGCTTATAACCGTATCCCTTTAAAAGAACAACTTACCATAGTAACAAGCTGCCCCCCAAGCACAAACACTTGAGGGGCAGCTGTTTTTTTAGCCTATGCTTTTTTTCTTCTTCTAAGCAGAAGCGAGCCTGCAAGAAGCATCATCGCTCCGCCTACCAGATAGCTGTACATATTCGTAGCCGTATTTGGCAATTTGTTGCCGTTTGGCTCATTTGCTGCCTGATCTCCGGATTGTGCCGGATTTTGTGGATCCGCATCCGACTCGCCCAAAGCCGAATCGCTCTGGTCATCCGGTGTTTGTGCCCCAGTATTCGAATCCCCGTCGGCGTCTCCATTCGAGTCTTCATCCGGAGTACCGTTGGAATCTCCGTCCGTGTCTTCGTTCGAGTTACCATTCGGATCTTCATTCGAATCGCCGTCGGAATCTCCACTGTCACCCGGGTTCGTCGTATTTCCATCATTGTTCCCGCTGTCCGTCACATCGATGACATTCGATGGCTTCTCTGGAGTGGTCACATTATCACCTGTGACTTCACCGATGTTTACGATCGACTTACCGGCTTGTGTCGCCTTGACGGTTGCCTTGAACGTAATCGTATGCCATTCGGTATCCGTAATCCGTCCAAAGTTACCGCTCACTTTGCCGTTAACGTACTGGCCTTTGTCTCCATCGACATTATCCGTGACGGAAACGCCGTCTACCTTCAGGCTGCCTGCTACATACGTCAGCCCTTCCGGCAGGATGTCGGCAATCACAAGGTTCGATACATAGCTGCCCGCAACGGTATTGCGTGCGGAGATCGTATACTCCAGCGTATCACCGACCCCGATGATGCCGCCACTTAGATCCCGCGACGTCTTCCGTGACTCCATCACTGGAGCAGGCGGCGTTACAGGCGGTGTCACCGGTGGATCCGGATCTACCGGTGGGTTGACTGGATCGGTTGGCGGATCGATTGGCGGTTCAACTGGCGGCTCAACCGGCGGTTCCGGTTCAACGACCATTTTTTCCGTCGGTTCGCCTGGCTGATCGATGTTATCGCCAGTTACCCTGGCCGTGTTCTCGATTACCAGCCCGCCTTGACCCGGCAAAATGATAGCCTGGAACTCCAGCGTATGCCAGTCGGTATCATCTACATTGCCAAATGAGCCATATACGTCTCCGGTAACGGAATGACCAGCGTCATCGTCTTTCGGATCCGTCACTGCGACACCATCCACTTTCAAGCTGCCTGGAACATATTCCAAACCAGCTGGCAGTGTATCGGTAATCGTCAGATTCTCCAGATACGTATCGTTGACAACACCTCTCACGCGAATCGTATACGTGATGGTGTCTCCGACCTCATACGTGGCCTTGCTTACTGTATTCGCTACAGACTTATCCGTTTCAATCTGCGGATTCCGCGGATAAACTTCGACTTCATTTCTTGGTCTGTCCGGCGTGCCAACATTGTCGCCCTCGACGGCCGCAATATTGATAATATCCTTGCCGGCTTGACCCGGTAATACTTTCACCTGGAACGTTACTTTACGCCACTCAGTGTCGGTAACATCCCCGAAACCGGCGAAAATTTTACCGTTTGCGAAATGACCTTTGTCGCCATCCTGGTCATCGGTGACTTGGACGTCGTTGACCTTCAGCGTACCCGGTACGTATTCCAGACCTGTCGGAATCTCGTCCGTGACTCTCAGGTTGGTTACCCGACTATCGGAGGCCGTGTTACGCGTTTGAATCGTGTAAAGCAGGGTGTCCCCGATTTCCGGATGGGCGGCGTCGGTGTTCCCGGCTGCCTTTTCAAACAGCTCCGCTGTCTTCGTCGACTCCAGCGCGGTTTCGCGCGGATAAACCTCGACGACCTCCTCCGGAGTGCTTGGTGTGGTGATATTATCACTATCGACCACAGCCACGTTGCGGATGTCTTTACCGGCTTGACCCGGTAAAACTTTCACCTGGAACGTCACTTTACGCGGCTTGGTATCGGTCACGTCACCGAACTTGGCAAAGACTTTGCCGTTCGCGAAATGACCCGCATCGCCATCCTGATCATCGGTGACGAGTGCGTCGTCGACCTTCAGTGTACCCGCTACGTATTCCAGACCCGCTGGAATCTCGTCCGAGATCGTCAGGTTGGTCACCAGACTATCTTCGATCTTGTTGTGCGTTTGAATCGTGTAAAGCAAGGTGTCTCCAACTTCCGGATGCGCGGCATCGGTATTCCCGGCTGCCTTTTCAAACAGCTCCGCTGTTTTCGTCGACTCCAGCACGTTTTCACGCGGATAAACCTCGACGACTTCCTCAGGTGTGCTAGGTGTGGTGACGTTGTCGCCAGCTACCTCAGCCACGTTGCGGATGTCTTTGCCGGCTTGACCCGGCAGTACCTTCACATGGAAGGACACCTTGTGCCAATTGGTATCTGTCACATCCCCAAACTGAGCGAGGACCTTACCGTTAACGAAATGGCCGTTGTCGCTGTCTTGGTTATCGGTGACTTGCACGTCGTCGACCTTCAGTGTACCCGCTACGTATTCCAGACCCGCTGGAATCTCATCCGAGATCGTCAGGTTGGTTACCTGGCTATCGGTGACAGTGTTGCGGGTTTGAATCGTGTATTGCAGCGTATCTCCGACTTCCGGATGTGCAGCGTCGGTGTTCCCGGCTGCTTTTTCTAGCAATTCCGAGGTTTTCGTGGACTCCAGCGCGTTTTCGCGCGGATAAACCTCGACCACTTCCTCTGGCGTGCTAGGTGTGGTGACGTTGTCGCCATCTACCTCGGCCACGTTGCGGATGTCTTTGCCCGCTTGGCCCGGCTGCACTTTGACCTGGAACGTCACCTTGTGCCACCCGGTACCGGTCACATCTCCGAACTGACCGAAGATTTTACCGTTAACGAAATGGCCCTTATCGCCATCTTGGTCATCGGTGACTTGCACATCGTCGACTTTGAGCGTACCCGCTACGTATTCCAGACCCGCTGGAATCACGTCCGAGATCGTCAGGTTGGTTACTAGGCTGCCTGTAACGGTGTTGCGTGTTTGAATCGTGTAGAGCAGCGTGTCCCCGACTTCCGGATGTGCTGCGTCGGTGTTCCCGGTAGCTTTTTCAAACAGTTCAGCTGTTTTATTAGCTTCTAATTTTGGTTCTCTGTACTCTACAGATGTTGTTACTTCATTGGACGAGGTTGTTTTGTCTTCATTAGTGAGTAGGTTTTTATACCCCACATTCGCTTTATTTGAGACGGAGTCTCCCACACGGTCGGATAATGCTTTGACTTTGAATTGAACCGTTATGCCGTTAGGTAAGTCATTCGTGTTCGGCACTTCCCCGAGCCGGATGATCACCTTGCTGCCGTCAAAATGGCCTGCATCTTGATCAACTGCATCGGTCAAATCACTAGCATTAGTCCCGCTCACGATTTTCATCGAACCCGGAACGTATTCCGTGCCCGCAGGAATTACATCCTCGAATACCGTATTGGCGGCAACGTCTCCGCCTGCGTTTTTAATGTTGACTTCGTAAGTAATCTCATCCCCGACAAAGGCTTGTCCTGCAGGGGAAACGGACTTTTCGGCTATGACGCACGGCTCGGTTCCAAGGAAAACATCATCAATGAAGTTACCACCGGTGATATTTCCGTTAGCAGACGCTATGGCTTCAAATCCAAATCGTGTTACTGTCTGACCGGCCGGAACGGTATAAGTTCCAGAATAATATTTCCATGCGTCTTTATCGGTTGACATTGTACGAACCGTCGGAAGATTTTCCGGAGCCGTATTGCCTGAACCGATATTTACAGCCATGGTGTCTACACCGAATCTACCTTTATGAGCTAGGCGCCAATAAATGGTTTGTCCAGGAGTAGTCTCGACATCCTGATATAACGTCGCATTCTCAAAACTATTAATTTCTGCAAACTGCTCACCATGGATTACCTCATGTTTGTTTCCGGCAGGAGTTCCAGGCTCCTCCATCAAGCTCTTAACAAAAATGTCATATCGTCCTGTTGAGTCGGTTGTATGCCATCCCGGTACGTTCTCATCCTGCGGGAATGTATACCCTGGACCTGTAGGGGTCTTTGGATCGCCAGGCGTATATGCAGGTTCCTCGAAGCTGCCGTTAATTAGCGCAACGGGTCTAGTGCAGGCATTGACAACTTCTCTTTCGGTAATTTGACTCGTTGTCTCATTCGACTCGGTCGTTTCATCCTTGTCTGTGAGTAAGTTCTTGTAATCAACAGCCGCTTTATTGGTGACTGTCTGGCCGACATGGCTGGATAATGCTTTCACCTTGAATTGAAGCGTAATACCTTCAGGCAAGTCATTGGTATTCTGCAAATTCCCGAGCCTAATGATCACCTTGTTGCCGTCAAAGTGCCCTGCATCTGTATCATCTGCATCGGTTAGGTCAACGGCATTGGTCCCGCTCACCATTTTCATGGAGCCTGGAACATATTCCGTGCCCGCAGGAATGACGTCTTCAAAGACAGTATTTGCGGCAACGTCTCCACCTTCATTTTTAACTGTGACTTCGTAGGTGAGTTCATCGCCTTCAAAAACGTCTCCAGCAGGAGAAACAGATTTCTCTGCGATAACACATGGTTCGGTTCCCAGGAAGATGTTGTCCAGGTGGTTGCCGTAACCGATTGATCCACTGGATGTCGAAACGGCTTCAAACCCAAACCTTGTCATCGTTTGTCCAGCTGGAACGGTATATGTTCCTGTATAGGTTTCCCACGCCGTGTTCCCTGACGACATTTGTTTTTGTGGAACCGTATCATAGGGATTGTCTGTTGCCGGACCAATGCGAACCTGCATCGTATCCACTCCATACCGACCCTTATGGGAGAGTCTCCAATAGATTGTCTGTCCAGGTGTGGTCGGCACGTCTTGGTATAACATGCCGTTCTCAACGGCATTTAACTCCGCATAACGATTACCGTCAACAGGGGCCGGTTGCTGCTTAACTTCAGGATCAGGATAACCCTGAGCGTAATCCCAAATTTCAATTAAGTGAACATTGGCTCCATTACCTGTATCCGTTGTCATCCATCCTGGCACTTCATCCTGATAGAACATAAAAGGACTGTTGACTGGGTCATAGGATCCTCGTTCAGGTCCTTCTTCAAAACTACCATTAATCAAGGCCACTCGGTTTCCACATGCGTTAGGTGGAGTCGTTGGAGGAACCGAATCCGATACTTCAACGTTAATCGTAGCTTCGGCAGTGGCGCATTTGCCGTCATTGGCGATGACGGTGAAGCTATCGGTGCCGATAAAGTCTTGTGCTGGCGTATACGACCAAGTTCCGTCCGCATTAACCGTCACAGTTCCGTTCTGAGGATCCGTCGCGCCTTTGGCGTACGTCAATGGATCTCCATCCGGGTCGGCGCCGATTACTTGTCCCGAGACCGGCGTATTTACCGCGGTGACTTTTGAATCACCCGGCACAACGGGTGCCTCGTTCACTTTGTAAGTATTATTCGGATCGAGAGTATCGATCGGTGCGTATGCATTCACAAAATACCAGCTATGGATATCATGCGTCTCGTAATTCGGAGATCCTGTTGATCCTGTAAAACCGGCATGAATCGATTGTCCGTTAAATATCGAACCAAGATCGATGCCATTGACATCTAAAACTTTGCTGGCATTTACCCGATCCGGCGAAGTGCCCAGATGAACCTGAACATTCCGAGTTGAACTATTGTAATCGATCCACGTATAGTACTGGGTTCCGTCAGACAATTTGAAGCTGGTGCTGTCTAAATCGGTATACCAGCCTGCTTGATTCACTACGTCTCCATTTACCGCAAGTCCAACGTAGTTTGAAGAAGGATCCTTATAAACATCGTTTTTAAACGTGTCATATTTAACGGCAAAACTCGGACTAATGCCGTAATATCCCAAGCCGCCACCGTTCATATTCTGGCTGGTTGTGCCAGTCTGGAGCGTAAAGGTCAATCCATCGCTTGCGCCTTGAGCGCTCGGGTTACTCATTTTAAAAGAAAAGGCCGTGCTGAATGAATAATTGTCTCTAGGACACAGTGCGGTATTGTTAAATGCGGCTCCGCTTTGTAATGTAGTCGGCTGTGTCAATCGTATAAAATTTTGCCCTTGAGCGATTGTGGCATGACCATCCAAGGTAAATTGATTGACCGTATTTTGGGAGAATTCATCAAATTTAAAATTCAGCCAGTTATCTGCAGCCGCCTCAGCCTGTTGAGGGTACAGAGGCAGAAGCTGACCGAACAAAATGATGAAAACAGCCGCCAAACACTTTAAACGCCGACTGAATATCGATGTTCTGTTCATCGTTTCCTCCCTTATTTCTAGTGAGAGACTTTAGAGCCATCCAAGGCTGTCAATAAATTAAATGAATGATGGGATATTGTAAATTTAAAGGCAGCTCAGGGTATATGTACTACAGAGTGATGTTCGAGCAGATCGAACACTTTAGTTGGCTCTAATCATAATCTTATGCTGCACGGCGAATGTTTCTTGATCGCCTGGTTTTCCAACCCCTCCTTCGACGTATTAATCAATTTTTCTCCCCAAAGCTCCTTCCCTCCTCGCAGGTTCATTATCTATAGACAGGGCTTGAAACCCCAGCTATCAAAATAGTAAAAATTTTATCTAAAAATTAAAGAAACCCCCGTCCAAAGGCAACGCTACCAGACGGAGGTCTCCGTCGTATTCGGCAGCTGGCTGGCACTAGCATTTGCTCTATAGCAAATCCGTTAGCCCCTATAGCTTTGCGTCCCCATTTTTCAATGGGTTTGCCATGTTCGTACGAACTAGAACAGATATGTATTTGGAAAATTTAACATTTACTTAAACATATAATATATAAGTATCGAAAGTTAGGGTCCTAAGCCTTATTTTTGTAGCATTTTCTTCCTTTGTGTCGTTAATACTCACTTAGCATCGAAAAAAAGGAGATTAATTCGAGAAAGCTGAGTGAAGCGGGGGACGTGCAGCACCGGGGCTGCACGGAGTATAAGATCGACAGCCATTCAAGCATGCTCTAGACCAGAAACCTTACGCAAAGGGAGGAGTAACGGAACGGTGTAACAATTAGCTGCTGTTCGTGATGCTGTTTTTTCTACGGCAATCAAAAAGGAAGCTTGTCCAACTTATACTCGATGCCCATCTCCCCAAACCATTCGTTTAGTCCAGTCCACAAATGCTCGCAGCGCTCATATACCAGCTCCGAATCATGAAGCTGCCCGCGGGTCACCAATTCGATAAGCTCATCATAGCCCGATGGGCGAGATGGCATTTGAAGCGATTCCTCATAGGTTCTGGCTCGGGTAGTATAGAAGGTTTTGTTGGCGAGCCCGATCAGCTTGGCGCTCTGCCACGCCAGATCCTTGGCACCGAGGGCCAGGTAGCCGTGATTGCCAGCCAATTTATTGTTGCGGATTTTGCCCATCGTTTCATAAGGCTCCCAAATCATAAATTCTCTCATTACGTCCCGAATTGCTTCGTCGGAAATGTGCATCGGCCGTGTGCGAATCTCATCGAGCAGCCGGTCCGGATCATAGATTGCTTGCAAATGAGCATATGCGCCTGCCTTAATGGCCCAGGAATCGTCAACGGTCGCCGCGGAGCGCATCGCTTCGCGTTTTTGCTTCATTCCGATTTCGATTTTGAATGGGGGATAGATAAATTCATGCCCGGGAAGAGAGAAACCATCCTTCGTAATAACCCGAAGCTCGATATCGGAGTAAGGCCCGTCGATCCCTTGGGCAAGCGAGCCGTACAGGCCGATCGCCAGAATGGCATCGCCATGAAGCTGAAGCAGCCGATCCTTGATTTGGGCGACCAATTTCATTTTTTCCTCTCTTGTCGTGGGAGCAGGGTAAGGCAGCATATGTGTGACCCTCCTTATATGGCTTTTTTCAAATTGAATACGTACATAAAAAGAGTATAGCTTAAACACCGGAGTTCGGATATGAAGTGGGTAAGGAGCGTCAGAGAGGGGAAGTGTGGAGAGTTAGGAACCATTGCGGCTTGCTTCGATCGATAAATGGCTAATATCCACCCATTCCATCATATGGTAATATAGGTTTGCGGAGATGGCGCTTGGATGGCCGGGATCCGCACCAAGATCATAGCTGAGGTGAGATGAGATGAGAAGAGACGAGATGAGGCAAGGGAAGACGAAGCTGGAATTGGACCGGGTGGTGTTTATCGGCCGGACCTATGAGGAGTATATGCAGATGTTTGATCTGCAGGCAAAGGAGCTGGCAGGCAAGAAAATATTAGATTGCCCTGCCGGAGCATGCTCCTTTACGGCGCATGCCGCAGCGGCCGGATTGGATGTCACCGCAAGCGATATCGCTTACGATCATCGGATCGAGGATCTGGAGCGGAAGGGCCTGGAGGATACCGCGCACGCAATGGAATCCATGGAGCAGACGAAGCGAAACTTTGTATGGGACTTTTACGGGGATGTTGCGGGCGTTAGCCGTCATCGCCATCAAGCCCTCCGGGACTGTGTTGCGGATATGAGAGCACATCCGGAGCGGTATGTGGCTGCGGTGCTGCCGGAGCTGCCATTTTGCGATGAACAGTTCGATCTGGTGTTATCCGCCCATTTTCTGTTTATGTACAGCGATCGTTTGGACTATGACTTTCACCGAAACACGATCCGAGAACTGCTTCGGGTTACTTCGGAGGAAGTGCGTATTTTTCCGCTCACGGATTTATCGGGGAACCGATATGAACATCTGGAGCGATTGATTCAAGATTTGGAAGCGGAGGTCTCGAAGTGACCGAGAACCAGGTGTCCTATGAATTTATGATCAATGGCAACTCCATGCTGCGGATTCGAAAAACAAGATGAGGAAACCAGGGGGCCGATCAACATTCGGCTCCCTTTCTTTATGGTGATGTTTTAAGCGTGGGAGTAAGATTTTCGTATAACTGTGAGGTGAATGGTTCTTGAAAGTGATCAAATGGATGACTGTTGCTGTATTTCTTTGCTGCACCTTTGTTTTAGGGTCGTGTTCTCCACAGCAGGCGCAGAATTCTCTACCTGAAGATCAAGAAGCACAGCCTAGACAGCTGCCCCAAGCCAAAATTTCAAATGTATCTACAACCCTAGAGGAACAGGACAACTGGTTCATCGTTCCGGAAAACACGGAAACCGTGACATTTAAGGTGGAAGCGGAGCATACGAATACGGTTCTGTTCTGGATTGCTCCTACAGGTACCGAGACAGGGAAGGAACGTAAAATAATAGGTTATGATACCGATGGTTCCGATGGCTGGTCATTGGAATGGAAGGTAGGAAATCAAGCGCTGCATGATCATATATCGATTGAAGCATTGGGCGTTGATGGCCGCACAATGGATAGTTATACGCTAAATATACATTCTGAATGAGGGAGCCGACTCTGGCATTCAATGCAAAAAGAGGCTGTATCTCAAGATTCCTCGGGGAAACTTGAGTCAGCCTCTTATGTAACCAAGGACCTCTCGCGACTTAATCAAGATCCTTCCACTTCATATCCAGCGTAGGCGGCGTATAGCTCTCCATCAGCTCAAGAAGCTTGATCGGATCGTCGGAAATGTTGATCAGATTCAAATGGGATGAATTTGCAAAGCCCGCGGTAATGCTGGATTGGACCAGGCTCATCAGCGGGTCGTAGTAATTCCGGATATTCAGCAGCCCGATCGGCTTCTGGTGAATCCCGATTTGAGACCAGCACAACACCTCGAACAATTCCTCAAAGGTTCCGAAGCCCCCAGGCAAAGCGATAAAGCCGTCGGCATATTTCCCCATCGTTGCCTTACGCTCATGCATATCCGCAACTTCAATCAGCTGAGTTAGTCCGGTATGTACAATTTCGCCCTTAAATAATCCCCGGGGCATGACCCCAATGACCTCGCCGCCAAGCTCAAGCACCGTATTGGCCACCTCGCCCATCAGTCCGACACGCGACCCCCCGTACACCAGCCGGTATTGTTTTCGGGCAATCAGTTCGCCGAGCGCTGCCGCTTGGGTCTTATAATCCGGATGCTCCCCCATGTTCGAGCCTGCAAATACGCATATTGATTTCAATTCAGCCACTCCTAACCAGATGTTGATAATAACTTCGAGTAATCATACTATATATAGTGATTGGTGTCATGGATCGAAAAAGCGATGTCTTCGTGTTCTTCAAGTTAGAGCATGTTTATATCGTACTCGCCTTATGTTAAACCGCATGGTAGAAGATTCCCCTTGTATGTAAAATTTATGAATAAGCCAAGAACACTCACGGTTTCAATCATGAAATGAATCGGCTTTGGGCAATGCGTATCTACTTAGCGGCTCAAGACCCAGGTTACAGCCCAGAACACGGAGGTATTTGGACAGTGGACATGAACGAAGCGCAGCAATGGATCAAGCAATTTTACGGAGAGCGGGGCTGGACTGAACACGGCCCTTTTATCCGAATCGGTTTTCTGATGGAGGAGGCGGGGGAAGCCGCCAGGGCAGTACGTGCTTTTGAAATCGGGAGAGACCGGCCGGACGAGGAAGTGTCGTCTCAAGAGCGGCTGAAGCAGGATTTGGTGGAGGAAATCGGCGACGTTCTTGGCAATATATCATTGCTGGCCGATCTCTATGATATATCGCTGGAGGAGGCATTTCGGGCTCATCAGCAGAAGCTGCTGAAACGGTTCAGCTCCTGAATGGAGTGACGGATCGACATAGAATATGAATGTATGAAAAAAAGAAAGGTCGAGTCCTGTCATCCGGCATGCCGAATCGGAACTCGACCTTCTTTGAGCTGGAGAAGCCGGACAGGCTTCAAGAGCTGGCCGCTGCTGCTTCGGCCGGTTAAGACACCAGCACCTTGCGGAATTCCTGGGTGAGCAGCGGCACGATATCGAACAGGTCGCCGACGATGCCGTAATCGGCTACCTTGAAGATCGGCGCTTCCGGGTCCTTGTTGATCGCGATAATGACCCGCGATTGGCTCATGCCCGCCAGGTGCTGAATGGCGCCGCTGATGCCGCAAGCGATATAAATCTCCGGCGTAACCACCTTGCCGGTCTGCCCGATCTGGAGCGCATAATCGCAGTATCCGGCATCGCATGCGCCCCGGGAAGCGCCGACGGCGCCGCCAAGCAGCTCGGCCAGCTCCTCGAGCGGCTTGAAGCCGTCAGCGCTCTTCACGCCGCGTCCGCCGGAGACGACGATTTTAGCCTCGGAGAGGTCGATTTTTCCCGTCGTTTTGCGGACGACATCCTTAACGACGGAGCGGAGGGAAGGCGCAGGGAAGGCGACATCCTCGATGCTCGTGTCCACACCCACAACAGCTTCGGCTGCCGGGATGTTATTCGGCCGAATGGTCACCACCCATGGTCCGTCTATGAACACCCGCTTCTCGAACGCTTTGCCGGCATAGAGCGGACGGGTGAATACCGCTTCGCCGCCGTTATTCTCAATCGCGGTTACGTCGGAGATTTGACCGGCGTTCATGGAAGCCGCCACCAGCGGAGCGAGATCGCGTCCGATCGCCGTATGTCCGAATAGAACCGCATCCGGCTTCGCAACGCCTAGCACCGCTTCGATCGCCGCCATGTAAGCGTCGGGATTATAGTGCTCCAGGTCGTCATGCTCAACGGTATAGATGACTTCGCCGCCGTAAGGCTTAAGCGCGGATACGGCCTCCGTAATGTTCGAGCCAGCGACGAGAATGCGGATGCTGTCCCCGTCACCTGCGATCAGACGGGCTGCCCCCAGCGTTTCCAGGGCGACCTGACGCAGCTTCCCGTCGCGGGTTTCCGCGTATACCAGTATCGTTTTGCTCATAACATAACCTCCTTAGGTCCCTATCGAGATGGATGAAGAGATGATAAATCAATAAGTTAAGAGCCAATCAGACAAACACGGGTCAAGCATAGATTGATCAGAGGGCATGCATCGATCATGGGTTTGAACTTCAAAGAAAGTTCGGCCGTGGATCGAGATGGTGAATGATAGAGATTTTCGACCACCCGAACCTAGAGCTCGGCCTGCGAAATACGTGCATGACGGACATCCCGTGAACCATACACTCAGAATACGTAGTGAAAGGGGAAGCGCTTGATCGGCCCCTGTGTAACCGCATTCAACGTATCGTAAAAAAGTAAGGAGCGAAGAATCTCCCCGTCTTCCCGTAAAAAGCTAGATCACCTTGGACTCGGTTCTTAGCAGCGTAACAAGCTCATGCGCCACCTCGGCAGGCTCACCCTTCAGAATGCGTCCGGCGCTGCGCTCCGGCGGCAAGGACAGATTGCTTTGCTTCGTCGCCGGGCGGATCTCGTCCTCGGAGAGACCGAGATCATCCAGCGACAGCGTTTGAAACGGCTTCTTCTTCGCTTTCATAATGCCCGGCAGCGACGGGTAACGCGGCTCGTTCAAGCCCTGCTGAGCGGTGAAAATCGCTGGCAGCTGAACCTCCAGCACTTCGAGATCGCCCTCAGCGTCCCGGTGCACTTCAGCCTTATTGCCGCTGATCGTAAGCTTGGTAATCGATCCGGCATGGGCTATGCCGAGCAATCCAGCAAGGCGGATCGCGACTTGGCCCGAACCCCGGTCTACCGAGAAGTTGCCGCCTAGAATCAGATCCGGCGTTTCTTTAGCCAAATACGCATGGAGCACTTTCGATACGGCATATTCGTCATCCGGAATCCGTTTATCCGAGATGAGCACCGCATCGTCCGCACCCATCGCAAGCGCGGTCCGCAAAGCCTCCGACGTGCGGTCCGGACCGACCGAGAGAAGGGTTACGCTGCCGCCATGCTCGTCGCGGAGCTTCACGGCTTCCTCCACAGCATATTCGTCATACGGATTGATCACGAATTTGACGCCATCCTCGGCAATCGACCCGTTCTCAATCTCAATCTTCTCCTCGGTGTCAAATGTTTGCTTCAGCAATACTACAATCTTCATCGGCCTCAGCTCTCCTTTCGAATGGTTGCCTTCATAAAATATGATGAGCGGGACTTGTTTTATTGCCCGCTGGACACACCGTTCAGAAAAAATCCAAGCGTCTCCCCCACCTGATCGGACAGGGAATACTTGCGGCCCGAGATGAGCCAGGAGGTTACCGCTTCGTCCATCGCTCCGAATATTAGGCTGCGCACGAGCTTAACGTTAAGATCGGAGCGGAACTTCTGCTCTTGGATACCCTGCTCCAGGATATTCTCGATCAGTACAATATAGGGCTTAAGCGCATTGCCGATTTCCTTGCGAAGCTCGAGATCGCTCTGCCGCAGCTCGATCTGCGTGACATAAGCCAGCTCCGGATTGCTCTCCAGCTCGGAAAAATGAATGCTGCATACGGTCCGCAGCGCTTCCACCGCGTCGGTCGTTCCTTTCACGCTTTCGTGGAATTTTCCGACGAGCTCGCCGAGCTTCTCCTGAAACAGACGGATCAAGATATCCTCCTTTCGCTTGAAGTATAGATAGATGGTACCGTCGGCTACGCCGGCCGCCTTGGCGATCTTGGACACCTGGGAGCGGTGGTAGCCGTTCTCGGCGAATACTTTCAGGGCGCCTTGAAGGATCAGATGGTACTTCTCATTTTTTTTACTTGTCATATGCTCACCCCGATGTTAGAATACAGTTAAAATTATGAATGAATACTCATTCAGTTCTTGTATCCATCATAAAATACGTTCATGTCATTGTCAACGACCGGTTGATGGAGGCCGGGAAATTTATGAAGCGGGCGTATTCGGACCACAAATTATAGACGTTCATATCACTAGGGCAACAGACGGCAGTTTAACCGTGAAAGCGAAAGGCAGCTTTAAGGATCGGCAAAGCCAATTACCGGTTTAAAGGATCTAGATACGCAGCTAACGCAAGCAAGTTCGGTTTGAAGAAGTCGGCAGGGCGCAGGTATGAAGGTCTATTTTTAGTCCTCGAATGTAAGCGCTTCATATGTTGTCCCGATTCACGCATGGACGGGCGGATGAGCGGAAGGAGTGACGGCAGCCTGATTTTACGAAGCAGAGTGATTTCCAGTTGGATCAACACCAATCTCCGTTGTTGGCAGTCTTCCGGCTCAGGAGGCGGGTTTAGAGTCCAACCACATCGCCCGAGCGGCAAGCAGGGGAAGAAAAATAACGCAAGGAGCTGAGAGGGATGATTCTTGATCTGATCAACGCCGTGCTCTTTGTTGGAATCACAGGCTGGGCGGTATATATGTTCGCGAGCGTGGTGTATCGCCGATACCTGTACATCCGTTTGGGAAAGCCGGCGAATTTGAAAAAGGATTTGAAGGAGCGCTTGAGCCAATTTGCGATTCAAGTGTTCGGCCATAGCAAGCTGTTCAAGGACCGCAAGAGCGGGATCATGCACTTTATCGTTTTTTATGGATTCATCATCTTGCAGTTTGGCGCGATCGACATTATATGGAAGGGCCTGTCAGGGCACGGACTTCCGATTCCGGGGTATGCGGGCTTCATCCTGATGCAGGAGATTACGGTGGCCCTCATTCTGCTCGCGATCGGCTATGCGGCATACCGGCGGTACGGCGAAAAGCTGAAGCGGCTGAAGCGCGGATGGAAGCCGAGCATCGTTATTTTCTTCATTACCTCGCTGATGGTTTCCGTACTGCTGACGATGGCATTCGAGCGGCTGCGGGAAGATCTTCCCTGGTCGGCATTGGCGCCGATCTCCTCAAGCATTGCCGCTGCGTTTGCCTGGATGCCTTCTACGGCGGTCACGGTATGTTATTTCGCATTCTGGTGGATCCATCTGCTCATTCTGTTGTCGTTCTTAGTCTACGTGCCGCAGTCGAAGCATTTTCACCTCATTACGGCGCCGATCAACATTCTGGTCCGTCGTACTGATCCTCCCGGCAAGCTCAGCAAGCTGGATCTGGAGGAAGAGGAGGCGGAGTCGTTTGGCGTCGGCAAAATCGAGGACTTCACCCAGAAGCAAATGCTCGATTTCTACGCCTGCGTCGAGTGCGGACGGTGCACGAATGTGTGTCCGGCCTCGAATACCGGCAAGCTGCTGTCGCCGATGCACATGATCGTGAAGCTGCGCGACCACCTGACGGAGAAAGGGGCGGCGCTTACCTCCAAGTCGCCGTGGATGCCGGCTTCGGTGTTTGGATCCGCCGGGGTGCATACAATGGCCGCCACCGATCTGGCGCTGGTCGGCTGGAAGGGTGAGGGCATTACCGATATCGGGCCGACGATGGAGGTCCAGAAGCGCTCCTGGCATCAGGTTGAGGGCGTGGATCCGAAGGATGTCCAGCTGATCGGCGGGGTCATGACGGAGGAAGAGATATGGGCCTGCACCACCTGCCGGAATTGCGAGGATCAATGCCCGGTCGCGAACGAGCACGTTGACAAAATCGTTGACCTACGGCGGCATCTGGTCCTGATGGAAGGCAGTGTGCCGCAGGAGGGGCAGCGTGCCATGCAAAACATCGAGCGCCAGGGCAATCCATGGGGCATCAGCCGTGCTGACCGCAGCAAATGGGTGAAGGAGATTGATCCGGAAGGAACGTTGGATTTAAACATTCCGACCGTGAAGGAAAATCCGGATTTCGACATCCTGTTCTTCGTCGGTTCCATGGGGTCCTATGACAACCGGAGCCGCAAAATCACCCGCGCCTTCGTCCGGCTCATGAATGAAGCGGGCGTGAACTTCGCCATTCTCGGCAATGAGGAGAAGAATTCGGGCGATACCCCGCGCCGGATGGGCAATGAATTTTTGTTCCAGCAGCTGTGCATGGAGAACATCGAGACGTTCCAGAAGTACGATGTGAAGCGAATCGTCACAGCTTGTCCGCATACCTTCAATATTTTCAAAAACGAATATCCGGAATTCGGGCTTACGGCTGAAGTCCTCCATCACACGGAGCTGCTGGATCAGCTGGTGAAGGAAGGCCGGCTTACGCCGAAGCATCCGATCCGGGAAAAAATCACCTACCACGATTCCTGCTACCTCGGCCGGTATAACGACGTCTATGACCAGCCGCGAAACGTGCTTCGCGCGATTCCGGGCGTGGAGCTGCTCGAGATGGAGCGCACCCGCGAGAACGGAATGTGCTGCGGAGCCGGCGGCGGCCAGATGTGGATGGAGGAGGATGCCGGCAAGCGCGTCAATCTGGCGCGAACCGAGCAGGCGCTGGCGGTCTCGCCGACGATGATCAGCTCGGCCTGCCCGTACTGCCTGACGATGCTGGAGGACGGCACGAAGCTGAAGGAAGTGGAGGACAGCGTAAGAACGCGGGATATCGCGGAAATTTTGGAGTTATCCGTATTTGGTCTATCCGAAATCCATGAACAGGAGGTCGTTGTGCAATGAATCAAACCACTACCCGGGAAGCCGTCAGAGGCTCCGGCGTCGCTAGCCGAAACATGACCAAAGCCGCTGTCATCGGCTCCGGCGTGATGGGATCCGGCATTGCCGCCCATCTCGCCAATGCAGGCATCCCTTGCCTGCTGCTCGATATTGTTCCAAAGGATCTGACGCCGGAGGAGGAGAAGGCCGGTCTCACGCTGGACCATCCGAAGGTGCGTAACCGGTTGGCGGCCAAGGCTGTTGCCGCGCTGCCGAAATCAAGCACCGCTCCGCTGTACCGTGCCGATTTTGTCAGCCGCATTACGCCTGGGAATATGGAGGATCACCTGAGCCAGCTGAAGGAGGCCGACTGGATCATTGAGGTCGTCACCGAGCGGCTGGAGATCAAGAAGAGCATTCTGAAGACGATCGAAGGCGTTCGCAAGGAAGGAGCGATCGTTAGCACCAATACATCCGGGATCTCGGTCAATGCGATGGCGGAGGAGTGCGGCGAGGAATTCCGCAGGCATTTCCTGGGGACGCATTTTTTCAACCCCCCTCGCCATATGAAGCTGCTGGAGATCATTCCGGGGTTTGATACCGATCCCGAGATCACGCAGTTCATGGTGGATTTCTGCACGAAGCGTCTTGGCAAAGGCGTTGTGCTGGCGAAGGATACGCCGAATTTTATTTCGAACCGCATCGGCACCTACGGCCTGCTCGTCACGCTGCAGGAAATGGTAAAGAACAGCTACTCCGTCGAGGAAGTGGATGCGGCGACCGGGCCCGTGCTGGGACGGCCGAAAAGCGCCACCTTCCGCACGCTCGATCTGGTCGGAATCGATACGTTCGTCCATGTGGCGAAGAATGTGTACGACAACGTGCAGGACGGGCACGAGAGAGACGTATTTACAGTGCCTGACGTGCTGAATGAGCTCGTATCCCGCGGATGGATCGGGGAGAAGGGCGGCCAGGGCTTTTATAAGAAAGTAAAGGGAGATCAAGGCAGCACCATTTTGTCCCTGAATCTGTCCACGATGGAGTATAACCCGAGCGCTAAAATCAGCTCTGCATCCATTGAGGCGGCTAAGGCGGTGAAGGGGGCTAAGCGGAAGATCAAGGCGTTCCTCGGCACGAAGGACCGCTACTCGGAGCTCGCCTGGAATGTGCTGAAGCAGGTACTCGTGTACTCCGCCGAGAAGCTGGGCGAAATTGCAGATTCCATCCAGGAGATCGACAATGCCATGAAATGGGGCTTCAACTGGGAGCTGGGGCCGTTTGAGACCTGGGATCTGATCGGCCTGCCGGAATCGGTGCAGCGAATGGAAGCCGAGGGGCTGACGGTGCCGGCCTGGGTCAAGGACTGGATCGCCGCAGGGAATAAAACCTTCTATCAAGCGAAGGACGGTCAGGTGTTCCATTATTTGAAGGGTGAATACAAAGCCGTAGATGCAGAGCCGGAGCGGATCTCGCTATCGGCGCTCAAAGCACAGAATCGGGTGATCCGATCCAATACGGGGGCAAATCTGATCGATATCGGGGACGATGTCGCACTGCTGGAGTTCACGTCACCGAACAATGCGATCGGTGCGGACATTCTGGTCATGATCCAGCAGAGCGTGGAGGAAGTCCGGGCGAATTACCGCGGGTTGGTTCTTGCTAACGAAGGACGCAATTTCTGTGTCGGGGCGAATCTGATGCTCATGCTGATGGAGGCCCAAAGCGGTGATTGGGATGAGGTGGATGACATCATCCGTCTGTTCCAGGGCAGCATGATGAAGCTCAAACGGCTGGAGAAGCCGGTCGTGGCAGCGCCGCATCGGATGACGCTCGGCGGCGGCGTGGAGGCGTGCCTGCCGGCGGACCGGATGATTTTCTCGGCCGAAACCTACTTCGGCCTGGTAGAGACCGGTGTCGGCCTGATTCCAGCCGGCGGGGGCTGCAAGGAGCTCGCCCTGTTGGCTAGCAGCCGCTACCCGGATCCGGGCAGCGATCCGCAGCCGGAGATTAACCGCATGTTTGAAATGGTGGCGATGGCGAAGACGTCCACCAGCGGCCATGAAGCGGTTCAAATGTACGGCCGCGGGGCGGATACGGTGGTCATGAATCAGGACTACCGAATCTATGAGGCCAAGCAGGCCGTGCTCGAGCTTGATCGCGCCGGCTATGTCCCGCCGCAGCCGGGCAAGGCCCGGGTCGTCGGCCGCGACGGCCGCGCCGTGCTCCAGATGGGCGCCATCGACATGAAGCGAGGCGGATATATCAGCGACCACGATCTGCTGATTGCGAAGAAGCTGGCGCATATTTTGACTGGCGGCGACGTGCCGGCCGGAACCGTCGTCAGCGAGGAGCATCTGCTCGATCTGGAACGCGAGGCGTTCCTCAGCCTGCTCGGCGAGACGAAGACGCAGCAGCGCATGCAGCATATGCTCGCCAAGGGCAAGCCGCTGCGGAACTAGGGGAGTTGTTGGTACTCCGTTGGGGATTAGATTTTACTCTGCAATTCCTCTGTGATCCGCCGCCATTCATCAAATGCTGTTGCTGCTTGCAAATTGGTCTTATTACGTTCATCGAACATTCGATTTCCAGCAGTGCCTCAGGTCCTGATTGTGAATGTTAGTCGGCAAATCCGATTAGCAAATGAAGTTAGAAGTTGTCCTATTATATCCAACCAATTCAAGGTGACGAGGTGAAGATGGCATGAGAGAAGCAGTCATCGTATCGCTTGCCCGAACTCCGGTGGGGAAAGCGAAGAAAGGGAGTTTGGCCCAGACGCGCGTGGAGGACCTGGGGAAGGCGGTGCTGGAGGCCGTCATAGCTCGCGCGCCGGGGCTCAAGAAGGAGGATGTGGAGGATATCATCCTCGGTTGTGCGATGCCGGAAGGCGAGCAGGGATTAAACGTCGCCCGGATCATCTCGTTGTATGCGGGATATCCGGTCACGGTTCCCGCCCTGACGGTGAACCGGTTCTGCTCCTCGGGCCTGCAGGCAATCGCCTTTGCAGCGGAACGGATTATGCTCGGTTACGCCGACGTGATTATCGCCGGCGGCGTCGAGAGCATGAGCCATGTGCCGATGACCGGCTTCAAGCCGGCTCCGCATCCGACGATCGTTGATGAAATGCCGGAGGTGTACATCGGCATGGGGCATACGGCGGAAGAGGTTGCCCGCCGGTTCGGAATTACCCGCGAAGCGCAGGATGCCTTCGCGGCCAGCAGTCACCGCAAGGCAGCGGCTGCCATTGCGGAAGGGAAGTTCCGGAACGAGATCGTACCGGTAAACGTGTCCTTGGCAGCCGCAGACGAATCGGGCAAGGTGCGCAGCAAGTCCTTCACCTTCGATATGGATGAAGGCGTACGTCCCGACACATCGCCGGAGGTACTGGCGAAATTGCGGCCTGCCTTTGCTCTCGGCGGGACCGTAACCGCCGGGAACGCCTCGCAGACCAGCGACGGCGCGGCGGCGGTCGCGGTCATGAGCCGCGAGAAGGCGGAAGCGCTCGGCCTTAAGCCGCTCGCGACCTTCAGGTCCTTCGCCTTGGCGGGCGTCGAGCCCGAAATTATGGGCGTGGGCCCGGTGGAGGCCATTCCGAAGGCCCTCCGGATGGCGGGCATCGGGCTGGATGAGGTGGATGTGTTCGAGATTAACGAAGCATTCGCTTCGCAATGTCTCCACATCATCCGCGCCTTGGACATTGACGAGAGCAGAGTCAATGTCAATGGCGGAGCCATCGCCCTCGGTCACCCGCTCGGCTGCACGGGAGCGAAGCTGACGGTCAGCCTTGTGTCCGAGCTGGCCCGCCGCGGCGGCGGTTACGGCGTCGTGAGCATGTGCATCGGCGGCGGTATGGGCGCCGCGGGGGTGTTCGAGGTGCACGCGGCCGGGGCGTGAGTGAGCTAATTAGCACATTAAGCAGACACCAACACAGCCAACAAGCGCTGTGCCCGCTCCGAACACGGACCGGGCACCCGCGCCCTTCCCCCCACCAACAGTGATTGTGGGGGGGCGGCTACCCAGCGGAGAGGGCGGAATTGGACTGGAGAAACGGAGTGTTCGCCTTTAATTTCATATTTCGACCGCACTAAGGGTCATTCAGGAAATTTGAAATTAAGAGCGATCGGAAGTACAATCCGTCATCGGAGCGGACACCGGAGCAACACCCGCACCAGTCATCGAAGCAGTACCCCGCACCCGTGTTCGAAGCAGAACACAGCCAACAAGCGCTGTGCCCGCTCCGAATACGGACCGGGCACCCGCGCCCTTCCCCCCACCAACAGTGATTGTGGGGGGGAGGCGGCCCTACCCAGCGGAGAGGGCGGAATTGGACTGGAGAAACGAAGTGTTCGCCTTTAATTTCAGATTTCGACCCTATTAGGGTTCATTCAGGAAATCTGAAATTAACAGCGATCGGAAGTACAATCCACCATCGTAGCGGACACCAACCGCACCAGTCTTCTAAGCTGAACACCAGGAAGTACAATCCGTCATCGGAGCGGACACCAGAGCAGTATTCTAATAGTCATCAAAGCGACGCTATCTAAGGAAGTACAATCCGCCATCGCAGCGGACACCAGAGCAGTACCCACATCAGTCATCAAAGCGACGCTATCTAAGGAAGCAGACTTAAACATCGCAGAAGACGCACCAACACAATCACTAATCCCATTCCAGAAAGGAGCATAACCAACCATGAGCGACAACCAAACGAAAGAACCGAAAATCAAAGGCGGCAGCTATATTATCGATAACCTGGACGTCCAGCGCATCCTGACCCCGGAGGATTTCACCGAGGAGCATAAAATGATCGGCGACACAGTCCGGGGCTTCATCGACGGTGAAGTGGTGCCGCATGATGAGGAGCTGGAGAAGCTCAATTACGAGCTGACCGTGGATTTGCTGCGCAAGTCCGGGGAGCTCGGACTGCTGGGCGCTGACGTGCCGGAGCCGTTCGGCGGCGTCGGGCTGGATAAAGTGAGCTCCACGATCATCAGCGAAGCGCTGGCCAAGGGCTCGTCCTTCGCCCTGTCCTTCGGGGCGCACGTCGGCATCGGGACGCTGCCGATCGTGTTCTTCGGCACGGCGGAGCAGAAGAAGAAGTACCTGCCGGACCTGGCCAGCGGGGCCAAACTCGCGGCCTACTGTCTGACCGAGCCGACGTCGGGCTCCGACGCGCTCGGCGCCAAAACGACGGCACGTTTATCCGATGACGGCGAATATTATATTTTGAACGGATCGAAGTTATATATTACCAATGCCGGATTTGCGGATATCTTTATCGTGTACGCCAAGATCGACGGCGAGCATTTCACCGCGTTCATCGTGGAGAAGGAGATGGAGGGCTTCACGCTCGGACCGGAAGAGAAGAAGATGGGCATCAAGGGCTCCTCGACGCGTCCGCTCTTCTTCGAGGATGTGAAGGTGCCGAAGGAGAATTTGCTGGGCGAAATCGGCAAAGGCCATCGCATCGCCTTCAACATCCTGAATATCGGCCGGTATAAATTGGCAGCCGGTACGGTCGGCGCGGCGAAGGAAACGATCGAGCTGAGCGCGAAATATGCAAATACCCGCAAACAGTTCGACACCCCGATCTCCCAGTTCCCGCTCATGCGCAAAAAGCTGGCCGAGATGAACATTGCCACCTTCGTGATGGAGAGCATGGTGTACCGCACAGCCGGCCTGCTTGACGAGGCGCTGCAGGACATCGATTATGCCAGCGAGGACGCAGGGGCCTTGTCGGCCGCTGCAATCTCGGATTATGCCATCGAATGCTCGATCAACAAGGTATTTTGCTCGGAAGGGCTGGATTTTGTAGCGGACGAAGGGGTTCAGATTCACGGAGGGTACGGGTACATTCAGGAGTACAAGGTGGAGCGGATCTACCGTGATTCCCGCATCAACCGCATTTTCGAGGGCACGAACGAGATTAACCGCCTGCTCATCCCGGGAACGCTCGTGAAAAAAGCCATGAAGGGTGAAATCGCGCTGCTGCAAAAAGCGCAAGGCCTGCAAAATGAACTGCTGCAGATCGTTCCTGGCCAAACGTTTGAGGGTACGCTGGAGCAGGAAGCCCATTTCCTGGATATGAGCAAAAAGATTTTCCTGCTCGCCGGCGGCCTTGCGGTTCAAAAATTCGGGACCAAGCTCGAGAAGGAACAGGAGTTATTATCCAATCTGGCGGACATGATGATTGATATTTTTGCGCTCGAAAGCGCCCTGCTGCGCACCAAGAAGCATATCGCTCGTACATCGGAAGAAAAAGCGGCCGGCATGATCGAGATGACGCAGGTATTTGCGTATGAAGCGTTCCAACGCATCGAGGCGCTCGCCAAAGAAACGCTGGCCTCGGTGGAAACCGGCGATATGCTGCGCATGCAGCTGTCGGTATTGAAAAAGCTGACCCGCACCAGCCCGGTCGATACGGTAGCGCTGAAGCGCAGCATTGCAGCCCGCATCGTCAAAAACGAGCGGTATACGGTGTAAGTAACGTTGCGCCCATACTGCTGCCGGCATATTAACAAGGTATCCAAATCTTCCGGCGGATCACCCTGAAGCTCATTGCGCAGATTGCGGATAACGGAGAACACTGTGAACGAGTTCATAGGGTTCCCGTCCCGCATAAACGCAGGGAGGAGTCAAGTCGTGCGAACATCCAGAAGGGGCGTACGACTCGGAGACCGGACCAAAGCGGTTCGATAATCCGGGCCAACCGATGTCCAGACATTCAGAGTACGCGGACATTCTAAGACAGCGGACAGCCCAAGCAAGTGCACGACCTAAACCGTTCCTCCCGGGATGTGCGGGGGTGATCTATACCGGATTTTTTTGGAGCTTAACAAAAGAGACAGGTTTTTTCTTGGAGTAGGAAAGGAAGAAGCATTCCTTAGGAAAGGGTTGGTTTTGTATGGATACAAAGCCTTGGCTGCAGTTTTATCCGCCGGAAGTAGCCCCCGCTTTTGATTATCCGAAACAGAATTTGGCGTTGTTTCTCGTGACGTCGGCACAGAAATATCCCCGGAAGCCGGCGATGTATTTTATGGGGAAAACGATCAGCTACCAAAGCTTGCTGGACTCCGCCTACCGCATGGCAAATGCGCTCCGCAGCAAGGGCGTGAAGAAGGGAGACCGGGTGGCGATCATGCTGCCCAATTGTCCGCAGGTCGTCATCTCGTACTATGGCGCGCTGCTCGCCGGAGCGGTGTGCGTCATGACCAATCCGCTCTATATGGAGCGGGAAATCGCCTATCAGATGAAGGACTCCGGTGCCAAAATCATCATCACGATGGATATGTTCGTTTCCCGGGTGGAGAAGGTAATAGAGGAGACGAAGCTTGAGCATATCATCGTAACGTCGGTGAAGGACTATCTACCGTTCCCGAAGAATCTGCTCTATCCGATCAAAGCGAAGCAGGCAGGCCCTCTCCCGGTCGTCCATTATGGCAGCCGGGTGCATGCATTTAAACAGCTGCTGGCCGCATCGCCTAACGATCCAATCTGCGAAAGCGTGGATGCGGAAAGGGATTTGGCACTGCTGCAGTATACCGGCGGCACGACGGGGACGCCCAAGGGCGTCATGCTGACGCATCTGAATTTGGTGGCCAATACGGTCCAGTCTGCGAACTGGTGTTACCAGGTAGAGGACGGGAGGGAGCGGTATATGGCCGCGCTGCCGTGTTTTCACGTATTCGGGCTGACGGTGCTGCTGAATCAGGCGGTGTACCGTGCCGGCATGCTGATTCTGGTCCCTAAATTCGAAGTGGCGATGATCCTGGAGTTAATCAGAAAAGTAAAGCCCACGCTCTTCCCCGGCGCGCCCACCATGTATATTGCGCTGATCAATCATCCGCGGATTCAGGAATACGATTTGTCTTCCATTAATGCCTGCATCAGCGGCTCTGCCGCGCTCCCGGTCGAGGTGCAGGATAAGTTCGAGGAGCTGACGAAGGGACGGCTGATCGAGGGCTACGGATTGACGGAAGCCTCGCCGGTGACCCACGCGAATCCGATCTGGGGAAGACGCAAGATCGGGACGATCGGTATTCCGATACCCGATACGGAAGCCAAAGTGGTCGACCCGGAGACCGGGGAGGAAATGCCGGTCGGCGAGCCGGGCGAGCTCATTGTGAAGGGCCCTCAGGTTATGAAGGGCTATTGGAACCGGCCGGAGGAGACCTTCGATACGATCCGCAACGGTTGGCTGTTTACCGGGGATATGGCGACGATGGACGAGGAAGGTTATTTTACGATCATCGACCGCAAGAAGGATATGATTATTGCAAGCGGTTACAATATCTATCCGAGGGAGATCGAGGAAGTGTTGTATGAGCATCCTTCCGTCAAGGAGGCCGTGGTGGTCGGCACCAAGGACGATTACCGCGGCGAGACGGTCAAAGCTTACATCGTGCTCAAAGATGGAGCGGCTCCGGATCCTTCGGGATTGGAAAAGTTTTGCCGCAGCCAGTTGGCTGCTTATAAGGTTCCGCGGCAGTTCGTATTCCGCGATGCCCTGCCGAAGACGATGGTCGGCAAGGTGCTTCGCCGCAAGCTGCTGGAGGAAGAGGAGGAAGGCAGACCGACAGGCTGAAGCATAAGATGGAGAAGTTAGGTGCAGGCGCTGCGGGCATGCATCGGTCGACAAGACGTAGCTTCTCCTCTTACCGCGTGCCACTCCCGGCGCGGTGTAAGGATGACTGCTGCACGATGCTTAGCGTCGACGCTCTCGGCGACCAGCCATGCCCTTTGGATGACCCACTGAGGTCACTCCCCGCTTGTCGCCGGCGATTTTCCGCCGATCGTTCAGAAGGCATCATTTGTAAACGATGAGTAGGCAACGTTGAAAATCGGAAGATGGGGTACCTTAAACGTTGAATATCGTAAGTATGCCGTACCATAAATTCGATATAAGGAGGCGGCCTTATGCATAAAGCCGATACGAGCCAGGATCCGAAGGCCGGACAGCCGGCGTTTGACCGGGAGGCCTACATGGAGGCCATGACCAAGGCGGCGGAGCCTACCTTTTGGGGATATCTCGGCTGTAAGCTGGCTTCCGCTACCCCGGAAGCGGTTGTCGTCACCCTGGATGCGCAGCCTCATCATATGAATATGATGGGGATCGTGCATGGCGGTGTCCTCTCCTCGCTCATGGATAATGCTATGGGCATCGCCGTCATGCTGGAGCGTCCCGGCGAGTCGACGGTGACCAGCAACCTGAACGTGCATTTTGTCATGCCGGCCCGGGAGGGTGTCCTCACGGTAACGGCCCGAATCGTTCATCAGACGCGCCGTTCGGTAACGACGGAATGTAAAATTACCGATGCCAAGGGCGAGCTGGTTGCCATTAGCACCGGATCATTCCGAGTGAAATGAAGGAAATGGATGAAGAGCGGTCTGCCGTCTCCTAAGGGTGGGGAGGGCAGGCTGTTTTTTTGCTGAAGCCAGGTAGTGGCAAGCTCTAGGAGGCTTTGTTGCGATACACAGTTAGATAAACGTTTCGCATCGTTGAATTTCTCGTATTCACTTATTATCGCTCACAATCTTCGAATATGGAATCGAATCTTAGCTGGTACTTGAATCTTTCATTTGGTTGCATTCTTGGAATTCTGCCTTCTCTTGTAAATCACTTGAATCTCTTAAATCCAAACATTTGATCCGACCACTAGAGACGGTTGGTAATGCCTTGTCAGTCAGAATAAGCTATGGTACAATAATAATGCTGTTTTTCATCAGAATTTTGAACCTTTTAATTCGATTATAAATCTGATGTTTACATACGCGTAGGAGGTGGAAGTCATGGTTGTATTGTTCGAAGTGCTGCTCGTCATTTTCTCCATCGGGTTGATTACGGTTGTTCTTCTCCAGAAAGGGAAAAGTGCAGGTCTTGCCGGTGCCATCTCCGGCGGTGCGGAACATCTGTTTGGCAAAACGAAGGCTCGCGGTATGGATCTCGTGCTGCAGCGCATTACCGTTGGTTTGGCGGCAGGATTCATGATCTTGGCGATTGTTGTTGCGATGTTGAAATAATGGTAATACGGCCCTCGCTTTTCACTCTGGAAGAGCGGGGGCTTTTTTATATGCCTTGGGCGAATGGTGATCTTTGGGGGGATTTCGAAGGATACCGCGGATTAAATTCGTGTATACTAGGGTATGTGTATATGTAGGCAAAGAATGGATAGAGGAACGAATGAATTCGCAGGTTCCCCGAGGTGATAATCATGATAACGGAACAAATTTTACTCGATTTTATGCGGGAAACTGCATACAAACCGATGACGTACCAGGAATTGGAGCAGCATTTTGCGATTGAGGATGCTCATGATTTCAGGGAGTTTTTAAAGCTGTTGAACGATCTGGAGCAGTCCGGAAAAATCATTCTGACCAGCACCCAGCGCTACGGCGTGCCGGAGCGGATGTCTTTGCTGCGCGGGCGCCTGCAGGCGCATCCGAAGGGTTTTGCGTTTCTGATTCCGGATGACCGGGAGCATCCCGATGTGTACATTCATGCGAACGACCTGAAGAGCGCCATGAACGGCGATACGGTGCTGGTTCGCATTAGCTCGCAGCATAGCGAGGGCGGCAAAATGGAAGGCGAGGTTGTCCGCATCGTCACCCGCGCCGTCACCCAAGTGGTGGGCGTCTTCCAAAATCACGAGGCGTATGGTTTTGTCCTGCCGGATGATAAGCGGATTAACCGGGATATTTTTATACCGAAGCATGCGATGAACGGCGCCGTGGACGGCGTGAAGGTCGTCGTCAAGCTGGTGAGCTATCCGGAGGGACGGACGGCGGCCGAGGGCGAGGTTGTGGAGATTTTGGGCCACAAGGATGATCCGGGCGTCGACATCCTGTCGATTATCCGTAAGCATCAGCTGCCGGAAGGCTTTCCGGAAGAGGTGCTGGCCGAGGCGGATGCTGCGCCGGATTCCATTACGGAAGAAGAAATCGTCCAGCAGGGCCGGCGGGATCTTCGCAGCTTAAATATCGTCACGATTGACGGCGAGGATGCGAAGGACTTGGACGACGCGGTCAACGTGGAACGCCTGCCGAATGGCCATTACCGTCTGGGCGTGCATATTGCCGACGTGAGCTATTACGTGCGCGAGCATTCCGAGCTGGACAAGGAAGCGTACAACCGCGGGTGCAGCGTCTACCTGGTAGACCGGGTCATTCCGATGCTGCCGCACCGCTTGTCCAACGGCATTTGCAGCTTGAATCCGCAGGTGGACCGTCTCACGATGTCCTGCGTCATGGAATTCAATGAGCAGATGAAGGTCGTGAAGCACGATATTTTCACAAGCGTGATTCGGACGAAGGAACGGATGACGTACAACAATGTGCGTAAAATTCTGGTCGACGAGGATCCGGAGCTGATCGAGCGTTACAGCGATCTGGTGGAGGATTTCCGCCTGATGCAGGAGCTGGCGCTGAAGCTGCGGAACCGCCGGATGCGGCGGGGCGCGGTCGATTTTGACTTTGTGGAGTCCAAGGTCATTGTCGATGAAAATGGCAAGCCGATCGATATCGTCAAACGGGAGCGCTCCATCGCGGAGCAGATTATCGAGGAATTCATGCTGGCCGCCAACGAAACGGTGGCTGAGCATTTCCACTGGCTGAAGGTGCCATTCATCTACCGAATCCACGAGGATCCGGATCCGGAGAAGCTGCAGAACTTCATGGCGTTTGCCGCGAATTTCGGCCACCATGTGAAAGGGCGCGGCAATCAGATTCATCCGCGTGCCCTGCAAAGCTTGCTGGACGACATCCACGGCACGAAAGAGCAGACGGTGCTCAGCACGATGATGCTCCGTTCGATGAAGCAGGCGAAGTACGATTCGGAGAGCACCGGCCATTTTGGTCTGGCGGCCGAGTACTATTCCCACTTCACGTCACCGATTCGCCGTTACCCGGACCTGGTCATTCACCGGGTGATCCGGGAGGTGCTGGAGAGCGGCGGAACGCTGAGCGAGCAGCGGCATGAGCAGCTCGCGGCCCGCATGGCCGACATCGCTCAGCAATCCTCGGAGCGCGAGCGCGTCGCCGTTGATGCTGAGCGTGACACCGAGGCCCTGAAGAAGGCCGAGTTCATGCTGGATAAGGTCGGCGAGGAATTCGAGGGCATTATCAGCAGCGTGACCAGCTTCGGGATGTTCATCGAGCTGGAGAATACGGTGGAAGGCCTGATTCGGCTCAGCGCGCTGACCGACGATTATTACCACTTCGACGAAGGCCACATGGCGCTGATCGGGGAGCGGACATCGAAGGTGTTCCGCATCGGCAATGACGTCAAGGTGCGCGTGGCGAAGGTGAATATGGATGAGCACACCATCGATTTTGAGATGGTGGATATGAAGCCGCGCCGGCAAGGCCGCGGCGGCGGTACTGGCGGCGGCGACCGCGGCGGAGCCGGTGGCCGCGGGTTTGGCGCCCGCGATGGCGCAGCCCGCGGGGGCAAGGGCCGCGGCAAGCGCAGCGCCGCGGCAGAAGGCGGCGCGCCGGCAGGGCGCCGCGAGGGCAGCGCCGGCGGCCAGGGCGGCCGTGCCGGCGGGAAGCGCGGCGGCGGAGAGGCCGCCGAAGGCACGGAGACGCGCAGCTTCGCGTTCGGCTCCGGCAAGGGCGGCTACAGCTCCGCCGGCGGCGGGGCCCTTGGCTTTGACCGCAACGCCCGCTCGGGCGGCGGAGGCGGCAAGGGCCGCCGGAAGAAGACGTCGCGCAGCGGCATCTTTATCGGCGAAGGACCGACGCCGGGCAGTGGGCCAGCCGGCCCTGATGGCGATGCCTCAGGCGGCGGCGGACGGCGCAAGCGGAAGAGCAAAGGCGGGAACGGCACAGCCGCTTTTGTGAGGAAGAAGAAAAAGTAGGGCTGGGGCGGACGGCAAGCGTTTTGACATCCCTATAGGACCAGCACTGTGAACACAGTTATGATGAATGGGAAGGGGATACTCATTTAATCTTGAAGTCCCTCTTCGGTGCTCATGGCCTTAGAATCATGGCTGCCGATTTTGCCATTCGATATTCAGAGCGGAACGCTTGCCCCGCCTTGCGTAAGCAGGCCAACGTTTGATACAATGGACTTCTGGTGAGATTGCATTTTTTCGGCGGTCTGCCGGGAGTCCTTTTTCCATTTACTGCTCATGACAAGGAGTGAGACCATGGGTAAGAAGAGTGACGGGAAGGTTCTGGCCCAGAACAAGAAAGCTTCCCATGATTACTTCATAGAAGATACGTACGAAGCGGGGATGGTTCTGACCGGGACCGAGATCAAGTCGATCCGTAACGGCCGTGCCAATATTGGCGACGCGTTTGCGACAATTCGCAATGGCGAGATCCACATTCACAATATGCACATCAGCCCGTTTGAGCAAGGGAACCGGAGCAATCCATCCGACCCGACGCGTGCGCGGAAGCTGCTGCTGCACAAAGAACAGATCCGTAAGCTGCTAGGTCAATCCAAGCAGGAAGGATATACGATCGTTCCGCTTAAAATCTATATCCGCAACGGTTATGCCAAGCTGCTGCTGGGCCTCGGCAAAGGTAAGAAGCAGTACGACAAGCGTGCGGATGCTGCGAAGAAGGACGCGCAGCGCGATATCCAGCGGGCACTGCGGGAGAAGCAGAAGATTGTGCGTTGAGGAAGCAAGTTGGCTTTTCGAGTGGCATGTTTTAGCTGTGTTACCTGCATTATATATATCATTTTGATGCAGTTTGTGATATACTATTTGATGTAAGGCAAGATTGACTCTTTGACAACAGCATGCAGTAGACGGCATTCTTTCTTTGGAGGGAAGGAATGCGAACGTTTGATTGACTACTGTGGCTGAATCATCTTTAGATCTAATCCAGGTACCCTTTTTGGCGGAAACGTCAGGTGCTTAGCGCATCGGCATTTCTCCACATAAGGGGGCGTTCTTTGGATTCGACGGGGATAGTTCGGGCATGAGTAGCGGGTAGTGGGGACGCGTCCACTTCATCAACGCTAAAGCCATAATAACTGGCAAACAACAAACTTCTTACGCTGTAGCAGCTTAATAACCTGCACGCGTGCTCTCGCTCTGTATCGCCCATGTACCGGGATGAGGGCTCAACTTTAGTGGGATACGCTGTCACATCTCCGCCTGGGGTGTGCTGAAGAAGACAATCAGGCTGGGCATAGCGAAAGCCGGTTACGGGGCGTTTGCTTTGCCGACATTAAAACTGTAACTACACCCGTAGAAACTTGTGTTGTCGTTATCTTCGGACAGGGGTTCGACTCCCCTCGCCTCCATACATACCAATGATAGAGCCATCAGCCAGTGATCTGGTTGGTGGCTCTTCTGTTTATGATATAATAAGCGTAATTAGAAAACTGGAGGGACTCAGGATGGTTGCCAATCGAGAGCAGCTCCAAGAAATTCTGAAAAAAGCAAATCAACATGCACGCAAGCAAGCCAAGGAGTCAGGGGCATCCATTTACTATATCAAGAATAATAAACGAGTTCGTGAGGATGCTAACGGAAATAAGTTCGAAATCATTTATGATGCAACCGGAAAACGACATGAGTTCGAATATCATGAATAAGCAAAAACCAGTTATGACGGTTTTTGCCGGAACAAATGGGGCCGGAAAAAGCACGCTCAGTATGCTCGCCCGTATACCAGGATAAGGGCTCAACTTTAGCGAAATACGCTGTCTTGTCTCCATGAAGCTGAAGGAGACAATCAGGCTGATCTGAAGGGAATTGGGTGACAGGGAGTTCGAGTGTCGCTTACGATGTTAGCATTGTTTCGCAATGCTCTCAGGTGACATCAAATCTGTCACCACACCCATAGAAGCTTGTGCTGTCGTTATCTTCGGGCAGGGGTTCGACTCCCCCTCTCCTTCATACATAGAAATCCACAACCAGTTAGGTTGTGGATTTTTGCTGTTTGTAGAGAAAACAAAGAGCAAGCTGACCCTGACGAATGTGGAGATACAGGCCGTGACTTATATAGGATTGAAATAAGAAGCGTTATACAAGGAATTGTAAATAAATTTCAGGAATGAAGCGGCACCTTTATTAATCAATGAAAATTTGGTTATTTCAAAATAAGTTGTAACGTTTATCATCATATATGGATATATAACTTGAGGAGGTGAACAGATGCAGGACACCGAGGAATTATACAGGGAATTTTCAACCCAAGTATATAAGTTCGTATTCAGCTTGTGTCAGAATCATTTGTTGGCAGAAGAGATCACCCAAGAAACTTTTTATAGAGCGATAAAGTCGATACATAGATACGATGGAAGCTGTAAAGTATACGTGTGGCTTTGTCAGATTGCTAAGCATGTTTGGTACCAGGAGCTGGACAAGCAGCAGAGGAGGCCCTCTGATACATTACTAGATCCTTCTCTTACGGATTCAAATTCGACAGAATCACAGTTTATTTTAGCTCAGGACAAAATGGACTTATTCAAAAGGCTACATTTGCTTGATCCAAATACTAAAGAAGTGTTGTACCTGCGTTTGACCGGAGAATTTAGCTTTCGGGAGATTGGAGAGATTCTCGGCAGAGATGAAACGTGGGCAAGAGTTACCTTTTACCGCGGAAAACAAAAATTGTTGAAAGGAAGATCGTCATGAAGTGCGATATAATTCGGGATCTGTTACCTTCCTATATTGAAAAGCTAACTTCTTCGTATAGTAATGAAGAAATCGATAGGCACCTGGAGTCCTGTGAGGCATGCCGTCAGTTTCATCGAGAAATGACCGAGGAAACAGGTCTCGGTATGCCCGTAATTGATAAAGATGAGATAGACAAACTCAATTACTTAAAAAAAGTGAAAAAAATGAACAAACGGAAGATCATTTTATCCATCTCTGTGGTGCTCTTACTGGCTGCAGCTATTATTTGGCTATTCGCTATTGGGACTCGAGTGTCGTCTAATGATGTTGATATCGTTTATAAGAAGAGCAACGGTCGTCTGGAGGTTCATTTAACTTTGAAGAATGGCAAAGACTTGCTGGTCTCGGGGAAGAATGAATTTATTTACGATGGTGATGACAATGTAATCGGTAGTGAAACAAGATACACCCCTAAAGGCGTGATTCATAACCCTTTTGATGATGTTGGTAATGAGTATAGCTTAGGGATGGAGATCCGTAATGAATCGGATTACCAAAACACTTTTATTTTAGAATTCAAAGACAAATCGATGACGTTCATTAATGGTGAACTGGTGGAATAAATCAAGGTGTTAAGGGAAAATTAACCCTTCCTGCGACCTAACAAGGTCGCTTTTTGTATTTTGGCATTTGTAAGGGACGGCGAAACTGGTATTGTGGTTCTGGGCCGCCTCGTGCTGGTCTTGTATATTTACGGGCAATGCTTTCAGGTGACATTAAAACTGTAACTACACCCGTAGAAACTTGTGTTGTCGTTATCTTCGGACAGGGGTTCGACTCCCCTCGCCTCCATCTTGAAAAACACCATCCGCATGAGGATGGTGTTTATGTTTTATATTAATACTATAGGCTAGAGCATGTCTTACAGATGGAGTGAAATCGATGAATCATAGTCATGATGGAGAGGATCGATTGATAACGGTGCTCAATATGGATGGTCAACAGCTAACCCCGTGTTTGCTCCATCGGGCTTGGCGGGAAGTTGAGCGATCGCGGGCTGTCTGGATTGATGAGCAGACGATCCAATTGCTTTATAATCCTTTCTTATTCCCGGGCTATCGAAAAGCTGCACTGAAACGAGATCATTACACTTGTTTGTGGTGCGGGGGGCACGCCACGACAGTAGACCATATTATCCCCTCAAGCAAAGGCGGCTCGGATCTCCCCCACAACCTGATCGCTTCATGCAGCGAATGCAATACGAAACGTGGAAACCGTCCGGCATGGTCCTATCTCAAAGAAAACGCACGCGCTGTTCCGAATCTTATAAAGCTGTGCTGGCGTATCTTTATCGCGAATTACAGACATCGCCCCATGAAAAAAGGGGACACTTGAGTAAAGGTCTAGAATTGTTGTTTCGACCGACCGAAGTCTTTGCAGGAATCGTGGCCAAAAATTCACAAAACATGACACCTCAATCAAAGAGTATTAAATGTACATTATGCATAAGAAGGGCCTTTAGAGGTCCTTCTTTTTTGCCCCTTTTTTCTGTGTTTCTATCCTACGGAACGGTACGGAACTATATGTCGGAAGCGATTGCGAAGCTCGGGGCGAATACACGGATCGAAGCAATAGACATCGCACGTAGCAAGGGATGGTTGGATTAGGGAGAGCTCCGAGCTCTTGAACAAAGTATGATTAGACAAATTTTGGAGTTACCTGCTCCATCCGTTCCGTATTCCTACCATCAACAGCCTGAAGCTGGGCAGAACTGGTTTATTGCGAAATGGTGAAGGGTTTCGAGGGCGGGCTATTCATGTTGCTCTGACCGCCTACGATGACTTCATTCCTTTTCCTCCGGGTGGCCTCGATCATTTTATTAGCGACCTCATTGAGCGAGCCGGATTTGTCATACCAGTTTTCGGGATTCGCCCCTGAAGTGTGAGCTTAAATTCGTGCTTATATGTCCGGGAGACAGATAAGGTGTGGGGTAATTAAATTGATGCAAAAGTAAAGAAAACTTGTAAATCAACTCCAGTTGTGTTATAGTTAGATTATTGGAATTTGGACCTGAGATCACATATTGTAGAGGGTTAGATTTTGATTATGTAGCCTTGTACAATATGTGATTTTTTTTTGAATTCGAAGATCATGTAAAAATGAAAATATGGAGGTAATTGACCATGGAAAATGGAACAGTAAAGTGGTTTAATGCAGACAAAGGCTTTGGTTTTATCGAGGTTGAAGGCGGAAACGACGTATTTGTGCACTTCAGTGCAATTGTTAGCGACGGCTTCAAATCTTTGGAAGAAGGTCAAAGAGTTGAATTTAATGTAGTACAAGGCAATCGAGGCCCACAAGCCGAGAATGTTGTTAAACTATAACTTGTAGTTAGAAGGTCCCGCACATCGTGTTGGGGCCTTTTTTTTCGCTCATTATTCCAGAAGAGAAAGAGGGATGCTGCTTGTACTATTCACGGAGAAGACTAATGGTTGATCTTCCAGAGGAAATGACAACGATATGGTCATGCGCCAATAAAAAGTGCAACGGATGGATGCGGGATAACTTTGTTTTTTTGATTCAACCGATCTGTGGCCAATGCAATTCCTTTATGGAGAAGAGTGAGAGAATGCTGCCTATTTTGGCCAATACAAGTCCTAATCAAACGAAGCACTAAAATAAAGCGAGAACCGGTGATTTCACAATCCTTGTCACCATCAAGAGCCCCGATTACCTGAGTTTTCAATTCATAATTGGAATTTTCAACACGCCATGAGTGGGTCAGCTACCTTCAGAAAGGTGATTCGTTATGAACTTCTCTTTTTATACCAAACGATTTGCGTGAATTTCCGGAAGGTTAACGTCTGCAAATCGACCGATCCCTAGTCTTAGGTCTAGGTCCAGATACCCCTTAAGACGGTTATGTCGGGTGAAAAAGGCGGTTATAATGAATTTATAACTTGCTGATACGTGACTATATGATGTCGAAAGGGGTGTTTGAATTTGAAAGCAATAGAAGCAACGAACTCGGAGCGGACAGGTAAGGTGAAATGGGTGCTTTTTAATCCAAAAACCTACGCAACGATCCTCTATTTATTGCTATCCCTCCCGTTAGGGATTATTTATTTTACAGTAGCGGTAACAGGACTGGTATTATCCATCGGTCTAACTCCCATATTTATCGGAATCCCGCTGTTCTTTGGCGTAGCGAAGCTGTTAAATGGGATTGTGCTTTTTGAACAAGGCATGATTAGGCAAATTTTGGGCCTTCCTGCTCCATCCGTTTCGTATTCCTACCATCAACAGACTGAAGCTGGGCAGAACTGGTTGAAACGAATGGTGAGCGGTTTTGACGGAGCACTATTTATTCGAAACCTGCTGCTCGTATTCCTAAGGTTTGTTACTGGTATCGTATTCTTTGTTATTATGGTGACGGTGATTTCACTGGGACTCGGATTGATTGCTCTTCCGGTCGTGCATATCATACTGATGAATGAAATCCAGCTTGATATTTTGGAGAAAAGCTTGTTCAGTTATTTCCATATCGATTGGACTTATAATCAGCAATACCTGCTGTACGTAGGCGTTGGTCTTGTCCTGTTCTGGGTCGCGCTGCGCATCGTGAATGGGCTCATGCAAATTCAGCGCAGAATCATGTACGTGGATGAACCCTATCAGCGGCCGTCCGTGTCCATGGAAACCCAAATCCATGAGCCTTTTCAGCCGCCATATGATGAGTACCCGGAGGATCAGCCCGCTCAAGGGATGATGCAGCCAGCCTATAGAGAGCTTTAAAAGCTCTCTTTTTTTGCGTTTTTTAGTTGTAATCCATTCAACCAGGAATCCCCAACCCTTACTTATATGCTTATACACCTGAGCGGAAGCGGGGGTGTTCCGGAAGCATCGATTGAACGAGTTTTTGTACGCTTAGGTGCTGCAGCCCAATAAACTGCTCTTTATTCTCGGAATGCACGACCAGTTCGCCGTGATCCATGACGGCCAATGCATCGGAAATGTGATAAGCAGCCTTAATATCATGCGATATAAATAAATACGATAGGCCAAAATTCGCCTTTAAATCAAGTAATAACTTGAGGATAGCAGATTGCGTTACCATATCGAGGCTGCTGACAGCTTCGTCTAATACGATCATTTTCGGCTTCAATGCAATCGCTCTTGCAATATTGATTCGCTGCAGCTGTCCGCCGCTAAACTGATGAGGGTATTTTTTTCGATCATCCGGATGAAGCCCGACGATTTCCAGCAGCTCTTCTACCCTTCGTGTTTGCGCTTGCGCTGATAATTTCTCATAGTTCATCAGCGGTTCTCCGATAATTTGCTCCGCATTCATTTTCGGATTAACCGATGAATAGCAGTCTTGAAAAACAACCTGCAGATCGCGGCGAAGCTTTTTGCGGTCGTATGCATTTGAAGCATACAGGTCGACGCCTTGAAATAAAATTTGTCCCTTCTGCGGTCTTTCCAAGCCAAGGATGACTTTGCCGAGCGTGCTTTTACCCGCTCCGCTCGCTCCAAGAAGGCCCAGGCATTGGCCGGGCTCGATTGATAGGGAGATGTCGGAAAGCACGATTGAACGCTTAGCTTTTCTAAACAGACTACTTGCGGCGTATCCATGAGTCACATGGCTTACTCTCAGCAAACTCATCACAGGGCCCCCGATCTTATACAATTTGTCAATTTGTGAACGATCATGCCAGTATAATCTCATTGGATTGTTGGTCTATGGAGAACGATGGCCTTGCGTTCAACAACTTTTGCGTATATTCGTGCTGCGGATGATCGAATAGCCGAAAGACATCCGCTTGCTCGACAATACGCCCTTGATGCATGACGGCGACTTCGTCGGCTATTTCCGCAATGACTCCCAAATCGTGAGTAATGAGCAAAATGGACGTGCCATACTCCGAACGAATACGGTCTAGCTGCCGCAATACGCGCAGCTGATTGTCCGCATCTAACGCGGTGGTCGGTTCGTCGGCAATGATGACGGAGGGACGGAGGCAGACGGCCGTCGCAATCATGATGCGCTGCAGCATACCGCCGCTCAATTGAAAAGGGTACTGCTTCATAATGGTCGTCGGGTCCGGCAAGTTCACGTCATGCAGCGAAGATACGGCCAGCTCATAGGCTTGTTTTTTCGATAGGGAAGTATGCGTACGGATCGTTTCGATGCATTGGCTGCCAATAGTCAGAACAGGATTGAAAGCATTCATCGGATTTTGCAGGATAAGCGAAATTTCTTTGCCGCGAATGGCACGCATCGACTCTGAACGAATTCCGTTCAGCTCGCGCCCATTCAGCCGGATGCTGCCTTCGATTTTTGTCGTTTTCCGGTCCAGCAGCTGCAGCACGGACATGCTGGTCATCGTTTTGCCGCATCCGCTTTCCCCAATTAAGCCAAGCACGCGGCCGGGCCGGAGCTCCAAATCGATGGCATGGACGAGCGGCGTCTCGCCTTGAGCCGTCTTTGCCGTTACGCGCAGGCCGCTTATCTGCAATACAGCATTAGATTGTGCCGTCATATGGCTTCACCCTTTCAGAAACGTCGTTTTACGCCGAAGCGCTCCGATAACGCTTCTCCTAAAATATTGAAGGTCACGACGATGATTAAGATCATGATGCCCGGATACAGCATAAGCTCGGGATTGCTTCGAATATAGGATTTGCCCTCATGAATCATGGAGCCCCACTCCGGCGAAGGCGGCTGGACGCCCAACCCAAGAAACGACATGGCGGCGATGTCCATGATCGCCCATCCGATCTCTAGCGTCCCCATAACGACGATTGGCGGAAGCACATTCGGAACGACATGACGCCGAATGATCGTCCACTGTGAAGAGCCGCTTATTTTTGCCGCCGTAATGAAATTTCGCTCCCGTAAACTGAGCACCATGCCTCGAAACATCCGGGCGTAATAGACCCACTGCACCATAATCATCGCCAAGATCACCTGCGGCAATCCGGGGCCGAATATACCGACAAGTCCCAGCACGAGCACAAGCGTCGGAAATGCCATGACTCCTTCGCAAAAACGCATCAGCACTTGATCGATGATTCCGCCTTTATATCCGGCAAACGTCCCAATCAGCAAACCAATCAGGAGCGAGGATATAAAGATTAAGGATGCGAAGCCGAGGGAGATGCGCGATCCGTACAGCAGGCGGGATAGATTACATCGTCCGAGCTGATCGGTGCCGAGCGGATAATCCCATGAAGGGGACTGCAGCTTGATCGCCAAGTTGACCTGAACCGGATCATGCGGGGCGATCCACGGAGCCATAATGGAAAGTAGAAAAAGGACGGCCAGAATGACCGAGCATACCGCTGCGGTCTTTTGGCTCCTAAGGCCGGTACGCATACTAGCTATCATTGGTCGGTCCGTCCTTTCCATGAGATTCGAGGATCCAAAACCATTTGCACAAGATCGACAATCAAGTTGCATACGATAAACAGGCAAGCGGAAATGAGCACGTAAGCTTGGATAACGGGTATGTCCCGATTAAAAATCGCTTCAATAAAATAACGGCCGAAGCCTGGCCAGGAGAAAACCTCCTCGACAATGATCGTCCCGGCGAGAAGTTTTCCTAAATTCATGCCAAGGCCGGTCAGCATCGGTGGTATAGCAATTTTCAACACGTGCTTGCCCAGAATCACCTTCTCTTTGATCCCTCTGGTTCGCGCATACAGGACGTATGGCTCTTGCAATTGTTCCAGGACGCCGGTGCGCAGCAAGCGGGAATAAATGGCGATGAGCCCTAGCGCGAGTGTAAAGGACGGCAGGACAAGATGCGCGAATGAACCTCTGCCCTGCACCGGCAGCAGGTCCAACTTGACCGAAAAGAAAAAGATCAACAAATAGCCGAGCCAAAATTGAGGAATCGATGCGCCGAAATAGGCAAGCACGCGGCTAAGATGATCAAACACGCTATTTTTGTATATGGCGGCCAAAAAACCGATGGGAATGCTGATGATGACAGCCAGTACAATACTGCTGAAGGCGAGCTGAAGCGTCGCCGGCATCCGAAGGCCAATTTCGTTCCAAACCGGCTCGTTCGAAACATAAGATGTGCCGAAATCGAGTCGGCACATCTTCATTAAGGATTGAGTGTATTGAACAAGCAGCGGCTGATCCAAGCCGAATTCCTGTCTTTTCTGTTCGAGAAGCTCCTCTGTCGGATGAATATGTGCCGCTGTCAAATAGACTTCGGCTGGATCGACGGGGGATAGATGAATCAGCAAAAACGTCAGAAACGTGGCAAACAGGAAAATAGGGATGACGGCCAAAAGCCGTTTTCCGATAAAGCTGCCCATGATGCGCCTCCCTGTATTACGGATTTAAGCTAATGCTGGAGAATGGGTTATCGTCCCGGCTTCCAGGAAATTCGAAACTGCCGATTTTATCGGTGTATGCGACAGTCTTCCTGATGTAGGAGATGGGCACAAGCGCACCTTCTTCGTGAAGCGTCGTCTGAATGGCGTCATACAATTCTTTGCGTTTATTCTCATCCGTCGTAGCAAGTGCTTCCTGCACCTGCTGGTCAAGTTGTTCCTTTATCGGCAGGTTAGTGAGCGCCTCCGCAATGCCGAAGCTCTTCTCCGCTACGATATGGATGAACGAGCTCGGATCGTACGGTGCGCCGTAATTGCTGAAGAAATACAGATCGAATTGCCCCGCGCGGAACCGTTTTATTTGCTCCGTCAGCTCAATGCCCGTAATGTTCAATTTCACGCCGATAGCCGCCCATTCCGCTTGCAGCGTTTCGGCCATTGGCTTGATCACTTGATCCGACTTCTCGTAAATCAATTCCACCTCCAGCTGCTTGCCGTCTTTTTCCCGTACCGCCTTGCCCTCAGGCAGCGTCCAGCCGGCTTCGTCCAAATAAGCCTTCGCTTGCTCGAGATCGTAGCCAAGCGGGGCAGGGTTCTTCTGCGCATATGGGAAGTTGGAGGATAGCAAGCTGTCCGCGGTCTCTTCCAATCCAGAAGTGACGCCTTGCACCATTGCATCTTTATTGAAGCCGTGCTGCAGAGCCAAACGCACTTTTTTATCCGACAGCGCCGTGTTCGTCGTATTCATAACCAGCTGCCTTGTTGCAACTGGGCTGGAAATTTGCGTGGAATAATCATCGTTAGCTTGCAATTGCATAAATGCGTCCATGCTGATGGAGCCTTCTCCGTAGATCAGGTCCAATTCGCCTTTTTCGAAGGCAAGAACGCGGGTATCGCCGTCCGGTATGATTTTAAATACGACTTTATCGATTTTAGGCTGCTCACCCCAATAATGAGGATTGCGCGTGAACTCCGCATACTCATCCGTTTTGTAATCCGTCAGCATCCACGGGCCGGTTCCAACAGGCTGCTTCACGCCTTTAGAGGTATCGCCGTCATCCGGGAAGCCGGCATCACGGAGGAAACGCACCGGACGAATAACCGACAGCTCCTGTAAAGTCGGATAATAGGCTTGTTTCAAAACGATGTTGAACGTATATTCGTTTACCGCCTCCGTTTTGTCCAGCAAGCTGATGAAGCCGAGCCAGCTGTGATTATCCTTGTGTATCATAATGGCATCGAAATTTTTCTTGGCACTTGCTGCGTTGAACGGAGTGCCGTCCGAGTATTTAACATTTTGGCGAATTTTAAACGAATAGGTTTTGCCGTCCTCCGAAATTGTCCACGATTCGGCCAAGAATGGCACAACCTCGCCGCCTTCGTTATAGTTGACCAACGGCTCATAGATCATCGATTGCGCGATTAGCTGGGACGGATTATAAACATGAGGATTCATCGGTCCGATGTCCCGTGGCCACGATACCGTGATCGTTTTATTCTCAGGCGTTATAGTTTCTGAATTTTCCTTTGCGGCAGCATTGCCGGCGGCGTTATTGTTGTTATTGCCGGAGCAGGCTGCAAGCGTAATAGAGATTAAAAGCAGTATGAGCAGCAGCATTTGGGTTTTCGATGTAAACATCGGAGTAGTACTCCTCTCGGATTCAGCTATTTTAATTGAGATTGATAATTATTATCAATTCACTATAGCAGATTATAATATTCAAGGTCATACTGTCAACAACAAAAATGCGCTAGACTCTACAGAATATATTGATAGTATCCATTAAGAAGCACTGTAATCGATTATCAGAGCCAGCAATCAGAGCCGTAGAATCATATTCACTCTAGGTAGTACAGCCTTTCCCTGGCACTATCTCTCATAGCGGGAGGGTGGGTGAATAAGGCAACGGTCCATGCAGCCGATCTTTCGATCATTGGCGGTGGGGGCTAGATGAAACGGCGTATATAGAAAGGTCGCCCGTAGGTAATGTGGAGGGATACAATGTATATGTTAAAAGCGCCGGCGCGCCGGATAGCTAGAATTTTGGGGAGGTCTTTTTCCATTTATGCCTTAAGAAGGCAATAGCTAAAAAGATATGGTACATATAACCATTGAATCTGTCTTTCCTTTACCTCGGGTCTCCATCTACTTTATAATAGTAGGCTATATAAGCTGAACGAAATGAGGTGTAGACAGCACGAATATTTTACGTACTAGGCAGTGCATCAATTTCATACTCATATAGTAAACAAGGCTTTAGGAGGCAACAATGGATTTTATCAGAAATCAACTAGACGGATATGGCATGAGCGAGCAAACGGTGATCTATCTTTCCAACATGATCATGGTCCTTTTCATCGCGCTGGTCTCCATACTGGCCAATTATATAACCAAAAAGATTGTGCTGAAGATCATCATTCACATCGTCAATAACAATCGATATACGTGGGACAATATCATTGTGGAGAAAAAAGTGTTTCATAAGCTCTCGCACCTGGTGCCGGCAATCATCATCTATTATTCGGCGTCGATTTTTCCGTCCTATCAAACTTTGATTGAAAAGGCAGCCATGACCTATATGATTATCGTAACGATCATGGTATTTAATGCGCTGCTGAATGCGTTTGATGCCATTTATCGTTCGTTCGAGGTTTCCAAGATCCGGCCGATTAAGGGATACATTCAGGTAGCGAAGATCGTTCTTTACATCGTCGGCGGCATTGTGGTCATCTCGAACCTCATCGGTCAGAATCCCCTGATTATTCTCAGCGGGCTGGGTGCCTTATCGGCTGTGCTGATGCTAATCTTCAAGGACTCCATCTTAGGCCTGGTGGCAGGCGTTCAGTTATCGTCAAATGATATGGTGCGTGTCGGCGACTGGATTGAAATGCCCAAATACGATGCCAACGGCGACGTCATCGACATTACCCTAAACACGGTGAAGGTGATGAATTTCGATAAGACGATCACCATGATTCCAAGCTATGCACTCATCTCCGACTCCTTCAAGAATTGGAGAGGCATGCAAGTATCCGGCGGCAGAAGGATCAAGCGCAGCTTCTATGTTGATACGACGAGCATCTGCTTTTGTAGCAAGGAAATGATTGAGGAATTTCAGAAAATTCACTACCTAACCGACTATATCACGACAAAAATAAGCGAAATTAACGCGTACAACCTCGAACACCAGATTAATACGGAAAGCAAAGTGAATGGCAGACAACTTACGAATATCGGCGTATTCCGGGCATATATCCAACAATATCTGAGGCATCATCCGAAAATTCATCAGGAGATGACGCTGATCGTCAGACAGTTAGCGCCGGGAGATAACGGGCTGCCATTAGAGATTTATGCTTTCAGCAATGATACCAACTGGGCAGTATATGAGGCGATTCAAGCGGATATCTTTGACCATATTTTCGCAGTCGCGCCGACATTCGGGCTTCGTGCCTTCCAAAATCCAAGCGGCCATGATATCGTCCATCTCAAGCAAAGCCCGGAATTTTCGCGGGGATATTGAGGTAGGGAAAGAAAAGTCAGTCTGAAATACCCGTGTTTTTAGTTAATGATTGAGGTCATTTAAAAAAAGGTTTTAATTCATTGTTAGTTCATTCATATAATCCACAATCTTCCGAGATTGTGGATTTTTCTTATACTTTGTTCTGACCAGGGGATAGAATAGAAAGCTTATGAACCCAGTAAGGATTGGTTTTAATTAATTGTATAATTCTACAATTTGTTTCAGTAAAAGTGTTGAAGAGTCTACTAAATTCTACATTCTGAAGTACCAAGTTCATCATATCCCTACATCATGTTCCATGATATACTAAAATAAACCAAAATCTAGTTCTTGGAGGTACTATGCGGAGACCGATATTAGGACTTAATACACGGGTTGAGACCAGTCTGGATGTCGCCCCCAGGCAGCAAGCTGTAGTTCGCTTGGAAGGAATGGCATTAGAAAAAAGACTGCGCTCAAAACGCTCGAGCGCCTTTGTCGAAGCGATATCCAAACTTGATGTTAGCGGTGTGGTTGCCACTAAGGAGAAGGTTCAAGAGCTTATTGATCAAATAGCCAGTGAATTCCCTGAGTTAGCGCCAGATCAACTTCCATTAGGTATTGTGAGTAAGTGTTACTTGGGAAATCCTTATGAGGTCCATTCGCTAGATGCTGGACTACAGATTATCAATCATTATAAACGAGGTGAAGTTCTACCCAACGGTATGGAAAAAGCCAGAAGATTGGCTATGCATCCTGGCTATGAATACATCGAGGTTTATATGAATATGATGTGTGCGGTATCCGGGTCCGGAGAAGTATCTATAATTAAGGAGTAGATAAACGATGTCAAATCAAACGATCTCAACGGCTAACCTAAGTCGGATAGAAAATTCGTTAAGCGCAATTAACGACAACATTAATGTAGTGTCTCATCAGGTTGCTACAGTAGAACAACAACTAGAAGATACTAAGAGCGATCTAGAACTGCTTGCAGAAGAGTTTCGTGAGTATGTCCGTCAGGACGCTTTAATCAAAAATGTCCAGTTAGCAGAGATGAGATTAGTTAAGGTTCGACAAGAGATCGAAAATAAATACGGCCACTATGAGGATGTTCGTCGTAGAGCGATTGGAATATTGCAAGCCGTCGACACCAGTTTGGTACGTAAGGATACGATCGAGAATGCATCGGAAGAGCAGCTGCTGGCTGCTCCGCGGTATTGGTTGGCGCCTTGTTTAATTGCACTATCCGCTTGGCTCAGTGATAAAAAAGAACTGGCTGAGAAGGCAGTTATTGAAGCTCTGCGAAGAGATGACGAAAAGACATCCTTGTTTTTTGCATTGGTAACACGTCGAGGAGGTCGCTATCAATCAAGTCGTGCTTGGCTGGAACGATATTTTGGTCAGCAAGATCCAAATGAGCTAAAGAGAGAAATCGTTGTTTTGATTGATGGTTTTTCTAACGGAATTTTTGGTCCGGAGGCTAGAGCAAGATGCGGTTTATTAATTAAAAGCTGGTTGGACGAGCTATCGCAAAAAGCAGGATTTATAGAAACGCAGCGAGATCAGTGGAAGAAAGCGCTCTTGTCACGCACAGAAAAGCTGGATTCTGCAAAATTTCCTCATTTACAGAAGTATAGCCCAACTTGGCCAGAACTCCGACATTCGTTTGAGGGAGCAAAGTTGCATGATGTTATTTTTCAATATTTCAATTTTATACTTACGCAAGAGATTATTCCTTCCAAAAACTTGGCTTTTGCAGTAGACGAACTGCTTGACATTTTAGTTCGTGAATTCGACGAAGAAGAATTGCCGTTAAGACGTGAAGAACGCCTAAATGAATTGATCATAAAAGAAGATGGGGATAAAATATCGGCTCAGAATTTGTTTGCAAACGAGAAGGTCATTGAGGAGAGACTTGACTTTACCCAGTTACTCACAAACTTCGCCATGTATCCTACAGAATCCAACGCTTCAGTCGCTACCCAAAAGCTGGCCATAGCATTATCCAAGGAGTGGATTAACCATGCCCATGATGATCTAACTGCCGAAAACCGCAATTCAGTCCCAATTGATATTGAGATTGAACTAGATGACTGGCAAGGAATATCAAGGGACGGGAGTAACGAGGAGGAGCTGATTACTGATTTACAACAGCATATTCAATTGAAAAAAGAGGATGCCTTGAGAAGAAACAAACTTGGTATCAAAAATTGGATAGCACTTGTTGCAGGTGTTGGGTTCTTTATTTTAGGCTTAAGCACATTGTTTTTATTTATTGTTTCAGCAATCTGCTTCATTATTTTCCTAAATGGTTTGATGAATGTAAAAAGGAACGTAAAAGTAATTGAACAGAATTATGAGGAGCTTTTCGCAAACCACAAACAAATTTTAGTAGCAACCCTAAGTGATATTGTTGATTATCGCCGAGAGTATGCGAACGAAGACACGAAAGCTAGCAATATAAGAGAGCTCCTTGATCAGGTTACACCCGAGCAATATACATATTCTACCTATGATTCTGCACGAGCCGTTATTTCTTCAAATTAAAAGGAGTGAAATTTTGATGTTATTAAATCGGACCAAGCCAGTTAACCAGAATTCCTCTACTGAGCCAGCCGACCAAAAGCAACTTAAGCTGGATCTCAAAATTGAAGAGCTACAAAGGCAAACGATAAATCAATCATTAGCAGAAAGCTTCCCTGCATGGGATTTAAATCCGCCAGCTATATTAGTTCGTAGACGGAGCTCAAAGGTACTATGAATCCTCCAAACTATTATTCCGATTGGATGCATTTGTTACATCAATTGAAAGATCTTGGTCAGGAAGATGAGAAGATTATCGGTGTCCTTGAAAAAGGAAGTTTGGAATGGACATCAGGTGTGGCTGATAAAATTGTTGATTTAACTCTTGAAGTTATTGAATTCAAATTAAAGAATACAACTCGTCAGTTTCAGCAGGAATTAGATCATTCACGCGGTGAAGAAGCAGCAATTATTTCGGCTATTATAAATGCCCGATACCGATTCAATTTAATCTATCGGTTGTGCCGGTTTGCTATATTTCCAAATGAGGTAAAGGAAGCTTTGACGAATGTTGTCAGTAAATATGTCGGAGATTCTCAGGAAGCTTTATTGGAAAGCGCAAAGTATGATCGAACTGGTCAACTTGCCTATACGATTAGACATAACAGTCTGATACCGCAACAGACACAAGCTCCAGCAGCAGCGGCTCGTGAGTCAATTGAACAGAAGGAGACTAATTCTAGTCAATTTAAGCCTAGAAGAAGGGTGCTATTTAAATGAGTGATTTGCAAACATGTATGAGAACTATGGAGCAGTATTTGAAAGCTAGAATTCCCTTTATTTCTATCCGTACCGCGGAACGATCTCGAGCACTTAACTTTATTGCTCAATTATCAACAAAATTAAATTTAAATATTGGCTACCATACACTATCTCAGGGAATGAGGGATATCACAACGAATCGGCTTCTCAATGAGGACCGTTCGGTCATAGGCGGTTTAGATTATGTGACGCAAAAAATCGGCCAACTGCAAAATCAAACATTTGTTTTTACTGAAGTACAGGAGCTTGAGGATGATACTCGAATGGCAAGACAATTACAAGATGCCGTAATGCTTGCCACGGAAACCGGTGGTTCTATCGTTATTATTACAAATAATCCAGTCTGGGGACCATTACAGCGTCTCGGCATGTCGATTGCCCTATCTCCGCCTAATGAAGATGAAATGTTGATTATTATTAGGGATCAAATTAACCCTTATCGAAGCGAAATGTTAATTGAATGGAATGATGCCGAGGAGAGGCAAGCGGCAGCGATACTTGCGGGCATAAGCCAAATCGAGGCAGAAAATGTAATCGCAACATTATTAGCTAACGGCAGTATTAGGAACGAGGATCTAAAGGAATTAATGCATGCCAAAGATAAAATATTCGCCGATATTTCTGGCATTGAACGAGTTATTGTAAGAGATGACTATCAAATTGGGGGGTTGGACGGTCTTAAATTATGGCTTGAAGCTAACCGCCAACTATTAACAGCCGACTTACGAGAACGCGGCATTCGTCCTCCCAGAGGTATTTTGTTAGTAGGTGTTCCAGGGTGCGGGAAGTCTTTGTCCGCTAAGGCAATTGCCTCCTTATGGAACCTTCCACTTTATCGTTTGGATTTATCCACCATACATGGGCAGTACTTGGGCCAAAGTGAGAATCGTTTAAAAGAAGCATTATCTACAGCCGATCATGTGGCGCCATGCGTATTATGGATTGATGAAATTGAGAAGGGGCTTGCTGGCGCAGCAAACGGAGGAGATGGAGGCACATCTATTCGTTTAGTAGGCCAATTCCTATATTGGTTACAGGAAAGCCTTGCTAGAGTCTTTGTTGTTGCGACTGCTAATGATGTGTCTAAGCTGCCTCCTGAACTGCTGCGCCGTGGACGTTTTGATGAATTGTTTTTTGTGGATCTGCCAACTGCGAGTGAACGGGAAGAGATCATAAAGATTTATATTGAAAAAGGGTTGAAGAGAACAATATCAGACGATTTATTACAGCATTTGGTGAGAATTTCAGATGGCTTTGCAGGTGCAGACTTAGAAGCAGCTGTTCGGGACGTAGTGAAGCAAGCATTTGTGAAGGGGGACAATTCAATTACAGATGAAACTTTTATAAACTTTTTTTCAAATGTTGTTCCGTTATCTCAAACAAGCCCTGAGCAAATTGAAGCAATACGTACTTGGGGAAAAGAAAGAGCAGTACCTGCTGGTAAAATAAGTGATGAACAGAATGGACATAGCGCTCACCGACCAAGCGGACGGAAAGTAATAGTATAGTAAATAAAGGCTCAATAGACGTTGTGTGCTTCTGCATTTTAGCTAATCATTTGAGCTGTTGAATCGATAGGATAATCGATGAGCCCTCCTTTCTACAAATTTTTCATAAAAGTACTAATTAGCCATCCTTCGATCACGAGAGTTCGAGGTTCCATAGAATAGGGGTGCACTAACAGAGGCTCAGCTCCCTCGCCTCTTCTGTAATCCACAGCCATGCCGGTTGTGGATTTTTCTTATGATTAAAATGGATAAAGAATGACGCTTCATGGAACGAAACCCAACGACAGGAAACTACCTCTTGACATCCTTCCAGCATATGGTATCATTTAACCGACAGACAGTCGGTCTATGTCAATGGAGGGATTCCATGAGAGTTGTAAAAAAAGCAGAGGAACGCAGAAACGAAATTCTTGACGCGGCGGATGAGCTTTTCGGTCAGAAGGGCTTTGACGGAACGAGCACCAATGATCTCCTCGAGAAGGTCGGCATTGCGCGTGGAACCTTGTATCATCACTTCAAGTCGAAGGAGGATATCATGGACGCTCTGATCAATCGGTATGCGGCCCGCCTCTTGGAAGGGGCACGGGAAATTGCCGCGGACAAGAGCATCCCGGTCGTTGAGCGGATTACCCGCGTTGTGATGGCGCTGAACCTTAGCGGCGGAAGCAGCCAGGAAATTATGGAGCATATTCACAAGCCGCAGAATGCGCTCATGCATCAAAAAATACAAAAGGTCATTATCAATGGCGTCCCCCCGATCCTGACGGAAATCATCCGTGAGGGAATTACAGAGGGGCTGTTCCATACACCGTTTCCGTATGAGTGTATGGAAATGGTGGTGATCTACGCGACAACCGTATTTGATGACGATGTGGTTGCCATGACGAGCGAGGAGCGGTTATCACGAATGGTCGCGTTTATTTCCAATGTCGAAAGACTGCTTGGCGCGGAAAGCGGAACGCTGATGGACACGTTGAAGATGTTTGGCGGAGAAGGGGGGAGCCATGAGTAGACCGGAGAATTCGTTCTGGAGGCTTCTTCCGTTGTGGTCGGGACGGGAAAATATCGTCTTGATCGGTATTTCAGGATTTCTTTTCTTCGTCATGCTCCCGTTTGCCGGCACAAATCTAGATGAGCCTGAATATAGGGGTGACTTATGTATTTCAAAATAATTCGCAACGATATGCTTAAAAGCAAATGGGTCACATTCACAACCATGCTGTTCGTTGCCGCAGCAGCTATGCTTGTATCCCTTGCGGCTATTCTTTTCGTCCATTTGTCCGGGGCGCTGAATGAACTGATGACCACGGCGAGAACGCCGCATTTTCTGCAGATGCATGCAGGCGAAGTTAATTCCGAACGCCTTCGGAATTTTGCGGAGCAGAATCCCGATGTGGATGAATATCAGGTCCTCGAGTTTCTAAATCTAGATAATTTCAAGTTTCAATTTGGGGAACAATCGCTTACGGATAGCGTTCAGGATAACGGGCTTAGCGTGCAAAGCCAAAAATTTGATTATCTGCTCGATCTGGACGGTAACGTCATCCATGTCTCCGAAGGGGAGCTCTATGTTCCGATCAGCTACATGAAGGCTGGCATCGCTCAGGTTGGCGACAAGGCGACTGTAAGCGGAAAGTCGTTTACGGTAGCGGGATTCCTTCGAGATTCGCAGATGAATTCCGCGCTTGCTTCCTCCAAGCGGTTTCTGATCAGTGCCCAAGATTTCGAGGAGCTTAGAGGTCTTGGAAATGTAGAGTATTTGATTGAGTTTCGATTAAAGGATCTGTCAAAGCTAGGCGAATTCGAAGCGGCTTATGCTTCCGAGGGACTTGAAGCGAACGGACCCACCGTAACCTACCCGCTGTTCAAAATGATTAACGCCATCTCCGATGGAATGATCATTGCGGTTATTCTTCTCATTAGCGTGCTGGTCGTGACGATTGCGCTAATGTGCATTCGCTTCACGCTTCTTGCAAACATCGAGGACGATTACCGCGAAATCGGCGTCATGAAGGCAATCGGGATGCGGATCTCCGACATCAAGAAGATGTATCTTGCGAAGTATGCGGCGATAGCGGCGGCAGGCGGTATGCTGGGTTTTGCCCTTTCCTTAGCCTTCAAAGACAGGCTGCTCGAGAATATTCGGCTTCATATGGGGGAAGGCGGCAATTCTTCATTAGCCTGGCTGCTTGGCATCGCCGGCATCCTGGCTGTGCTCCTTGGAATAATGGCTTATGTAAATCATGTGCTCAGACGTTTTCGGAACATATCCGCCGCCGAAGCCATCCGCTTTGGTATGTCGCAGGAAAAGGCAGTCGGCGCCAAACGGTTTACCCTGAGCGGAAACAGGCTCTTCAGCACGAATATATTCCTCGGGCTAAAGGATGTTCTGGCAAGGAAAAAGCTTTACGCGACCTTGCTTGCCGTACTGGTCATTTCGGCATTTATCGTCATCGTTCCGCAGAGCCTGTACCATACGATTTCGTCCAAAGGCTTCATCCAATACATGGGGATCGGCAACAGCGATATGCGCATAGATATTCAGCAGACCGACAATATGTCGGAGAAAGCCGCTGAAATTATGAACATGATGGAAAGCGACGACGCTTTTTCGAAATATTCTCTGCTTGCAACCAAAGCATTTAAAGTAAGAACGGAGGACGGGGTGGAAGAAAGGCTGAACGTTGAGCTCGGTAACCATTCCGCATTTCCCTTAGAATACACCGAGGGAGAAGCGCCAGCCGCAGACGATGAAATTGCTCTTTCGTCTATGAACGCCGATGAGCTGGGCAAAAAGGTCGGAGAATCCATCATGCTGGTAGTTGAGGGAAAGGAAAGGAAGCTGACGGTAAGCGGCATCTATTCCGATATTACCAACGGCGGCAAAACCGCCAAGGCAGCGTTCGCCGATCATTCGGCAGACGTTATGTGGTATGTGATCTATGCGCAGCTTTCGGAACCGTCTCTTACCGATCGTAAGGTCTCGGAATATGCGGAGAAATTCGCGTATGCCAAGGTGTCCGACATCGATGAGTATATGGCGCAGACCTATGGCTCAACCATAAGCTCTGTCGGCAAGGCCTCCCGTACCGCTACGGTCGTTGCGCTGACAATTATGATCTTAATCACCCTGTTGTTTATGAAAATGCTTGTGGCCAAAGACAAATATGCCATTGCCGTCATGAAAGCGCTCGGGTTTACGGACAATGACGTGAAGGCGCAGTATATATCTCGTTCGGTCATCGTCCTCATTGTCGGCATCGTCCTCGGCACCATTCTAGCGAACACGCTTGGAGAGCGACTTGCGGGCGCTGCGATTTCCACCTTCGGAGCATCGGCATTTCGGTTTACGGTCGATCCGCTGTCTGCGTATTTGCTCAGTCCGCTGATGATGATCGGTTCGGTGCTGATTGCGACCGTGATCGGCACATCAGGCGCGGGGCACATCAAAATATCCGATAGTTTAAAGGAGTCAACCTGATGAAGAAAATGATTGTCGGTGATCATATCGTAAAATCTTTCGGCGAGGGTGATGAAAAGCGCAATGTTCTTGACGGCGTCTCGGTCCATATCAACGAGGGGGAGTTCGTTGCGGTAATGGGACCGTCAGGTTCGGGGAAATCATCGCTAATGTTTGCGCTGAGCGGCACGGATGGCATTAACGACGGGAAAGTCGTCGTTGACGGCCAGGATTTATCGAAGCTGGGGGAGAAGGAGCTATCCGATGTTCGAAGAACGAAGATGGGCTTTGTGTTCCAACAGCCGACGATGCTGAAGAATCTGAACATTCTCGATAACATCCTTCTTCCAGCCTTACGGGATAACCGCAAAAACACTGCGGACCTGACGAAAAAAGCAAGAGCGCTTATGAAGAGGGTAGGTATTGAAGAGCTCGAGAAGCGCGACATGACACAGGTATCGGGGGGACAGCTTCAGCGTGCGGGAATATGCCGGGCGCTGGTGAACAACCCGAGGATTATTTTTGGCGATGAGCCTACGGGCGCGCTCAACTCGGCCTCGGCGCAGGAGATTATGGACATTTTCTCCGAAATTAACGGCGAAGGCACGGCGGTAATGCTTGTCACCCATGACGCCAAGGTGGCGGCACGGACAGAACGGATTATGTTTATGCGCGACGGAGCAATTGTAAGTGAAATGACGCTTCCGAAGTATAACGGCATGAGGCTGGACGACAGGGTCGAGAAGGTAACGGCCAAAATGCGGGACATCGGCATATAACAGAGACCGTCGCCAAAAAGGAGCTAGCTGAATCATGAATGGGTCATGTCCCCTGAATGAGGTTTATAATAGGACTAGTGAGGACCCAACTTTATGTAAGGAGGCTTTCCAATGAATCAGAATGTTCCGGAGCTTACGCTAAATGACGGCTTGAAGGTGCCCGCAATCGGACTCGGCACTTATAGCCTGAAAGGCGAAGAAGGCGTTAAAGCCATGGCTGCCGCGATGGATGCAGGGTATCGGTTGATCGATACGGCTTTTAACTATGAAAATGAAGGTGCCGTCGGCAAAGCCATCAAGCGGAGCTCCGTTGCCAGGGAAGAGCTGTTGATTTGCTCCAAGCTGCCGGGCCGCCGCCATGCCTACAAAGAGGCGCTCGTAACCATCGAAGAGTCGCTGTACCGAGCGGATCTTGATTATTATGATCTTTATCTGATCCACTGGCCGAATCCCAAGCAGGATGTGTACGTGGAAGCCTGGCAGGCGATGATTGAAGCCAAAAAACGCGGATACATCCGGTCTATCGGGGTTAGCAATTTCCTTCCCGAACATATTGACCGTCTAATTAAAGAGACCGGGGCAGCACCTAGTTTGAATCAGGTGGAGCTTCATCCTTTCTTTGACCAGGCGTACCAGCGGAAGAAGGATGGGGAGCATGGCATCGTTACGGAATCGTGGAGCCCATTGGGACGCGGCAATGATATCGTGCAGGATGAACAAATCGTCCGAATAGCCGAGGCTCATGGAAAAACGGGAGCGCAGGTGATTTTGCGCTGGCATACCCAGCTTGGGGCCATTCCGATTCCTAAATCGGGCTCCCTTCAGCATCAGAAGGAAAATCTCGATATTTTCGATTTCGAGCTGACTGCGGAGGAGATGGATGTCATTTCATCCTTCAGCCGCGAGGATGGACGGTTGTGGGGACAGGATCCGAGCACTTACGAAGAATTTTGATCGTAGTAAGCCGCTTCTTTGGCCAATATCCCCCATCATCAAAAGCAGACGCCGATATTTAACCGGCGTCTGCTTTTTCGTCCTTTTCTATTGCTGTACTACAGCTTCCAAATACGGTACAGAATTACCGCTGCTTCGGCGCGGGTGAGGGGATCGTGCGGTGCAATGCGGCCGTTCTTGCCGTTTACAATCCCGGACTTGACCAGTCGGGCCGCACTTTCCAATGCATAACCGGAGACGCTTGCCGCATCGCGGTAACCGTCCAAGCTTCCGGTACCCTCGAGGGATTTGCCGGCTGCCGATAATGCCCGCACGGTCAGCGCCATCATGTCTTGTCTTGAGATCGGCTCATTCGGCTGGAAGGTCTGATCTTGAAAACCTTTTACGATTCCGAGCGCATAGGCGATGTCCAGCTCGCTGTGATCGAAACCGGCAGACTCGGCATCGCTGAAGCCTGCTTGCAGAGCCGCTGTCCCTTGGCCGCCGGATCCCTTTAACTCGAGCGCTCTGACAAGAAGTGAGACGAAGTCGCCTCTCGTCATAAATGCTTCGGGAGAGAAGCGGCCCTCGGACGTCCCTTTGATGACATCCCGCGCAGCCAGATGATGAATGGCTTGCTCGGCCCAAGGAACCTTTTTCAAATCTTTGAAAGCCTTGGCCTCGTAAGCTATAGCGTAGGTACCGAAACGGGTCGTTTGAAAAACAACCGCGCCCGCCGATGCATCATATCGGCCATTTGGAATGACCGCAACCTTTCCTTTGCCGTCCATGTACCAAACCACCAGGCGCTCCGGATTAAGCAGTTCTTTGGCGGTTGGGGTATATGGAATTTTTACCGTTACAGGAACCTCAGGATGACTCCAGTCTATGGCTTTCCCGTCTGCCGAAAGACTTAGATCGATGGCTGGTCGGCCGCTGATCCGTTCGAGGTCCGCTGCAGCCAGATGAGCCGTTGAAGCTGTGCCTATGCGGATCGACACCTGTTTTGCGGCTTTTGCGGCTTGCGACAACCCGCTGCTTGGGATATGAAGGGTCGCGTTGTCCGTTTTCAGCACAAGCTCAAAGGCTGGATGGGCGTTCAGGCTATGGCCCGGCAGCTGTACTTCATATGCATCTACGGCATTTTGAGGGGCCACTTCAATTACGATTTGTTTCTTGCCGTTGGGGTTAGGAGTGGCTAGCCCAAGCGCTTTTGCGAGATCATCGCTAGCAATGGTGCCTACTGCATGTCGATTAGCGACCTTCACTTCGGGCTTGATGGTAATCACGCCGTTTTCGTTCCTAATGCTTCCGGCTTGAGGGGTGCTTCCATTGCCGGAGCCGGGATTGCTGCCATTGCTGCTGCTTGGGCTGCTTCCATTGTTGTTACCTCCCCCGCCGCCGCTGCCATTGTCAGAGCCGCCGCCGTTCCCAGGACTTGCGGGTTTGCCGTCTAAGGTAACGACGCCGAACACGGAAGGATCCTGATAGCCGTTGCCGGTCGTATCATTCCACGCGGCAACGCTTTGGCGAGCGCCGTCTTTCGCGTCATTGATCTGGGCGTCGAAGCCTATTTTAACCTGATTTGCAGGTTTGATGGATTTGAAAGGGATCTTTGCTTCCACCGTGTAGTTCGTTCCGGAAATTTTGGTTGCGGACATAAAGCCTTCTGCGATCGCTGGAGGATTAAATGAGGTCTCATTATCAAAGTTGATTCTGTACTGCCCGTCATCCGCTTGATAGAACGTTGTTTTGGCATTGTTTTCGTCCAGGAAAATTTCGACGGAGTCCTGCTCCCACACATTCACGCTCGCTTTATCAAGCTGGGCGTCGCTAACCTGGATCAATACATATAGATTGTGGTCATCCCAGAGCGTTCTGGCCACCCCGGTCGCACCCTGCCAGGCCGTCTGGTATTGATGGATCGACATCTCGGGAGCTTGGCTCCAGATCGGGTCGACTGTTCCGTCTATGCCAGGTGTGCCATACATGGCAGTGGACTGGTTGGCATCCTTCGAATCAGGCTGGTGCTCCTGAATAAATGTATCAGGATCAATGACACCGTAATAGGCCGGTTTGGCCCGCAAGTTCTTATCAAACAGCAGCGGGTTGGAGGCGGCCCGCCAGCTTGAGCTGTCTTCAAGGCCCCAGAAGGTAACGCGGCTGATATGAGCCGCATGCTCCTTGAAAATTTTCATGAGCTGGGCATACAAATAGCCTTGTGCATTGGCTAACTGCTCGGAGAGCTGGTGGTTGCTTCCGGCCTGGATGTCAAGCTCGCTGATGGTGATTTCCACGCCCAAGGAGATAAATTTCTCCAGGGAGCGCTTCACATTTTCCGGATTCGTGTTGATGTTGTAATGTCCCTGCATGCCGATTCCGTCGATGAGCAGCTTGCCCGGATGGTCCAGCGCATACTTGTCATTGATTGCTTTCACCATATTGTAAATGGCCTGGGCTTTATTCTGATTGTCTTCGTTATAGTCATTGTAATGAAGCTTGATATCCCATTCCGGATGTTCGTCAAGCACTTCCCTTGCCGCGAGAAATGCCTGCTCGACATAATCCGGACCGATGGCCTGATACCAAGGGGACTGACGCAGCGAGGCTTCCCAATCGGACGGATTCGGCGGATTATCGCTCATCGCCTCATTGACGACATCCCAAGAGATGACTTTGTCGCCGAAGTGCTCCATTACGGTGCGGATATGCGTGCGCAGATTCTCAAGGGCTTCCTCCCGGCTTAAAGGGATCGTATTCCCTTGTCCATCCTGCACCGTGTTCATCCATGCCGGGGACTGCTGGTGCCATACCAGCACATGCCCGTGCATCTGCATGCCCTCTGCCAGAACTTTATCTACCATGGCATCCGCGGCCGTGAATGTAAAATTACCCTTTGTCGGCTGCAGCGCATCCGGCTTCATCGCGTTTCCGGCGGTGGCCGCATTATGATGCATCGATAACAGCTCGAGCCGCACGCCTTCGAGATCCTCCGCTGTGATGGCGTTGCCGATGAGGAAATCATTTTGATACGCTTGTTTGACGGGAATCAAGTCTTTCTCGATTTCGACGGGGCCGGCGCTTGTTTTCTCGAAGCTGATGTCATCGATATAAAAGGATGCCGTCGCGTTATTCGAGCTTTCTACATAGATGGTTAAGTATTCATTCCCCACACTGTTGTACCGATAGGTTCCCTCGAACTGGACCCATCCGTCGCTGGTGCTGATCGTTTTGGGGGAAAGGGCCACATAATTCGCGCTGCTTCCGGAGCCGATTTGGGAGGACAGCTGGAGCTGCGAGCTTGCGGGCTCGATCAATTTGATCCATGCCGTGACTTTATATTCGCTGCCTTGATCAACGTATTTCTCGACTCGCAATGATGGCCCGTGCCATGTGGCTGTACGGCCTTCTACCTTCAAAGCGTAAGAGCCGCCGGGCGTATGGTTGGCTTCCTGGGTGACGGTCAACGTTTCATTACCGGATCTGCCTTCAAATCCGCCAGCCGTTTGGTCTTCAAAATCGATGGGAGTGAAGGGTAAAGCGGGTTCCCTAGGAGGCCCTTCCTCACCATCACCGCCGGAAGCCGCCTTCTTGGTGATCCGTATATCCCCGATGTAGAAGGGAACCGTCTTCCCGTCCTCGTTGGATTGAACCCGGAGGGCCGAATCGACTTCGGTATTAACGGTGAATTCTTTACTAAGCTGTACAGGGGTGCCTGCGGCAAAATCCGCACCGGCCAGCCAACCATAGCTGTCTACCGTTTGAAGAAAAGCCTGAGCGCCTGTTGGCACAGGCTCATTGGCGTCTACATATACAGAGACGGTCACCGTATACGTTATGCCGTTCTCCAAGCCCAAGTCGACGTATTTGAAATCGGCCGCGTCCCAGTTATTGGCTCGGTTGCTTACATACAGAGCGCCTCCGTCCTCATTGCCGGCAAACGCTTTATTGGATACATGCGATATGCTGGCACTGCCCGATTGCACGGCTTTTCCTACGCCCGTCCCAAAGGTTTCATGATAAACGGTTTCGGTGGCTTCCGGTTCCTGTGCGTCAGCCCGAACATCCGGGGCTCTCCAGCCCGTCGGAAGAAGTAAAGCTGCCGCGATCAGAATCGAGATGCCTTGTTTGATCCATTTACTCATTCACTGTACTCCCCCTACCCTAAAGAATATTAAGCGCTTTCATTACTTTACAAGCAGCCTCCTTTCTCCAGAAATTGTAGCATCCGGTTAGATCCAGTGTCTTTTTGCAAATTAAAGGAGATACTTAGTTTTTTACATACATTTGTTGGTTAGAAGCAGAAGAGATTTGTTGGTTAGAAGCAGAAGAGAGTGGAGGAGCGTTGGACTTAAGGGGGATATAAAAAGAATGTTCATGCTGAGGACGTCCCGCCCGATCATATCCTAGAAATATGTAGACATTTGAGCATATGAAAAGCGACCGGTGATCGGCCGCTTCTTTGGGTGATTGTTTTTGGAAGAGGGTAGTAGTGTAAACAGTTAGAAGGGGGCACCCCTTAATGATAGTTCTTCGACTCGTTTTCCTTGTATTTGCCATCGCTGTCATGCAGTGCTTGCTTCCGGCGATCATTCCGGGCTTGCTGCTGCTGTTGGGCGTCCAAGCTGTTCACGGGCGTCTCATCCAGTCTCTCGACCGTATTGATCAGGTTCTTGTCCGGTTGGTTCGTGCTCAAATGTAAGGCCCTCCTTATACTGGAATCGGTTGTGATGCTTATTATGTGCGGGAAGCAAAGCGGGTATTCAAGCATATGGGGTTGTGCCATCCTGTTAGGACTCCGGGTTGTTCGAATGGCTGAAGGAAAGAAAGCAAAATTCCGTATTCGACGCTCCGTAGGGTTGAAACGGCCTAAAAACGAAGTCCCTAACATGACAAAACCCCGGTTTTCCGGGGCCTTGTACGAGTGTTTCATAAGGACGGTTATCTAACTTCCTTCTCCGTAATGAGCTCGATGGCTTTGCCATCCGATACGAGCAGAATATTGCCGTGGAGGGCGGTTGAAGCTACGAGGGCTCCGTTTTTTTCATAACGCTGTTTGATGTCGAGATTTTGAAAAATATTGGCGCTTAGAACCGCGATGTCAGGCGAAGCCGCTTTAACGAATTGCGGAGAGGAGGACGTTTTGTCTCCGTGGTGGGGAGCATGCACCATATCGGCTTTAAGCTGATCAGCATGCCGCTCTGCAAGATCATATTCTCCAGACTTGTACAAGTCGCCGGCAAATAAAAAGGTGTTGTCCCCATAGTGCAGCTTCATCACGAGTGACTGATTATTGATATTCTCAGTCGACCAATCCTCGAATTTATCCGGGGAGGTACCTTTCTCCGGATTCAGCAGTTCAATCTCCACATGTTCGCCGATCTGAAGACGGTCGCCGTCCTCTAAATAATGGAGCGGAATATCATGCTGCTCAATCAAATCCATCACCGTGCGGTATGTGCCGGTCGTATGTTCAATATTCGGCATATAAAATCCGCCGATTTCTTTCGTCCTTAGCAGCGATGTATACCCGCCCATATGGTCATAATGAGGATGTGTATTTATGGCGTAATCGATTCGGGTTACACCCAGCCGTTTCATATACTCCTCCAATTGGGAGCCTGTTGCGGGAATGCCTGCGTCGATCATGATGTTGAGCCCGTCGGGCGTTTGCAGAAAAATAGAGTCGCCGGATTTCTCCTCCGAATCCAGGAAAAAGTATCGTACCGTGAGCTGATCCTGGTATGACTTCGTATCGAATACGTCACCCGTCCGGTGGACAATCGCGGATTCGGACCGCGGCTTAGCAGATGCATCGGCTGAAGCACTGGCGTTCTGCAGGCTTGAGGGATCCGCAGTTCCAGCCTCCTTAGCCGGAGTGCATCCGGCAAGAACCAGAAGCATAGCGAGCGCTAGAGCGAGCAGTCTATTGAACAACAGATGGGGCAGGGGCAGCCTTGATCTCATATCCGCTCGTTCCCTTCGCTTATAAGGCTGTGGAGCTTGAGCTCATCCTGGAAAAGGCGGTGCACGCGCCGTGCGATCAATGTATAACCTTCCGCATCCGGGTGAAGCTTGTCGGACAAGCGTTCTTGATCCGATTCCCCGAATATGTCGAGACCTTCAACATAGAACAGGTGGCGATCGCCATGCTCCCGCAATATCTCGTAGGCCTCGCGCAGCTCCTGCCGGATTTTTACCAGATTCAGACCGACCGGGTTGTCCGCGGTTTCACGCTCCGGCGCGAAGATCGGCGACATGAGCAGGAGAGGGGTACCCTGATGTCGTTCGCGGATAATTTGAATGAGCCCGATGACGCTGGATTTAAAGGTTCTCGCATTCAGGCTGGATTGTCCCATCACGTTAATGCCAAGGCATAAGGAAATGATATCGGCCGGGAGATCCCGGATCATCCTTGCGACCATAGGCTCAAGATGGCAATTGGCCGAATAGCCGAGACAGGTCAGCTGAAGCCCTGAGCTTTGCGCGACAAGCGCCGGCCAGGTTTGCGATGGGCTGGCCGCCTTGCACTGCGTGATCGAGCTCCCGTAAGCGATCCAGCGGGGGCGTTTATCTTGAAAATAGGTGAAGCTGGAGTCCTGATCGAGCAGGATGCGCTGAACACAGACCGGGTGCTTCGGGGATAAATAGATTTCGATCGACTTATTCGTGCCGGGCAGCGCGTCCCACGAGACAACGGATTCCCCCGGCTCGGCGGTACGGGTCGAATGGAATTGCCCGTCTACCAAACAATCGAAGCTTAGCGGATTCTCGGTTGCAGCAAAGCTTACTTGAATCGAGGACGAATCACTCCAAAAGGAAATGCGCACGCCTGCGGGGACCTTCGCTTCCCCGCCGATTCCGTCCGGCGGAAATAATGCGGCTTCACGGTAAGGAATGCGCCAGGGCCGGGCCCCATCCTCCGTGATCTCGACACTGACGGCACCGTGAAACAAAGCTTCATTCATGGCAATGACGTTCATGGACTCACTCCTGTGGACGTTTTTTTAAAAGACTTATGAATTTCGTAAAAGTACAGCAGATCTGCGAGGATAACAAGAAAAAGCCCTTTGCACCAAAAAACCTTTAATCGATAAAGGCTCTGATGATGCAAAGGGCTTCTCATATTCTCTGCCCGCTTCAATTTCAATATTCACTCTCATAGTACACATATCTTAGAATGATGACAAGCTATTTCGTAAGTAACGTAATCGTCGATTCATCGGGTACAATTTCGTCGAAGCCTATTTTCGATGATGTATGGTTGATGTAGATCTCCCGCGAGTTCGTAGTCTTCAACAGCAGAAAGCAAAAGGTCAAAGGTCAAGGATAGTCAAAATCAAATATTAAACGCTAAAACATGGCCATTTCCAGCCAAAACAAGCGGATTCAGGTCCATATCGGGTTTATTCGGCTTTGTCATAACCCTTCGACGGGCATATAATGAACATGTAAGGTCAAACAAGGTCAAAGAAAGGGGAATGCATCATGTTTGATATGATTCCTTTTGGAAAACGCAGAGAGGACTCCATCAGCCAGCTGATGAAGTCATTCAATGATGTGTTTAGCAACGACTTTTTTGCACCGTTCAAGGGTTCGGCGGCGATGTCCTTTAAAACCGATATCCGTGAGACGGAGAATGCTTATCTGGTTGAAGCGGAATTGCCCGGATTCCATAAAGACGACATTGAAATCCGCTACGAGGAGCCTTACCTGACGATTAAAGCCGTGCGCAAGGAAGCTAGCAACGTGGAGGATTCGGATCAAAATATCATCCGGAGAGAGCGCAGCTACGGCGAATACGTACGCCACTTCCATGTTCAGCATATTGACGAGGACGGCATCACCGCATCGTTGAAGAACGGAGTGCTGAAGCTGGAGATCCCGAAACAGCCGAACACTCGCGCCAAGCGGATCCAAATCCGGGATGACATGTAATCCAATTTCGCGGCCTTAAGCCGCGTTTATATATAAAGGGCTGCCTCCAGGGTGCTATCACCCAGGGGGCAGCCTTAGCTGCGTTCGGGTCATTGGACTGCCGACAACTTGGCAGCGTGATTCGAGCATTGTAATACATGAGGCTAACTGACAATGAACCAAGCGAGATAAATGATTTTCCGCAAATGAGCAGTTTTATTTATATATAAGAATTAATCTTAATACGTGGCTAAGGTAAACATATGTAGTGAAATTAATATGATAGACATCGGCATCAATCATTAATATTAAGAAGACCAGGAAATCTAATTTATTTTTAGAAAAGAAAAGTAATACGGCCGGATGGGCCGCATTCAAAGAAAATTTATTTTTTTTCGATGGCATCTAGCACCATATCCATCAGCTGGTGAACGGTAGGTTCGTTCAGCGGCCGCCAGAGCTGATAAGCGGTAATGCAGCCGGCTATCTTGGCTGTCATACTGAAGTGCCATTGTGTCAGCCCGCTGTCGGCAAGAAAAGATCTACGATAAGTGTGGCGCTGCAGAAGCGGAATACGCTGCAGTTTATCGAACGGCCGAATTCCGGGAGCCTCACAATCCGTTTTGACCAGCTCGAAAATGCCGGCTAACGGCAGAGCTGTTGTTGCGAATTGAGAACTAACTGGCACCGCAAACTTCGTTTCACGTTCAAACAGCGGACGAAATTTCCCAGCATTCAGACCGAGTGAGTCCAAACTTTCCTGCCACAGCTTTTGTTGAGGATAAGCCGGGGAAACCATGGGTACGTTCTGCTCATTTAAGGTAACTGCGATCACATCGTCGGTTAACATGCAGAACCCTTGCTGTATAAAGGCGGAGGCCAGCGTCGATTTACCGTGCCCGGAATGACCGACAAAGGCGTAAGCCTTGTTGTCTACTACAATGGCGCTTCCGTGAAGGGGGAGAATTTTACGCTGGAGTAAAAGCGCACCCATGCAGGATCCGAGGATGAAGAGGCGTATTTTGTCTTCATCGGCGCCTGGTTCGGGAGAGACGTGAATGGTGTTTCCGTTCTCGATGGCGAAAACGGCGAGATCAGGAACTTTAAACATGATTTGGCTAGGGGTACATATGAGATTATGAGGAATTGGCCTATGCTGGGGCCAAGTCATATCTAAATCAACATAGCGAACCGAAATATGAGTAGCACCGTGCAAATCTACTGCCTCTGCCTGCGGCAGTTCCGGAAGTGGAATATCACTTTGGATGGAAAGACCAAAGGCTTTATACATCGTTTGATTGAGCGTGTGGGACAAAATGATCACTCCATTGCTTATTGGCATAGAAAAGAAGATAGCCCTTATACCCGAACAGGCGCATAGGGGCTCGCTTCTGGAGATGATAGATTACAAGGATTAGCTGTAGTTGACATGCTCATCTGGATCCGGTTGAACTGCATCCGGGATTGAGTTTCCAGGACCCGCCATTGTCATGTTGACATCAAGAATTTCAAGGGAAGGCACGCTCCATTCTTTTTTCATAGATATCACCTCCTTTCAGAAGTTTTTTTGCAGAAATCGGTACAGAATAATACTTCGAAGTAACACTTTAATAGAAGGGCCGTAGGCTTCGCTGGGATCGAGACCATTCCTCGCTTGTGTCAGTGCCTCCTGGATGACAGGCATATTTAAAAGCTGATTCATACGGGAGTCCCTGCTTAATTGCTCTACCTCTTGTATAATCACGGGCCATTTATCTGACATTCTGTGGATGGAGTCGGCGGCCTGTATTCCTCGGGTACGCTGGTTCAGACGAATGGCATCCGGCAGCCAGCCCTTGGTCGAACGACGGATGAGGGCTCGGTCCATGCCGTCTTGCACAAATTGCTCGATGGGAGTTCCTAGACAAAAACGGATAACGCGTAGGTCATTCGTGGGGTCATGGCCCCAAACAGAGTAACGGACTGAAAGCTTGCTCCCGCTGGTACCGGTAGTACTCCATACGTTGATTCGGTCGAAATGCAGCTTTCTTGCTTCCAGTGGATCTGACGGAAGGTCAGCCGTCGATCCGATTCCGGTAAACTTTGGGTCGCTGAGCTTTTCATAAATCCCGGTTCGTTTCGCAAAATCAGAATGAACCAGCTGTGGAAACTCATAGGGCGAAGGAGTAGGCTTTAAACGATCAACGAAGGAGAAAGCCTTGCGGCCGACAATGGAGTAGATTGTTTTACGACCTGCACCGACATTTTTGCTGTATTGTTTAATTTCCCGGGATAACCGATACCATTGCAACCTTTTTACAAGCTTGCTGTAGTAATCCAGTGCGGGCCCCCAGGAAATGCTGTAATTGCCTCGTGCGCCGTTCAGAAGAATGCCAATTCCACGTTGTTGCGATTGTTCATAAAACCCTCTAAGCCAAAAAGTGTTATCAAAAAATTTATAGGGAGACTCCAAAATATCTAGCCAATCGTCAATCTCGGTATAGGGGTCGCTGCCCGAAAAACTTAGATAGTTGTCTTCTATATTACCTACGTATTTGACGGTCTGCTGTATAAGCGGCCGTTCGTCGGCCAGCCTGCGCTTGGGAGTCCAGTCTACAAAGCCCTCATCCGGCACATAGCTGAAGGTGTGGAGTTGGCGGTTGCTCTCTTGAAGGGCTCTTGCCGCGAAGCTGACGACAGACCCGGAGTCCAGCCCTCCGCTAAGGTGAGCGCCAATGTGGCGCCGGGTACGCTTCAGTCTCGCTGTTACGGCTTTATGAAAGACCTCCCGGAACCCTTCCTCATATTCCTGAGGTGAGGAAAGCTTTATAGGAGCTATTTCAGAGAGACTGCTATATTTTGAAATTAAAATCCTGTTATTACTGACGATTAAGGTGTGTGACGGAGGCAACTGGTAGATATTTTTATAAACCGTTGCGGCGACATCCGGAGGCTCAAAAACGCCTTTGATCGCCAGGAATTCCGCCAGCCATCGTTCATTAAGCTGCTTATGTACATGCGGTAATGATAATAAGGGATGGGTCATTGTGCAGAAGGAGAATTGCTCAGCATCCTTGTGATAGTAGAGGGTCCGTGAGCCTGAGAAATCCCTTGCGCAGAATAGAAGTTGTCTCTTTTCATCCCAAATAGCGAAGGCAAAATCGCCGACTAATCGCTCTGTCATGCGCTCAGACCATTTGTCGTAAGCAAGGAGAAGAAGTTCACTGTCGGCAATATCGGCCCTTCGTACTGATGAGACTTGCAGTTCATCCATTAACTCCTCGCGGTTATCAATGATGGCATCGGCCGTAATAGCAAGCCTCTTCATCGAATCATAGAAGGGAAGCTGTTCATGAACCGATTGCTCTGTTATCCACTGCGCATGACACGCGAGCATCATCCTGCCGCCATCCCATACCCCACGTTGATCTGCTGGATACTTTCCCATTGCGTGTATGAATAGTCTTTTATCCTCTTGCTGGACAGCATCTTCATTTAAACGATAAACACCGGCAATGACGCTCATTAGAGTTCCTCCGTTATAACCCATCCTGTCAAACGTATTGATACATTCCGTATCGACAATCATTATATAACGAGTATACAAAATGTATCAATAGTTTTTTGAAGAAAATTATTTAATGAACAGGCCCTCTCTTAGCTGCGGCTCTTCCCCCATGAAGTCTTACGCATACACCAAAAGCAACAAAAGATGAAAGTTCAAGGGAGCAAGTCTAAAAAAACAGGACTGCCCAGAGAGAAGATAAAACCGCATATAGAATACGCTCCCCCCTGAATACGCTTCCATTATATATGTTGGGCTTCTCAGTTCCTGATCGATACGAATGTGCCTAGCTCATATATAAGTGAAATTACACATTCAATAACTTCTCAAGGGTGCGGAAATAACTTTATATAGGAAAGCGCTAACAAGTGTTGTACCGCATGATTGCGATACATGATGCCATTTTTTTGAAAAGATAAATATTAAATATAGCCTTGACATGATACAATCTGTATCGTAAATTATGGGATATGAATTATACATATTGTATCGTTGCGAAAGGTTGAAATCTTAATTGATTGTAAGCAGAGATTTGCGATATGTCACGAGCTGTTCACTAATTAAGCGGGGGGTTAATCACTAATGGAACTTAAACAGTATTTCAAAATAATTCAGAAAAGATGGTGGCTCATCGCAGCAATCGTTACTGTTGCAATCGCTGCTACTGGAATCAAGAGTTACTACTTTACGACACCGGTCTATGCGGCAAATGCCAAACTGATCGTTAACCAATCCTCGAGTGACGGGCTTAATACAAGCTCAATCCAAACAAGTATTTTCCTCATCAATTCCTATAAGGAGATCATCATGTCGACCGCAATTATGAACAAAGTGGTTGAGAAATATCCTGATCTCGGAGAAAGTCCAACGACGCTTGCCGCCAAAATTTCGGTGTCCTCAGCCAACAACTCTCAAGTGATGAACCTCGTTTACCAGGATACTTCCTATACTCATGCAGCTGCTGTAGTTAATGCGGTTTCAGCAGTATTTAAAGAGCAGATTCCTCAAATTATGAATGTTGACAATATTACAATTCTGAGTGAGGCAGACCCAGCAGCCAAAGTGGCCCCAATCAACTTAAATCCGGTAATGAATATAGTTATCAGTTTTGTTGTTTCGTTAATGCTGGCTTTAGGCTTCGTATTCCTGCTGGACTATTTGGACGATACGGTGAAAACGGAAGACGACATTGTGGAGATTCTTGAGGTGCCTGTACTTGCCGTAGCAGGGAAGATGAGTAAGGCAGAGCTCAAAAAAAACGCAAGATTAAAGACCACGGAAAAATCAAAAGTAGGAGAGGGTCAGTATGCGACGATCAACCAATGACGCTAGTTTAATCGTATCCGTAAATCCCAATTCGCCTCGTTCAGAAGTATACCGTTTGCTTCGAACCAGAATCCAATTTTCCTCAAAAGATCAGGATCTGAAAACGCTAGTGATTACCTCTGCACAAACAGGAGAAGGAAAAACAACTACAATCAGTAACCTGGCAGTGATTTATGCGCAAGAAGGCAAGAAGGTTCTTCTTATAGATGCAAATATGAGAAAGCCATCTCTTCACAAGATGTTTTCTCAAATGAATCATCAGGGGTTAAGCACCGTCATTACCGGGAAAGACAGCTTTGAAAATGCAGTGCAGGACACTTATATTAGCAACCTTCGATTACTCCCTGCCGGTCCAATCCCCTCGAACCCTTCGGAACTAATTGATTCCCCTGCGATGTGGGGGCTCTTGGAAGAACTGGAGGCTCAGTATGACGTCATTCTTATTGATACGCCGGCCATGTTAGAGGTTTCAGACAGTGTTATATTCAGCGCTATGTGTGATGGCGTTGTTATGGTGGCGGCTGCAGGTCGGGCCAGGAAGGATTATTTACGAAAGGCGAAGGAACAGCTGCACCATGTGAATGCACGGATATTGGGTGTCGTATTGAATCAAGTCGGATAAACAGGCGCACAATCTGCAGGTTGCAATCTCATCTAGATATACAGGTAATGTCTACTGAACCTTTATCACTGTAGGCACTCGGTTACGCTGTGGGTCTGTAACGACCTTAGACATGATTGTCGAGGGTGTAACGTGAGGAAGGGTTTAATGCCCTGATTAGAAAGCTTAGTTATGCTCTCTTCTGATGGAAGAGTGTATAGGTAAACTTGTCTACAGCAGCAACACAACTCAGCTTCCATATGAAATTAATTGAGATAGGAGAGGACCATCAATGAAAAAAGTAAAAAAAGCCATAATTCCTGCAGCGGGGCTGGGTACTCGATTTCTGCCGGCAACGAAAGCCATGCCGAAGGAAATGCTTCCAATTGTAGATAAACCTACGATTCAGTACATTGTCGAAGAAGCGGTGGCTTCCGGAATCGAGGATATTATCATCGTTACGGGGAAGGGTAAACGTTCGATCGAGGACCATTTTGATCATGCCTTCGAGTTGGAGAACAATCTGTTCAGCAAGGGGAAATTTGATCTTCTGGATGAGGTTCGCCGCCCCTCAAATGTGGATATTCACTATATCCGTCAAAAGGAGGCAAAGGGTCTTGGTCATGCCGTTTGGTGCGCACGCAATTTTATTGGTGATGAGCCCTTTGCAGTGCTTTTAGGCGACGATATTGTCCAGTCACCGACTCCCTGCATTCGTCAGCTGGCGGAGCAGTTTGAACAACTTCAGCGCTCTATTATCGGAGTTCAGACGGTTCCATCCAATCAAACGCATCGTTACGGAATCGTCGCCCCACTTAAGAGAATCGATCGCTTGTACGAAGTAGACTATTTCGTCGAGAAGCCTCTTGCAGGGCAAGCTCCATCGAGGCTGGCAATCATGGGTAGGTACATATTAACGCCGGAAATTTTTGATTTCCTTGAGCATCAGGAAGAGGGGGCGGGCGGTGAGATTCAGCTTACGGATGCCATTCAAAAACTGAATGTAAGCCAAGGCGTGTATGCTTATGATTTTGAAGGCATTCGGTACGACGTCGGTGAAAAACTTGGTTTTATTATGACCACGCTTGACTTTGCTCTTCAGAATGAAGAACTTCGTAAACCGCTGCTTCAGGGTATGGAGGAAATTTTGGAGCGAGAGCATTTGGGAAAAATAAATCGTTAAAGAGGTGAATTGGAGGATATGTATCCGACCCCGCAAAGAAATGAAGCAGAGGTCGCCCTGGACGGAGCCTCGGCATATAACGGTTATGCGCAAAATGAAACTAAAATTGCTTATCTAATGATTAAACGGTCAATAGATTTCATATTTGCGCTTTTGGGGCTTCTTCTATTATCACCGCTTTTTTTAATCATATCTATTCTCATTAAATTAGAGGACCCTAAGGGGGCCGTTTTTTTTTACCAAACACGTATCGGGAAAAACGAGAAGCCGTTTCGCATGTACAAATTTCGGTCTATGGTCTCGAACGCAGAAGAACTATTAGACAAGTTACTGGAACACAACGAGATCAATGGGGCCATGTTTAAGATGAAGGAGGATCCGAGGGTAACTAGGATCGGGAAATTCATACGAAAGACCAGTATTGATGAATTACCGCAGCTCTGGAATGTCATTCGAGGCGAGATGTCGTTGGTTGGCCCAAGGCCGCCGTTGCCCCGGGAGGTAATGGAATACAGCAACCACGATAAACAGCGGTTAAGAGTTACTCCGGGATGCACGGGATTATGGCAGGTTAATGGAAGGAGTAGTGTAGGCTTTTCACGGATGGTTGAGCTTGATCTGATCTATATCAAAAACAGATCCCTGCTTTTCGACATGAAAATCATATTAAAAACGATCTGGATTATGCTCACGTCCAAAAATTCTTACTAACTTCATTTCGATTAGGAGGACTTATCCTGAAGGAAAAGATAGCATATTGTATCCTGGCCCATAATGACTGTAAGCATTTTGGGCGACTTGTCCGCATGCTGAATGACAAGGCGGATTTTTATGTGCATATTGATAAGAAAACATCCCAGTCTCCTTTTCAGAGTGAGGTCAGCCAGCTGAGTAATGTTCATTTTTCTAAGGAGAGATATCCGGTGTTCTGGGCTGGTTTTAACGTAATAAAGGCAACAATTGCATTGTTGCATCTCTGTATATCTTCGGGAAAGCAATACAAAAAAATTGTGTTGCTTTCCGGTTCCGATTATCCCCTTGTTAGCAATGCAGAAATTCATGCTTTTTTCGATAAGCATCCTGATATCGAATTTATTAGAGCATCAAATGTCTCTAAAAGCCATAGCAAACATCATCTGAACCACATTCAAAGGTATTTCCTGAGAGACTGGAATATCAGAAATAAGCTTGTTTATAAAGTAGTAATGAAAATGGTGGAGATGATTCATGGTTTTCTTCCTTTTCAAAAGAAGCCTTTCATTGAGATGAACCGGAAGAAATTTGACATTTATATGGGATCTCAATGGTGGGCTCTTTCTCAGGAGTGTGTCGTGGATTTACTGACATGGATAGAGGAGTATCCAGGGATCGACCGGTACTTCAAGCATTCTTTTGCGCCGGACGAAAAATATTTCCATACGCTTATCTACAATTCCCCCTACAGAAACAAAACTGAACTGGGCGATGAGGAGCCGTTCCGTACGGAAGAATACAAATGGCCAATCTGGCCAAATATCCACCATATTCATCCATCATTGCAAAAGTGGTATACCGCGGATGATGCAGATGAAGTTTTGTCCTCGGATAAACTGTTTGTACGAAAAGTCAATTCTTCAGTTTCTTCAACACTGCTCAACAGGATCGATAGTCGAATTAAGCTATCGGAAAAACGAGTAATGAAAGCCATAACAAGTATATGGAGTTGTTCCCATGATTCCCAAAAGGCTTAGCAAGCTGATTCACAGTAAAAATATAGCAGGAACGATATTTATTTCGAGTTTTACAAACTTATCTATAATGCTGCTTACTATGCTTCACTCTATCATTACAGCAAGAGTGCTGGGTGTAGAGGGCAGAGGTGAATTAGCTGCTATTCTTTTTTGGCCGATGTTCATTTCCGGGTTAATTGGCCTTGGCTTGCCGACTTCTCTTATATACAACGTCAAGCAAGGCATTGGTAACACTCCTGTTTATATGAAGGCTTCCTTGAGTTATCTGGTTCCAGCCGGCATCTTTGCCGGAGCTGTTGCTTGGTTTCTTCTTCCTGTTTGGCTTGGCGAGTATTCCGAGACAGCTGTTCGCTTAGCACAAATGTATACGGTATTCTCAATCCCTTTAACTTTAATGACCAACATTTTAAGCGCTTTAGCTAAGAGCATGGACCGCTTCTATATCAGCAATGCATTACTGTTGACAGTACCTCTTATTAATGCAATCAGTCTTGCTGCTTTGAGCCTAAGCGGAAGCTTGAATTTGATTACTGCCACCATAAGTTACCTCGTGCCGACTCTTTTAACCGTTGTGATTGTTGGATTCGTCCTAAAGAAACACGTATCCAATATAGAGTCTGCTAGCTGCCGCGCAGATCGGTCTGTCAAACCGTTGTTTCATTATGGATTCAAGGTTTACGGCATGGACCTTATGAGTACCTTATACACACAAGCGGATAAGATCATTATCGTTTCGTTATTAAGCCCGAGGGATTTTGGCTTATATTCGGTTGTATTTGCACTATCACGGGTTTTTAATACCGTACAGCTGGCTATTACCGATGTCTTATTCCCAAAAGTTTCGGGTCTGCAAAAGCATGACATTATTTCAATTGTCGGCAAGTCGTTTCGCATTTCAATGACCATTATGCTGGTACTGCTTGTGCCATGTCTAATCATAGGTCGTTTTTTTCTGTTAGTCCTGTTTGGAGAGGAGTTCCTGGAAGCGGACACTACCTTTTATATTTTATCGCTGGAATGCATTATTGGCGGTGGATCCTGGATTTTAGCCTCCTCGTTTAACGCCATTGGCCGGCCGGAGCTGGTTCTGATAAGGCAGGCAACAGCGATAGCAGTCAACATTGGGTTATTCTTTGTGTTTACGCCTTTATTTGGACTTCAGGGAGTCGCCTTGGCGCTCATGTCGGGATCTATCGTGCGGCTCGCAATCACATTAGTCCAAATTCCCATGATTTTTAAAGTAAGGCTTGGAGCTTTATTGTTTAATCGCGGTGATTTTACTGATTTAAGAAATATCCTAAAAGATAAAACGATGAAAAGAAGGAGAATGGTTTCATGATGTCAACTAAAGAAATGCATCCGATGGACGAGTTAAAAGAGAAGCTGAAAGTAATCCTCCAGGCAGTCCCATCTGGGTCGAGTATCTATTACATCGATTATCCCTTGTATGATAACGGCGGCGATCTGCTGATTATGAAAGGCACCGAAAAATTTTTTGCCGATCACAACATTAACGTGATGGCAAGATATTGTCTTAATGATTTTCCTAAAAAGCTGTCGATTCCGCAGAATTGCATCATTGTTTTACAAGGAGGAGGGAATTTCGGAGATTTATATCCTAACCATCAAGGGCTGAGAGAAAAAGTCATTGAGCGTTATCCTGAACACCGTATCGCCATACTGCCCCAGACGATCTACTACGAAAATGATGCTGCCTATAATAAGGCAGCCGCAATTGTAAACAAGCACAGAGATCTTCATATATTTGTAAGGGATACGGTAAGCCTTGAACAGGCCCGCACAAAATTTAAATGCAATCTCTATTTATCCCCCGACATGGCCCATCAGCTTTGGCCGCTGTTGCCTTCTAAGGAGTCCAGTAAAGAGGTACTGTATTTTTTGCGTCTTGATAAGGAAGCAAGCGGCAGCCAGGAGAGTATTCCTCTTCAATCCAGCAGTGACTATCAAGATTGGAAGACGCTTTACTCATTTCGGGAGCAGTTGATGATTAAGTTTATCTCTAAACTAACCTCCTTAAAAGGAAGAATAGGTTTAAAGTTTTCTATGAATTTCATGTGGTACCTCTATTCCGACCATCTAGTTAATAAAGCACACAGCTTGTTCAGTAATTATAAAGTTATAAAGACCTCCAGGTTGCATGGACATATTCTGTCTTGTCTAATGGATAAGCCGCATATTCTGGTGGATAACTCTTACGGAAAAAATTCAAACTACTATAACACTTGGACCTATCGATGCCAGAGCGCTCGATTAAACGTTAGTGAAGCTAAGTTATCCGGAGGGGCTGGAGCATGAAAGTTTGCTTGGTAAGTTCTACAGGGGGGCATCTTGCTGAGCTGCTAAAGCTGATTCCCGCAGTAGAAGAGCATCAGTACTTTGTCGTGACTGAATACAGCGAAATGAGCCGGTCCTTGGCCGAAAAAGAACGAGTGCATTATCTGCATCAGCAAGAAAGGAGTAACTGGAAATTTTATATTGTTGTTGTAGCGAACATGTTTAAATCATTGAAAATATTAATTAAGGAGAATCCGAAACTCATCATCACGACGGGTGCTGGGGCGGTATTCCCACTTTGTCTGTTTGGAAAGTTACTGGGGAAGAAGGTAGTTTATATTGAAAGCTTTGCGAAAATTCTAACCCCGAGTTTAACAGGTAAAATGATTTACAAATTTGCGGATGAATTTTTTATACAATGGCAAAGTCTATCCGACCATTACCCTAAAGCGAAGTATAGGGGGTCATTGTATTGATATTTGTGACAGTAGGCAGTCAGAGGTTCCCGTTTCCGAGATTGTTTCAGATGGTTGATCAGCTTATTCGTGACCGTGTGATTACGGGAAAGGTGATCGCTCAGGTCGGTTATACCGATTATCAATCGGATAATATGGACATTCACCAATTTTTACAAGAATCTGAAATGAAGGAATGTATCAGAAATTCGGACATTATCGTTACACATGCGGGTATTGGGACTATCACTCAATGTTTAGAAAGCGGCAAGAAGATCATCGTGGTACCCCGTAAAAGGGAGCTAGGTGAGCATGTAGACAATCATCAGATTGAAATTGCAAATGTTTTTCGAGATAAGAAACTTATAACGGTTGCGAATAGCCAGCAAGAGATTCAGACCATCATAGAACATATGGACTCCATTCATCTTCAAAATTACGTCAGACCAGAGTCTGAGTTAGTTCTAGCGTTAAAACAATATGTGGATCAATTATGACGAAACAGGCGTAAGGAGGCATTTATGTCTAAGCCAACTGTCGTAGTCGTCGGTTCTTCTTTGAAAGATATGGGCGGCATCGTTACGGTGATTCAGAACATAGAGCAATCAGCCATATCCAGTTTTTATAGAATGTTTAGAGTGGAAACTTATATTACAGGAAATGTATTTCATAAGATAGTTTACTTTTTTTCTGGGCTTCTAAAGTTTCTGAAAATTCTTATATTCAAAAAAACGGATATTATTCATATTCATATGTCTGAGAGAGGGAGCTTTTACAGAAAAGCCATCTTTTTATTGATAGGAAAAGCATTCGGAGTCCCGGTAATTATTCATCTTCACGGGGCAAATTTTGATGATTTTTATAATAGCAGCTCAGCACAAAGAAAGCTTTGCGACTATATCTTGAACAAGGCCGATAAACTTATCGTATTGTCTGTCCAATGGAAAAATTATTATTCCAATATAGTGCCTTCCGAGAACATCGAAGTCCTATACAATGGGGTTTTTACTGATCCCAATAAGAAGACTTACAAGAGAAGCAATTCGCAGCCCATCTGCCTTTTCCTTGGAAGGCTTGGAAAGCGAAAAGGAACCTACGATCTGATTGATGCTGTAGACATCCTGAAAAATAAAGGGGTTAAGGCTAAATTTCTATTGGCAGGGGACGGCGAGATTGAAGAGGTCAAACAAACAGTGGAGAAAAAGTCCCTTCAGGAGTATATCGAGGTTATGGGCTGGGTGAACAGCGAGAAGAGGGAAGAGCTTTTGCAAAAATCCGATATTCTGGTGCTTCCTTCCTATAATGAGGGGCTGCCAATGGCTATCCTTGAGGCGATGAGTCATTCACTTCCCGTCGTTTCCACATTTGTGGGGGGGATTCCGGAAGTAATATCCAACGGTAAAAATGGATTTCTGATTCAAGCGGGGAACGTCCCCGACCTTGCAAGTTCTTTAGAAGAGCTAATCCATAATGATCAATTAAGGCAGAGTATGGGGGAAGAAAACAAGAATATAATTCATAACAGATTCGACATGAAGATGATTACCAAAGAATTGAGAGGCATTTACCAGCGTTTAATTTGCTGAGAAAATGACGATCAAAAAAGCAGGGCCAAGGTGGTGGTACTGTATCTTACATTTAATAAATCAAAAGAGGTTGTTGTTCCTTTCAATATGCGGTGCCGCAGTTATTGGATTTGTTACACCGGATAATTTGAAGATATTGCTGCTTATCTTAGGTTTGATCGGATATGTGATTCTTGTTCTGGCGGCCACCCGTGAAAGCAACATTAAAAGGTGCATACCACCTTTTCTGCTGTGCATTCTTTTTCAAGACACGATTGTAAATTTGCTGGGATCTAAGGGCGTATTTTTATCCTATTTGGATGAGCTGTTTGTCCTCATATGCGTACCTGCACTGATGATTAACTTTCTAAGGGGAAAAAAGATTGCTGGGGGTTACATATTCTTATCCATGGTGGGCATGGTGCTTTTCGGGATGGTCTCCTCCATCCTTCACAGCAACCCTTTTAACATAACCTTCCAGGGTATGCAATTAATGATTAAAGGATTGTTATATGTTTTTGTCTTTGCCAATATATCGTTTACCAGGGCTGATTTATTGCACTATGTAAAGTGGGTCAAGGTTGCTGCAATAGGTGTGCTTATATTTTCAGTTGTTGATCTGGTAATGCCAAGCACTTTCAGGGGACTATTGGGCATCACAGCTTCTGTTGATTACCGTGTGGGAGTGCCAAGTCTCCAGTCACTATTTATTCACCCTGGAATCTATGGATGGTTTATGACACTGGTTGGAATTTACTTGGCGGTAAATTACAAGATAAAAACTGACCCACGATATTTCTATTGGGCCTGCGTATTTTTCTTTTTTGCGTTATTATCCTTCCGGTTTAAAACCATTGTTTCTATCATAGTTATTGCTCTTATATTTTATTTGCTTTCAGGTATGAAGAAGATGTTAACGTTTATCATTCCTGCATCTGTCGTGGTGGCGATCGTTTATTTATTTGCGGGGAATTACATTATGGAATTAACCGATCTGACATTCTCGAGGTATATCGAAGTCGATGTGATGAAATCGGCTAGAAAAGCAATGTATTATTTTGGTTTTGTGATTGCTAACGAGAATTTTCCATTCGGAGTCGGGTTTGGACGTTACGGTGGATACATTGCGAAGGAATACTATTCACCTGTTTATTATGAGTATGGAATGAATACGATTTACGGGTTGACGCCTGACAATCCTATGTGGGCTATGGATACGTATTGGCCTTATATATTAGGGGAATTGGGGTATTTTGGGGCAGGTGTGCTTTTGGCGCTGTTCATATACTTAATAGTAAAACTTATCGCAAATTACAAATCGATCGTGGACCCAGTTGCAAGGCACTTTGTTTTGTTTGCTGGATTGGTATTGATTCACGCTTTGATTGAAAGTAGCGGTGAGCCCGTTTTCAACAGCTCTCCGCAAAACGTATTCATTTTTACTGCGTCAGGAATCGCATTATCAATAGTGAGTGCCCGCAAAAAAACAATGGATCTTCACACCTTAAAAAATCAATCAATGAGAGGTCATTTATTTGGGAACTAAAATCGACATGACAGGAACTTCGGTCGAATTGATGTTTATGTTAAGACTTCTTCGGAGCACTAAGTTTGAAGACGAACAATCCGTCCTATTTTTTAGCTCTAATCTTGATTGGAATAAATTGTTGAAAACGATACAGTTTCACAGAATGTATCCAGTCTTATACCTGGAATTAAAAAAATTGGATTTGGATTGGATTCCGCCATGGTTCATGGAAAGACTGAAAAGTAAATACGAACGCAATGTCATCAATATGCTAAGACTATGCTCTGATTTGGAGAAGCTGAACAAACAATTTAGGGATAGTGGAATCCCTTCTCTACATTTAAAGGGACCGGTATTGGCTCGGAAAATTTATGGAGAGATCTCACTGCGTACATCAAAAGACTTGGATATCCTAGTTAGTCCGGAAGATGTCAGGAAAGCCGAGGAAGTTTTATTGAATCTTGGGTATACAACGGACGTGAAGATTTTAAACGTATGGAAATGGAAAAGCCATCATATTAGTTATAATCATTCTGCTACTCAAACCGAAGTGGAACTTCATTGGCGAATAAATCCGGAAACGAGTGGGTCTGCATTTCATGAAGTATGGGAAAGGCGAAACGATGTGGTCTTTTCAAGCCAACATATTTCTTTATTGGGTAATGAGGATCTGTTTGTTTATTTAGTGACGCATGGGTCCAGACATGGATGGATGAGGTTACGCTGGTTGTATGATATTGATCAAATGCTGAGAACAAAAGTGTTGGACTTCCCGTTTTTAAAGAGACTACTACAAAAGACACGCAGCAGTCATTTAGTAGGCCAAGCGCTCCTATTATCCAACGAATTGCTGGGCACACCAATCCCTGATGAATTGGCTACGTTGGTACAGGGGGAACGTGCTTTAAGATTAGCACAGAAGTCGTTTTACTATCTAAACCATACCATCGAGATATCGCCGGAGGGAGATATTCTCGAGAACAAAGATTTCAAAAAGTACGTGTATTCATTGTTTACAGGCAGACAAAAAATACAGTATCTCGTAAATAGGTTGTATCCAAGCGCAAAGGATGCTTTGCTGTTGCCATTGCCTAAACCGCTTCGGTTCCTTTACTTCCCGCTCCGTCCCTTTTTATGGGCATGGAGACAAATGAGACGGCAATATTTATAACTTTGGAGAGTGGAATTTTTTTTTATTGTCCATGATACATTTTGTATCGACAGTGATACAAAACCTGCTTTATAGTTTGTGATTTTTGTAAAAAAATGAGTGGATTTATCCCAAATAGGAGGTTCTTCCCATGAGCACGGAATTCATTACGGATGAGGTACTGATCATGCAGTCCGAAGGCTTTCTGGTCAGTGATATGGACGGCGAGAAGGTTATGCTGAGTATCGATAATGGCAAGTACTACAACCTGGGCCGGATTGGCGGCCGGATCTGGGAGCTGGCGTCTACGCCGATTACGGTCGGCGGTATGGTGGAGAAGCTAGTTGCGGAATACGATATCGAACCGGATGCGTGCGAGCAGCAGGTACAGCGGTTTTTGCGGCAGCTCGCCGATGAAGGGCTAGTGCAGGTGAAGAAGGCCTGATGAGTCTGTACCGGAAAATAAGGACGTATATGTCTTTTCCCGTTGCGATGAAGCTGATGTTCATCGAAGCCTATGTTTACCTGGCTTGGGGGAGAGTGTTCAAGCAGCTGCCCTTCGCAAGGGTGGCCCCCTCCCTGGGCCAATTTATGAAGGAAACGCCGTATACCTGCTCGGAGGAGGAGCTGAAGCAGCTGCGTCAAATCTCCAGAGCCGTACATGCGATGAGTCGAGTCACGTGGTGGGAAAGCCAGTGCTTGGTCAAAGCCGTTGCCGCCATGAAAATGCTGGAGCGAAGAAGCATTCCGCATACGCTCTATTTAGGGAGCGGGCGGGATGAGCAGGGACAAATGGTGGCGCACGCCTGGCTCCGCAGCGGATCCTACATCGTTACGGGCAAAGAAGGGCATGAGAAGTATGCCATCGTCGGAATATTCGGCAAGGAGATGCGGGCCGAGGAGTTGAACTTTAATCGGTCATCCGGTAAGGAGTTTTTACATTGAAGGATCTCTTTTATTTTATCCGAAAAATGCACGGGACGGCCGGGTTTAAGCTCTACCTTAATATGTGCATGATCCTGGTCATCAGCATCCTGGACGGTATCGGCATCTACCTGATCGTCCCGCTTCTCGGCGTGATCGGCGTATTTCAGACCGATCTGAACGGAGTCCCGCTCGTCTCGACCTTGACGGATCTTGCGGATGCGTGGTCCCTGCAGCTCAATTTGCCGGTGGTGCTGGGCATCTATGTCGTGATTGTGGGCGGGCAGGCCCTGCTGCAGCGAAGCCAGACCTTGCTAAACGCCAAGATCCTGCAGCGATTTATCCGCAAGCTGCGAATGGAGACGTACCAGGGATTGCTGCATGCAAAATGGGAGTTTTTTCTCCGCCACCGCAAATCGGATTTCAATCATGTCATGACCAATGAGCTTGGGCGCGTGAATCAAGGCACCTTTCTGTTCTTCCAAATGATCTCATCGTTGTTGTTCACGATCATTCAGATTGGCCTTGCCCTGTGGCTGGCTCCGTTGTTAACCCTCATCGTGCTGGTAAGCGGAGGGGGCCTCGCCCTGTTCGGGCGCAAGTTCATCCGCAGCTCGAAGCGGATCGGCGAGCAGACGACCGAGCTTTCAAAGTATTATTTTGCCGGCATCAGCGAGCATTTCAGCGGCATTAAGGATATTAAGAGCAACCGTCTGGAGCCGTCCCATATGGATTGGTTTGACAGGCTGTCGCGAAAAATGGAGCGGAACTTTATCCAATTCAATAAAGTGAACTCCCTGTCCCAGCTCATCTACCGTCTTTCATCCGTCATCCTCGTTGCCGGGTTCGTATACCTTGCCCTGGAGGTGCTTCGCACCCCGGTCGAACAGCTGCTGATGATTGTGCTTATTTTCTCGCGGTTGTGGCCAAGATTTATCAGTATTCAAACCAGCACCGAGCAGCTTGCTTCGAATTTCCCGGCTTTTCGGGCAATACGCGAACTGCAAGCGGAATATGAGGCAGACCGGGAGCTTGCCGGAACGGCTGGAGTTCCGGATGGCGAGCGGCTGCACCTGCAGCAGGGCATTACGTGCAGCGATGTCGATTACCGATATGACGCTTCTAATCCGACCTACGCTTTGCGGGGCATCAACTTACATATTCCGGCCCGCCGCATGACGGCCATCGTCGGCAAATCCGGCGCGGGCAAGAGCACCCTGATCGATCTGCTCATGGGGTTGATCCAGCCGGAGAGCGGGCAGGTTCTGGCGGACGGCGTGTCTATTGGGGACGAACGTCAGCTTCTGTCGCTCCGGGGGAGCATCGGTTATGTGGCGCAGGACCCGTTTCTCTTCAATGAGAGCATCCGGGATAACCTGAAGCTGACCGCTCCCGAGGCATCGGATGATGAGCTGTGGGAAGCGTTGAGGTTTTCGGCGTCGGACGAGTTCGTGCGAAGGCTTCCGCAGGGGCTTGACACGGTCATTGGCGACCGCGGCGTGCGCTTGTCCGGCGGAGAGCGACAGCGGATCGTCCTGGCAAGAGCGATCTTGAAGCGGCCCTCGATTCTTGTGCTGGATGAAGCGACAAGCGCGCTGGACAGCGAGAATGAGCGGCGGATCCAGGAGGCGCTGGAGCAGCTGAAAGGAAGCATGACCATTATCGTGATCGCCCATCGGCTGTCTACGATCCGCCATGCCGATCAGGTTATCGTGATGGAGCAAGGGCGAATTATCCAGCAAGGAGGCTATCAGCAGCTGTCACAGGATCAGAAGGGCACCTTCCGGCAGCTTCTCAGTTACCAAACAGGCGCCCAGATGTAAACAGCGTTCAACAGCCGTCCCTCGTTGAGGGGCGGCTGTTTTTTTGTTTTTAATTGCGGTGTTGGCGCCCACCCGAATTCCTATTATCATTTGTACTAACAACGGCTGGTGTTTACCGGCCAATGTTCAATCTTTATATGTAGAGGGGGAACGCGAATGGATGGCCAAAGCAACCTTTTCCAGTGGATTAACATACGGCCGATTACCCTGGATGATTTTGTAAATGTCTTAGCATGGAGCAAGGATGACTCCTTCTGCGAAGCAAATGGATGGGAAATCGACAGAAGCTCTGAAGAATTATATAAATGGTGGCACAATTGCGTAAATCATCCTGCCGAAGATTTTATTCGAATGGGAATCACGTTGAACGGGAAAATAATTGGATATGCCGATATGGCCTGTGCTAAAGGTAATACCGCTGAACTGGGCATTGCCATTGGTGAGAGCAGGCTGTGGGGGCAAGGGATTGGATCTGCTTCGGCAATGTGTATGATGGAATATGCATCGAAGAAGTTAGGAATTTCAATTTTTAACGCTGAAACCCACGAGGCCAATGCTCGTTCCAGAAAAATGCTTGAGAACTTAGGTTTCATAGAAATAAGTCGAAAAGGCAGTGAAGAATACTTAGGGATGAGGGGCCAACGAATACAATATAGACTTATTTTAATGGGGAAACCTGAATGAATAACCTATGCACAAGGCCTAAACTCCTCCTTCAACCAGTAATAATCCTTAAAGCTAGACGCTGGATAACCTTTTGTCCAATTTGTCTCAATAACAATTCCTTCGTCAAATTTCCTCGAAATACTCAACATTCGACCATGATAGACATTTGTTCTACCCATCAATATAAACCACTAGTGAAGTCCCCGCCTAACTACCTCCCGATTACCAATGTAAATTTTCGGAAAACATGCCATGAAATATCGAGTTATGAAACCCCTCCGGATGAATTCCGGTATTATTAGATAAACAAAGTTGCCAAGGAGGAATATGTCCATGGGAATGTTGTCGAGATTTACCGATATTATGCGAGTAAATGTGAACGCTTTGCTGGATCGGTCGGATGATCCGGAGAAGACGATTGATGAATATACGCGCAGCTTGCACAGCGACTTGGGTCAGGTGAAGGCGGAGACGTCCTCATTGCTTGCGGAGGAGCGGCGGGCCAAGCGGGCGCTGGATGAGCGCATTACGGAGGTCGCCAAGCTGCAGCGGTATGCCGAGAAGGCAGCGGAGGCAGGAAATGAAGCCGATGCCCGCAAATTCCTGGAGCGTAAGGCGGAGGCGGCCGTGAAGCTCGACGAGTTGCAGCAGGCTTATGAGCAGGCAGCTTCCGATGCGGCGAGCATGAAGCAAATGCAGGATAAGCTTGCTGCGGATATGGAGCGGCTCGAAGCAAGACGGAGGGAGCTCAAAGGGAAAATGGCCGAAGCGAGGCATCAGCAGCGCTTAAGCGAGAGCGGCTCTTCCCGAGGCAATGTCGGTGGGGCATTCCAATCGATGGAGGAGAAAGCGAACCGGGCTCTGGACGAGGCGCTGGCACTCGCGGAGCTCCGGGCCGGATCGAAGAAGGAAGACGATTTGGATGAGCTGATGGCGGAGCTTGAGGAGCAGATGAAGCGACGCAGCGATGATAGCCAGGCGGCAGCAAATCCGGAAGCAGCCCCGGATGATCGCAGCGATCGATCGAAGCAGAAGGAGTAATGGCCTGATGGGAATTGAGGTGATCCGATGCCGGTAATTGAATACAAATGTCCGTACTGCGGCAGCGGGATGAGCTTTGATGCGGCGACGGGAACGCTGTCTTGCCCGGGCTGCGGGAACCAAGAACATATTGAGCAGCTCCCCGATCCGATGAAGCAGCAGGTGTTTACGGAGGGCGAAGTCAAGGAATACCACTGCGGCAGCTGCGGAGCCGTGATCATGACGGATGCGGAGACCAGCGCGACGAGCTGCAGTTATTGCGGCTCCGCGGTCGTGCTCGCTGATCGACTGAGCGGAGAGCTTGCTCCGGCGATGGTCATTCCATTTTCCATTAGCAAGGAGGAAGCGATCAAGGCTTTTCGAAAATGGTGCAGAAACGGACTTCTCACCCCGCGGGGGTTCATGAACGCCAACCGAATCAAGAGCTTAACCGGGATGTATGTGCCGTTCTGGTTATATGAGCTGCATAACCGGGTTGAAGTGCACGGGCACGCGACGAAGGTAAGAACATATACGCAAGGTAATTACGAGTATACCGAAACGCAGCATTACGAGATTTACCGGAAGATGCGCTTGAACTACACGAAGCTTCCGCTCGATGCATCGGCGAAAATGGACGATGAGCTGATGGATAAGCTGGAGCCATTTCCTTACGAGCAGCTGAAGGAATTCAAAACCCCGTATCTTGCCGGATACTTGGCGGAAAAATACAGCTACAACGATCAGGAGCTTCTTCCTCGGGCCAAAGAGAAGGTTCGCAGCTACATCGATGCGGCTATTTCGTCTGCAGTCGCCGGATATACAACGGTTAATTACACCAATAAGCAGATTGATACCACGATGAAAAAAGCGGATTACGTCCTTCTTCCGGTATGGATGGTGCATTACGACTACAACAAAACCGTGTACACGTTCGCCATGAACGGTCAAACGGGCAAGGTGGTGGGCAGGCCGCCGCTCAGCAAGGCGAAGATTGCCGCGTGGTTCGCCGGGATATCCGGCGTGTCGTTCTTGTCCTTGAAGCTGATCGCCTGGATGATGGGAGGTGGGTTCTGGTGAGAAGACGACGGTCGATGCTAGGACTGGGATGGATCATGATGCTGGCGGTATTCCTTATGATGCCGCATCGAACGGCAGCCGCTGCTGCCGAGGCCAAGCCGCTCATCTTTGATGACGCCGGGCTTTTGAGTTCGCAGGAGTATGAGGAGCTCAGCGCCTTGGCCCGCGAGTACGGAGCCGAACGGGAGACCGACTTTATCATTATTACTACGGACAATCCGGACAATGTGGATATCGAGATATTGATTGAGGATTTTTATGATGCGTATGCGCCCGGGTATGACAGGCCACACGGCAACGCCGTCATTTTGGGGCTGGATATGCGCAACCGCGATGTGGAATTGCAAGGATATTACAAAGCCGAGGAATACCTCGACCGTAACCGGCTGGATAAAATTCGCCGCAAGATCACGGACGACTTATCGGACGGAGAGTATAAGAAAGCATTCGAAGCCTACATTATATCCGCGCATGAATACATGGGCTATGAGCCGGGATTCAATCCCGATAATCCGCTGTTCAATATATGGGTTCAGCTCGGCGGGGCTGTCCTGATCGGCGGATTGGCCGTCGGCCTGATGACGTACCGCGCCGGCGGCCGGGTGACGGTCAATCGCCGGACTTATGAGGATGTAAGCACCTCGGGCATCATTGATCAGGAAGACCGGTACATCCGAACGACGACAACAAGACGGGAGATACCCAAAAATGATGGAGGCAGCTCCGGCGGAGGCGTAACGAGCGGCGGCCATTCGCATAGCAGCAGCCGTGGGAAATTCTAAAGGAAGGGATGGAATCGTAGCATGGGGTTTTTCAGAAATCAATTCTCCAACGTGGTGGAATGGGAAGAGTTTAGAGATGATATGATTTTTTGGAAGTGGAGCAACCGGGAGATCAAGAAAGGCAGCAAGCTGATCATTCGCGCCGGCCAAGACGCCATATTTGTGAACAACGGCAAGATTGAAGGGATCTTTGAAGATGAGGGCGAGTACAGTATCGATTCGGACATCATTCCGTTTCTGTCCACGCTGAAGGGCTTTCGGTTCGGGTTCAACAGCGGTATGCGGGTAGAGGTTCTGTTCGTCAACACGAAGGAGTTTACCGTCCGGTGGGGAACGCAAAATCCGGTTCTGATTCCGACGCCCCAGCTTCCGGGCGGCATGCCGATCCGGGCCAACGGCACCTTCAATTTCAAAGTCACCGATTATGTGACGTTGATCGACAAGATCGCGGGCATGCGGGAGAGCTACCTGGTGGAGGACGTTAAAATCCGCATTACGTCCGTTTTGGATCAGCTCCTGATGAAATGGATCAGCCGTGAAGGCAAGAACATGTTCAATCTTCAGGCGAATGCCTCCGAGATCGCCAAAGGCATCCGGGAGGACCTGGATATGGAAGTGATGGACAATGGAATCTCTATCACCGGCTTCCAGGTCATGAGCTTCAATTATCCGGCCGAAATCCAAGAGATGATCACCAAGACGGCATCCCATGAAATGATCGGCAACCTTCAGAAATACCAGCAGGTCAGCATAACGGACGGCATCGCTTCAGGTAAAATAAAGGGCGGCGGGGCCGCTTCGGATATGGCCGGCATGATGATGGGGATGAATATGGCCAATGAGATGATGCGAAACATGAATGCCAGTCCAACTCGGGACCAACGCGCCCCCGAGAGGGCGGAGGGACAAGACCAAGCCCGGAACGACAAGCAGCATGCAGGCGGAGAATCCCAATCGCCGCCGCCGGCGTCCTCACCCTCCGAGGGCAAGAGCAAACCGAACTTCTGTCCCAACTGCGGAGCGAAGAACGAGGGCTCGAACTTTTGTCCGAACTGCGGACATAAGCTGGGGTAAGCTCAGGCAAAGCCTGGCGTAAAGTACAGCCATAAGCTGGGGGCTTGGATAAGCGGCCAGGTTATGGCTGTTTTTATCAGGATACCGCTATCTAATATTCTTGCGTGACTCTCATTGCAGATTTTACATCGGAGCTGATATTTGGCCGTTTTATAAAATGTATGCGCATACTTATTCATGGTATAATGTTTTTATGAAAGATCATGATGCTGGAAGCAGGATGCATCATTAGACCTTGGGGGCAGGAGTGTTGCGGGGATGAGAGGATATAATGTGTGGCGGCCGTTGATCTTGATTGCGGCGGCGCTGCTGACGAACAGCTTGGTAACCAATTTATGCGTTTTGTTTGGCATGACGCCGGAGTCGGCGAGCAATTTGGGGTTCATCGCGATGATCGCTGCCGCGTTCATCACGTACAGCCGGATGACGAAGCATCAGCGCCGGAAATAGAAGGTTCAGCTCTGGCCGTAAACGTACATATAAAGAATGCATCATTATATATACTGAATGAGCACCTCGGGAGGGGTGCTCTTTTATGCTTTGCATGCGGACGGCACAGGGGGCTGCTCTTTCAGTGAGGGGACCCATTCTATTTGACGCTATTTTTCTTTCTATTGAACCTACCTGCGGTGTTCCCTCTATCGTTGCATCACACCTTCTGTAATCCCTATGTTATCTATAAATGCTGAGCTATTGCCCTCTTTCTGTTTAGGTGCTCTCAAATGCGCATGAAATGGCTATATACCAAGGCTTAAACCATTCACCGCTTTACAGATGTACTTTGGCAAAAACACCCAAATTTTTGTTGAAAACGGTCTATATTATTAATATATTGTAAATAGCACGAATCTACCATTCGGGCATATAAACCTAGGAGGGTCAACCTTAATGAAAAAAGGGGTCTTATCATTAATCAGTTTGGCGTTATCGGTCACCATGCTCGCGGGCTGCGGCGGCAAGCCAGCATCTGAGCCAACCGGAGGTGCAGGCTCGGACGCACCGAAGGCAAACTTCAAGGTCGGGATGGTTACCGACGCAGGCACCATTGACGACAAATCGTTCAACCAAGGGACGTATGAAGGTATTGTCAAGGCGAACAAGGACTTTAATATGGAGTATAAATACCTGAAGCCTGCTGGACAGACGGAAGCCGATTATACCAAGGAGATCGTCAACCTGTACGATGCCGGATACAAATTCATCGTAACGCCGGGCTTCAAGTTCGAGACGGCTGTGCATAAGGCGCAGGAGAAGTATAAGGACGCAAAATTCGTCCTGATCGACGGATCCCCTCGCCCTAATCCGGATGCGGATCCAGACCTTAAAGAGAACACCGTAGCCATCTACTTCGCCGAGCAGGAGTCCGGCTTCCTGGCGGGCGTTGCGACAGCCCTTCATGTGAAGGACGGACAGGCCGGCTTTATCGGGGGCATGAAAATTCCTCCGGTGCAGAAGTTCAACTGGGGCTTCCAGCAAGGCGTGAAATACGCGAATGACAACCTGGGCACGAAGGTGACGATCAACAAGGAAAATGTCGTGTATCAGGGTACCTTTGATGATGTTGCCGCTGGCAGCCAGCTGGCCGCCCAAATGTACGACCGCGGCGTGAATGTTATCTTCGCTGCCGCAGGCGGCGTTGGCGTTGGGGCGATTAACGAAGCGAAGACACGCGTGCAAGGCGGCAGCGATGTATGGGTTGTCGGCGTTGACGTCGACCAGTATCAAGACGGCGTGTATGAAGGCGACAAATCCGTGATCCTGACTTCCGCAGTGAAGAAGATCGACCAAGCGGCTTACGACATGATCAAAGCCGAAACCGAAGGCAAGTTCCCTGGCGGTCAGACGATCACGCTGGATGCGAAGAATGACGGCGTCGGCCTTCCGGCTGAAAATCCAAACTTGAGCGAGGACATTCTCAAGCAAGTGGATGAAGTGTTCAATAAGATCAAAGCCGGCGAAATTACAGTGGCGGCAGAGCAAGGCGACCTGATCGAATAGTCAAGGGAGCGCCCTGCTCGGGGTTGCCGGGCACATTTGAATGGATAACCGCAATGCGTTAGAAAAAGACGGACTTCCCTCCGTCTTTTTTTAAGGTGAGTGGGAATAGGATTGAAACAACAGACGGCATCTACCAAATATGAAGGAGAGGACGCTAAACCATGGACTATGTTGTCGAGATGGTGGGCATCCGCAAGGAATTTCCGGGCATCGTGGCCAATGACGACATCACGCTTCAGTTGAAGAGAGGGGAGATCCATGCGCTGCTCGGTGAGAACGGCGCGGGAAAGTCAACCCTGATGAGCATTCTGTTCGGCATGTACCAGCCCGACCGCGGAGTCATTAAGGTCAACGGCCGGGAAGTGCGGATTTCGAATCCGAACGTGGCGAACAGGCTCGGCATCGGGATGGTGCACCAGCACTTTAAGCTTGTTGAGGCGTTCACCGTGACGGAGAACATTATACTGGGCAGCGAGACGCGCCGAGTGGGGATGCTTGATATCAGGAAAGCTGCCAATCGAGTGGAGGCGTTGTCCAAGCGGTACGGTTTAAACGTGGACCCGCACGCCAAAATCGAGGACATTTCGGTCGGCATGCAGCAGCGAGTGGAGATTCTCAAGATGCTGTACCGCGATGCGGAGGTGCTGATCTTCGACGAACCGACCGCGGTGCTGACGCCGCAGGAAATCGAGGATCTGCAGGGCATTATGAAAAATTTGGTTCAAGAGGGCAAATCGATCATTCTGATCACCCATAAGCTGAAGGAAATCAAGGCGGTGGCTGACCGCTGCACCGTCATCCGGCGCGGTAGGACGATCGGCACCGTCGATGTGGCTGATACGAGCCGGGAAACGATGGCCGAGATGATGGTCGGCCGCAGCGTTTCCTTTAAGGTCGACAAGCAGGAGCGTCGACCGGGCGAAACGGTGCTCGATATTCGCTCGCTGACCGTGAAGAACAGCAAGAAGGTCGATGCGCTTAAAGCCTTCTCGCTTGAGCTGCATGCCGGCGAGATCGTCGGCATTGCCGGGGTGGACGGGAACGGGCAAACCGAGCTGATAGAGGCTATCACGGGTCTGCGGCAGGCAGAGAGCGGCAGTGTGATCCTGAATGGAAAGGATATTACCGGGCTGTCCGTTCGCCAGCGCAATGAGAGCGGCATCGGGCATATCCCAGAGGATCGTCAGAAGCGCGGGCTTGTACTGGATTATACGCTGGAAGAGAATTTAATTCTGGAAGTGTACAAGCGGCCTCCGTATTCCAAGAACGGGCTATTGCAGCGAGCGGCCATCCGCAAGCATGCGGAGCATATCATTCAGAGCTTCGATGTCCGTTCCGGGGAGGGCGGGCGCTCCATCGTCCGCTCCATGTCCGGGGGGAACCAGCAGAAGGCGATCATCGGCCGCGAGGTGGAGCGGGATCCGGATCTGCTGATCGCGGTTCAGCCGACGCGGGGTTTGGATGTCGGCTCGATTGAATATATTCACCGACGTCTTGTGGAGCAGCGGGACAAAGGAAAAGCGGTGCTGCTCGTATCATTGGAGCTCGATGAGGTGCTGAACCTGTCCGACCGCATCGCGGTCATCAACAACGGCGAGCTGGTCGGCGTGGTCAACGCTTCCGAAACGAACGAACAAGAGCTGGGCCTCATGATGGCCGGGTATCATAAAGAGGAGGGCAGTGCATGAATAACAGCATAAAATCACTGCTGGCCGTCCTCTTCGGCCTCCTGGCAGGGGCGCTGCTGATGGCGGTGACCGGCCACAATCCGGTGGAAGGCTACAAATTCCTGATCCAGGGCGGGCTGAAGAGCCCGGAGCGGATCGGCAACACGCTGGCGACGGCAACCCCGCTCATCTTGACGGGCTTGTCGGTAGCCTTTGCCTTCCGGACGGGGCTGTTCAACATCGGGGCCGCAGGCCAGATGTTGTTCGGCGGCTTCTGCGCAACGGCAGTCGGCCTCTCGGTGGATCTGCCGCGGGCTCTGCTGCTGACGCTGATGGTGCTGGCCGGATTCATCGGCGGGGCTTTGTGGGCGCTGATCCCCGGCATTTTGAAGGCCCGTTACAACGTGCATGAGGTCGTATCGACCATCATGATGAACTGGACGGCGTATTGGACCGTGTACTACGTCATTCCGGGATATTTTAAAGGGGAGAGCCTGGAGACGGAATCCCGTCAGCTCCCGCCGGAGGCGATGCTTCACGCGTCCTGGCTGAGCGATATGTTCCAGGGCTCGTACATCAATCTCGGCTTTTTTATCGGGGTGGTGGCCGTTCTGGTCGTCGCCTTCCTGATCAATAAAACGACGCTCGGCTATGAGCTGAAGGCGGTCGGATTCAACCGCCACTCGGCCGAATACGCAGGGATTGCGGTGAAACGCAGCATCGTGCTGTCGATGTTCATCGCCGGCGGCATTGCCGGCCTTGCGGGCGTGGCGCAGTACGCCGGGAATGCGTCGAGCCTTCAGATCGGCGTCTTGCCGAGCCAGGGCTTTGACGGCATTGCCGTTGCGCTGCTCGGGGCGAACGCACCGCTTGGCGTGATGCTCTCCGCGCTCTTCTTCGGCCTGCTGTATTCGGGCCGGGGATTCATGAACGCGATGACGGAAATTCCGCCGGAGATCGCGGATTCGATTATTGCCATCATCATCTATTTTGCGGCGACAAGCATTCTGATCGAACGCCTGATCCGCAAGTGGAAAGTGCGCAAGCCGAGAGCACCGCACAGCGCGGCAAATAAAAAGCAGGGGGAACGAGAACATGTGGACAACGCTTGAACAGATTTTTCCGTATGCCATCGTCTTCACCATCCCGCTGTTGATAACCGCCTTGGGCGCGCTGTTCAGTGAACGAAGCGGGGTCGTGAATATCGGCCTCGATGGACTGATGATCGTCGGTTCCTTTATTGGAGCCTTTGTCGTATCCAAAATGCAGGCGCAGTTCGGGGGAAGCTGGTGGGTGCTGTGGGTCGGACTTCTGGCCGCGGCGGCGGCAAGCGCCCTATTCTCGCTCCTTCACGCCTTTGCGAGCATTAATCTTAGCGCCAACCAGATCATCAGCGGTACGGCAATCAATATGATTGCGGGGGCGCTGACGATCTTCCTGGCCCGGAATATTACGGGGAGCGGCAACATCCGCATTACGAGCGGCTTTAGACCGTTTGATTTTCCATTATTGTCGGATATTCCGATCATCGGAGATCTGTTCTTTACGAACACTTACATCACGACGTGGCTCGTGCTGATCCTGCTATTGGTGAGTGCGTTTATCCTGTACAAGACGCCGTTCGGTCTGCGCTTAAGAGCTTGCGGCGAGCATCCGCACGCTGCGGAGGCGGCCGGAATTCGGGTGCGCGCCATGCGGTATGTCGGCGTCATGATTTCCGGCGCTTTCGCCGGGCTTGGCGGTGCCGTCATCCTGATGACCTATTCCGGCGAATTTACCGGCAACGTCGCAGGTTTGGGCTTCCTCGCCCTGGCCTCGCTCATCTTCGGCCAATGGAAGCCGTTCGGTATTCTGGCGGCAACGTTCTTCTTCGGATTTGCGAGCACCGTGGCGAACGTCTCGCAGGTTATTCCGCAGCTGGCCGTGATCCCGCCGGTGATCCTGAAGATTTTCCCTTACGTGGTCACCTTGATCGCATTGGTCATTTTCTCGAAGTCCTCCAATGCGCCTAAGGCCGTCGGGGAGCCGTTCGACTCAGGCAAGCGCTAAGATTTTGACGAAAAAAGAAACCTCCGATAGGACCTCCGCCTGGAAGGCTGGGTCTAACGGAGGTTTTTTTACATAGGATTCACTTTCTATTAGATCGGCCAAAACAATTCTGGTATATATAGTAAATAAGGCTGAAAATCTAATAGAGTTGAGGAGTGAATACCTGAATGCGCATTCGATTCCAGAAGGGCCGACAACAGCTCAGTGTACTTCTTGCTATTGCAATGCTGGTAAGTATTCTTGTTCCTTTCGGATCCGTGCAGGTAGCGGAAGCTTCGCCTCGGAATGATCAAGTCGTCATCAGCCAGGTTTATGGGGGCGGCGGGGGCAACGGGGCGGTCTATGCGAACGATTTCATCGAGTTGTTCAACCCTACGGGACAGGCCGTAGACCTTACAGGCTGGAAGGTACGTTATGCAAGTGCAGCAGGTGACTTTAATAACACAACCTCGTTAACAGGCAGCATTGAGCCTTATCAATATCTATTAATTCAGCAAAGCGGGGGCAATACAGGGAAGCCTCTTCCAACGCCCGATCTGACAGGGAACATGTCCCTAGCCGCAAGTAACGGCAAGGTGGATCTGGTGAATGCCGCAGGAGAGCGCGTCGATCTGATCGGCTACGGCTCCGCAAACGCTTCGGAAAGCAATCCGACGGCTGCGTTATCCGCTGACAAGGCAGCGATCCGGAAAGAATTGCCTGCAGGTCAGCCCGGGAATCGGGGACTGGATACAGACAACAATGCAGAAGATTTCAACGTTGGTGCACCGGACCCCCGCAACAAATCATATCAGGCTACGCCCGGAAATCCCGGCAGCGGCTTAGGCAAGGTAACGGCCTCCCCGGAACCGAATGCCTGGCCGGCAGGGACAGAGATTAAGCTGGCCCCGCCTACGGTAGGCGCCTCGGTCTATGCGGATGTGTACGTTTCGGGTAACGCCGGCAGAGGGTTTGAGCTCGTAGACGGTCCGATCGTCATCAACGAGCCGACCCGAATCGATGCGTTTGCCGCTATGGAAGGCGTTCCGGATGGGCCGGTAACGTCGTTCCAATATGATATTTTGAAGCAAACATCGGTTGCGGAAGCGAGAGCCAAGTCTAAAGGCGAACACGTCTGGACGGAAGGCATCATCACACATATCGAAGGCAGAGAAACTTATATCCAGGACGATACGGCCGGCATCGTGCTCTACGATTATCCGATTGGCGCAGGAGTGGGCGATCGGGTCAGCGTGGCCGGCGTGATGGAAATCTACAACAATTTGCAAGAGATCAAACCGCATCCACTGCTGCCGTATAACGTGACGGACAGCAACGTCGGATCGCCGCAGGCGGTACGGATTAGCGGAGCGGATCTAGCTGCAGACAAAGGGGAAGCTTACGAGGCAAGGCTGGTTTATTTGGAGGATGTGTCCATTAAGTCCGAGAATCGGGCGGGCGAGTTTACGGCCGAGCAAGGCGGGCACGAATTCATCATTTATTCCGGTCTGTCGAAGCTTGCTCCGGGTAAAACCTTCAGCCGGGTAACGGGCGTGGTGAAGCAGTACGGCAATATCTACGAGCTGATCCCGCTAAGCAATGACGCCTTGATTGAAGACATGTTCTCCGTGATCGCAAGCCCGGGGCCAGGCCCGATTATTATCGGAAGCACGGTAGAGCTGTCGAGTCCGACGACTGGAGCCAGCATCTATTATACGGTGGATGGAACGACTCCGACGGCAGCAAGCACGCTGTACACCAAGCCGATTCAAGTGGATCGCGATATGACCATCAAGGCCATCGTGGTCTCTGGCACGAATGTGAGCAAAGTGTATGAGTTTGCTTACAAGGCGACACAGCAGCCGCGCATTGCGGACATTCAGGGCGAAGGACACGCCTCGCCGTATAATGGGCAGACCGTGAAGGGCATTGAGGGCATCGTTACGCAATACGGCTATACCTTCTCCAATGGCAGCATCAAGGGCTTCTATATCCAGGATGCAGAGCCGGATAATAATCCGAACACATCCGATGCGATTTTCGTGTTCGGGACGGGCGGCAAGCTGCCAGAGGTGGGCGACCTTGTGTCCGTTACCGGCAAAGTAGCGGAATATAACGAAGGAAGCTCGTCGAATCTGACCTCAACCCAGATCGAGCTGCAATCGCTCACCGTTATCTCGGAAAATCAGCCGCTGCCGGAGCCGGTTACGCTGGGCAAGGGAGGACGGCCGATCCCGGCATCGATTATCGATAACGATCGACTCCAGGTGTTCGATCCGGAAGAAGACGCCATCGATTTCTACGAATCGCTTGAAGGGATGCGGGTCAGACTGCCGGACCCGACGATTATTAGTCCGTATTGGACGAGCAGCGGCACCTACAACATTCCGACACGTGTCGAAAACAACGTTCCGGACGTCATTACGCCGGCAGGCGGTCTGGTGCTGAAGGAGCAGGGCAACTTCAACCCGCAGCGCTTGATCATCGCTTACGGGAATCCGGGGCAGGAAGTGAGCACGGGCGATACATTTGCCGAGGACGTCATCGGCGTGATCGGATACAACAGCGGCAATTTCAAGGTCATTCCTCCGAAGGACGGGCTGCCTGCGATCGAAGGCGGTTCCTTTGAGCAAGAGGTATCCACGATCGACGTGAAGGATGACCAGCTGCGCGTGGCGACCTATAATATCGAGAACTTTTATCCTGGCGTGGGCTCCGCCAAGATCAACAAGCTTGCGGAATCCATCGCGAGTCATTTGAAATCCCCCGACATCATCGGTCTCGTCGAAGTTCAGGACAACAACGGGGAGAAGAATGACGGCACGACGGCGGCCGATCAAAGCTATCGGGCGCTGATCGAAGCGATCAAAGCGGCCGGCGGACCGGAGTACAGCTTCACGGACATCGATCCGGTCAACAACAAAGATGGCGGTGCACCGGGTGCGAATATCCGGGTAGGCTTCCTCTATAACGCCGACCGCGTCATGCTGTCGGAGAGCGTGAACGGCAAGAAAGGCTCCTCGACGGATGCGGTTGCCTATGATGCGGCCACGGATCAGCTTACCTACAATCCGGGCCGGATCGAACCGGAGAACAGCGCGTTCCATGCATCCCGCAAGCCGCTGGCCGCCCAGTTCGAATTCCGCGGCGAAAAAGTGATCGTCGTAGCGAATCACTTCAATTCGAAATCCGGAGACCAAGGGCCTTTTGGCAGCACGCAGCCGCCACTGCTATCCAGTGAGGCTCAGCGCCATCAGATTGCGGCTGTCGTGAACGGCTTCGTCAAGGATGTGCTGAAGGGCAATCCTGACGCGAATATCATCGTTCTGGGCGATTTGAATGATTTCCAGTTCACGCAGACCGGAATGATTCTGAAAGGCAATGAGCTCGACAATCTGATCGACATTCTGCCGCCGGGAGAGCGGTATACGTATACGTACGATGGCAACTCGCAGGTGCTTGACCATATTCTGGTCAGCAAGAATCTGACGAAGTCGGCTGAGGTTGACGTTGTCCATCTTAACGCCGATTTCCCGGCCTCCAAAGGCCGCGTGTCCGACCATGATCCGGTGGTCGCGCAGCTGGATCTGACGGGCGAGGCCGCTTCGGGCTTCCCGCTGACGATTCTGCATACGAACGATACGCATGCGAATCTGGATACCGTCAGCTCGCCTGACAACATCGCGCGCCGGGTGACGGCGATTAAAGAAGCGAAGGCTTCAGCGGTGAATCCGCTGCTTGTGGATGCGGGGGATGTATTCTCCGGGACGCTCTATTTTAATCAATATGAAGGACAAGCCGATCTGGCGTTCATGAATCTGGTTCAATACGATGCGATGACCTTCGGCAACCATGAATTCGACAAGGGATCCGAGGTGTTGAACGCCTTCATCGAGAACGCGAAATTCCCGTTCGTGTCTTCGAATGTGAACTTCTCGGCAGATCCTGTGCTTCGGGAGAAATTCAACGATGGCGTTACGAGGGATGCCAAAGCCGCCAACATTTATCCGGCGGTCATCATGGAAGTGGACGGCCAGGAGGTCGGCCTGATCGGCCTGACCACCGAAGACACGGCGAACATTGCTTCTCCGGGGCCGGTCACGTTTGACGATGCCGTACAGAAGGCTAAGGATACCGTCGCGATGCTTCGGCAGGAAGGCATTAACAAAATCGTCGTGCTGTCGCACTTGGGCTACGACGTGGACGTAAACCTGGCCAAGGCCGTGGAAGGTATCGATATTATCGTGGGCGGGCACAGCCACACCAAGCTGGATCAAGCCGTCGTGGATCGTACGGACAGCGAGCCGAAGCTGATCGTACAGACCGGCGAGAAGGGTCAATTCCTAGGCAGGCTGGAAGTTGTGTTCGACGACGAGGGCGTTCTGCAGGATTGGAACAGCCGCTTGATCTCGGTTGATGAAAAAGATAGCAGCGGCCAGTACGTGATCCAGCCGGATGCCGAGGCGCTCAACCTTCTGAATACGAAATATAAGCCGGGCGTAGAGGAATTGAAGCAGACGGAGGTCGGCTATACGGAGGTTAAATTGAACGGAGTCCGGGCCGATGTGCGGACGAAGGAAACAAATCTTGGAAACCTGATTGCCGACGGCATGCTGGATGCGGCGCGGGCAGCGGGAACGAATGCGGTGATCGCGCTGCAGAACGGCGGAGGCATCCGGGAGTCGATCGAAGCCGGCAAGGTTACGATGGGCGACATCATGACGGTCCTGCCGTTCAACAACGATCTGGTTACCATCACCCTGACCGGTCAGGAAATTAAAGAGGCGCTGGAAAACGGAGTGTCCAAAATCCCTGCCCAGGACGGACGGTTCCCGCATATTGCCGGCATGAGGTTCTACTATGATTCCACAAAACCGGCCGGTGAGCGTGTGCTCCGCATGGAAGTGAAGGGCAAGAACGGCTATGAGCTGATCGATCCGAAGCAATCTTACGAGGTTGCTACGAATGCGTTTACCGCCAAGGGCGGCGATTTCTACGCATCGCTAGAGAAGGCCTATCAGGAAGGGCGCGTAAAGCTGCTTTATCTTCCGGACTATGAGGTTTTCTCGGGTTATGTGAAAAAGGTAGGTACGATTACGGACAAAACCTCGGCTGTCGAAGGCCGGATCGTTGACTTGAAAGGAGCACCGCTTCCTGGAGGACCTGATCCGGGGCAGCCAGGACAGCCAGGACAGCCAGGGCAGCCTGGCCAGCCTGGAAATCCAGGCACACCGGGTTCTCCTGGACCGGCAACCCCTCCGGTGAACCCGCCGGGTACGGGCACGCCATTGCCTGCAGAGCCGGGCAAAGTCAAGGTGCAGGTTCAAGTGAAGGATGGAGAAGCTTCCGGCACGGTGACCGGGTCTGCCTTGAAGGATGCGTTGAAGCAGCCGGCTGGCGGAAAAGTAACGGTCGAGGCCGTAAGCACGCAGCCTTTCCAATCCGCCTCGATTACGGTGGATAATGAGGCTCTGCAAGCTTGGCTTGCCCAAGCGGGCGCCCAGGTGCTGAGCGTCGAAACGCCTTTCGGAAGCTTCGATCTGCCGAAGAAGGAGGTTGACCTTCAAGATTTGGCGAAGCAGATGGGGACAGATACCGCCGGGATTCGCCTGGTTGTCCGGGTGGCCAAGAATACCGACGCGTTGAAGGCTGCTGCAGCCCAAGGCTATCGCCCGCTGCAAGCGGTGAGCTACGCTGTAGAAGCGCATGCTTCCAGCGGCAAAACCGCGCAGTTGAATGAATTTGCGTCTTACGTGAAGCGCTCGGTCGCGGTGGATCAGACCGGGCCGGCCAATTCGCTGGCGGTGGTGCGTCTGAACGAGGGACGCTACACGCCGGTGCCTTTCAAAGTGAACGGGCAGCAGGTCGATATTTACAGCCGGGAGAGCGGGACTTATCTGGTTCTCCGGAATACGGCCACGTTCCCAGACATCGCTTCCCACTGGTCGAAGGGGGACGTTGAATCGCTCGCTGCCAAGATGATCGTTACCGGACGTTCGGAGCAGGCCTTCGTGCCGGATGCTCCGATCACGCGGGCGGAGTTTGCAGCGCTGATTGTAAGGGCGCTCGGTCTAAGTGCTGCTGCGGGACCGGATTCCTTCCAGGATATATCGGTATACGATTGGCATGCCGGTTCGATCCGGGCAGCTGTGGAAGCGGGCATCGTTAATGGTTATTCGGACGGCACATTCCGACCGGACCGGACGATTACGCGCGAAGAGATGGCGGCTATGGCGCATAATGCGCTGGAATACGCCGGGTACGAGCAAGGCGGCGCTGCGCCAATCCGCTTCGCTGACGAGGCTCACATCGGTGCTTGGGCCGAGGAAGCGGTGCAGGTTCTGGGCGGGCTTGGTATTCTGAACGGCGATAACCGACAGCGGTTCGTGCCGAAGTCCCATGCAACGCGAGGCGAGAGCGCCGCGGTGCTGAACCGGATGTTGGGCAAGCTGACGTTTGCGAAGTAAAATGAGCGCACATTCATCGTGCGAAATGTACGGCAGCTTCGCGCTGCTGGGAGGATTCGCCCTCAAAAGAGCTGTTCCCTAATGGGAACGGCTCTTTTTTTGTACCCAAATGTGACCGATCTGCGTCCATAACTGTGTTAAGGGTAAAAGGAGGTCTGAAACACCATGCAGACATATTCGCTCCGGCCGGGCGGGGATATTGCGGAAGCCTATGAAGTATACGGCGGCATGCTGTTCAAAATTGCGATGGTTTACCTTGGAAACAAGCAGGATGCCGAGGAAGCCATGCAGGAAACGTTCATCAAGCTGATGAACAAAGCACCTGTGTTCATTGACCGGGAGCACGAGAAAGCCTGGCTGATCCGGGTGATCACAAACCAGTGCAAAAACATGCTGTCCAGTCTGTGGCGCAAACGGGTGACCCGCATGGAGCATATGGACGATTACTTCGAGGAGCCGTCGGAACGTCTGCTCATGGATCATGTGATGGGCCTGCCTTTTAAATATAAGTCGGTTATTCATCTGTTTTATTACGAGGATTATTCGGTGCGGCAAATCGCCGGCATTCTCCAGATCAGCGAATCTGCCGTCAAAATGCGTCTTCAGCGCGGCAGAAAGCTGCTGCGAATGGACCTGGAAGGGGAGGAGTGCCCATGAACCGGAAGGATTACAAGCGACTGATCGATCGTATAGAGCCTGATCAAGGATTGGAGGAACGTTTGATGAGTGGAATTCGGGACAAAGAGCAAGAGAAGCATTCGCCGATAAAGAGGAGCCGGATCGGCATGGCTGGCGTCGGCGCAGCCGTTATGCTAGGCATAGTGCTGGTCATATCGATTATATGGCACACGGAGAATGCGCCTGTCGCGGAAGCGCCTGTTGTGACGCCGGCCGTGAGCGATGGCCAGGATGCACAGCCCGGGATGGAGGGGCCTCGGGACCCGGCCGAAGCGGGATACGAGCCGGTGGAGATCCCTGCGATCGAGCTGCCGAAAGACGACGGCGTCATGATGGATATGATCGGCCTGGTCGTCTATAAAGGCAACATTTACACCCAGACGGGGACGCAGATCACGGCCGAGACGGCCAAGCAGCTGCGCGGCGGGAAGCTCGGCAGGTCGACGGCAGGCATTACGGAATGGAGCACGCAGGCGGATTATACAGAGCTTGCCTCCACCATCGGCGAGACGGATATTTACGCGGTACAGGGGTATGATGAGACGTTCCGGATCATGTCCTATGAAGAACACGACGGTCAGGTTTTTGCCGATCTATATGAGCATTTGAATGGCATTACCGTAACGCGGGGCGAGGATATCGCGGGCAAGCTTAAGCTTGACGGCCGGATCACCTCAGCGCAGTGGCAGGACTTTGACAGCTGGAACATGGGGGAGAACCGTCTCCAGGAGCTGCCCGCGGATGCTTCACTGGATGCTTTCATCAAGGCGTTATATGAGGCAAAGCCGGTTGCGGAGAACCAGCTGATGGAAGCCGGAATATACGATGCCGGTTCGGGTGAACAGAAATTCTTATATCTGAACCTGGAGGATGGAACCAAGGTAGAGCTGCGGCTTTTCAAAAGCGGACCTTATGCAAAATACAGCCATGCGCAGGTGTTTTTCGAAATGGATGCCGAGGCCTTCGGGGCGCTATGGGATCGCATGAAGTAGCGTAAAGGGAGTGCCTTTGATTATAGGAAACGTTGACTTTATGAAAAAAGAGCGACCCTTGGGGCCGCTCTTTTTTTGGGTCACTCGTTGGATGGACCAGCCCAGCTGATGCAAATGGGTTGAGTCACCGCGGATCTGAAGCCGCGGATGAGACGCTGGGTTCAACGGATAAGCCGGTTTAACTTTGATTCGAGGTGATTCCATGTTGGTCCAATGTTGGTTCAATGTCGGTTCAATGTGGTTCAATGTTGATTCAATGTCGATTCCATGTCGATTCCATGTTGGCTTGGTGGTTGGCCCATTGTTTGCTCAATGATGTTGGCTCACTGCTGCGGCATGAACAAGAGGTACGCCCTGGTAACCCGAGGGCCTTCGGCCTTCGTGTCCATTCGGAGTTTGCCGGATCAGAACGGATTCAGCACATGATAGAATACGTTTGGCGACGCCATCCGGTAATAGTGGCTGCACCAGCCGACGCCTTTGTGGTTGAACCGGTTGGTGGTGCTGAACACGAGCCGTTCCTGCTCCAGCTCCTCGAGCCGCGGGATTCGTCCGTCCACATAATCAAGAATGCGGAGCGATGCGGTGTCCAGGCGGGTGAGGACGCCTCCGTAGCGGATATCGATGACCTCCCAGCCGAAAGGTTTGAACATCCGGTGCCACTGAATGCGGTGTGAGGCGCGCAGGTCGCGGACGGCATCCGCGATGGCAGGAAGCACGCTTTTGGCGATATGCCGCAGCGACTCGTGGTCCTTGGCATCATAGGCACGCTTCAAGGTGATGCCGATTTCGCTTTTGCGCTTCAATACGGCGCTCAGCTTTTCCGGCATGTCGAACAGATAATCCAGCCCGGCACCCGGGCTGCGCTTGTCGCGAATGCGCTGCTCCAGCTCCGCGTAATGGTTCGCGAGGTCCAAGCCCTCAATCTGCTTGTCGAATAAACCGAGAAGCACATCCTGGTACAGCAGAAATTTCGACGGATTACTTTGCTTGGCATTGTTCGGCTCCTGGCCCGGAATTTCGTCCAGGTCCTTGAGCAGCAGAAAGGTGTCCATCTCGATGCCCGTGCAGAATTTCACACGTTCGGCCAAGTGGGCCTGGGAAGGCTTTTTCTCCGAGTAGGCGTGCTCCGCGTATAACTGAAGGCCCAGCAGGGCCGCGAACGGATTGCCCTCATTTCCGTCGTCTCCCCACATGGTTGCGTATACCTCGCGGATGCCCTCCTGCTTACACACCTGCAATGCGACATCGGATGCGTTCAGGGAGAGGCCGTAATTGACGCCGAACGTATTGAAAATCCACACCGCGCCGGCAAAGACGAGATTGCAGCCGAGGGGACGGTGATTTGCGATCAACTTCTTATAGTCGCCCGGCTCCATATGGGTATAGTCCCAGTACACCATGTCCACGTCCTTCGGGATGCGGCGGGCCATCTCTTCCGGGATCGAGGTGTCCTTATCGTAATATGCCGCATCGCCGCCTCCGCCGGAAGCGAGTTTGAGGAACATGTCGCTCCACATCATCGGCTTGAGTCCGCGCTTGCGGACGGCAGCCAGCACTTTGTCCAGGTGCGCGATCATGATGTCGAAGCGGCTCTCATACCCGTTCAGGTCCAGATACTTGCCTCGACCGAGTTCCTCCGCCTCGTCCATGCCGATGTGGATTTTCTTGCTGCGGAACGGGGCGCTGGCTGCTTCAATCATCCGTTCAATAAGGGAATCGGTTCGCTCGCTGCCGACGAGCAGCGCTCCCTTCGTATCGCGGTAGTGCTTGATCGGCTCCCACTTCAGGAACTCCTCCAGATGCGCCAAGGTTTGGATGCTCGGAAACGCCTCAATGCCGAATTGATCGGCATAGTCGTCGATTTCCCGCAGCTCCTCCTGCGTATAGCGGCCCCGCATATATCCAAAATAGGGCTCGTCCTCGATCCCGTACGTATCCTCCATATACAGCATGACGGTATTCATGCCCATTAAGGCGAGTTTATTCAGCATCAGCTTGAAGCTTTCTACCGTGAGCACTGCATTGCGGGACAGGTCGAACATAGGTCCGATCTGGTCGAATCGCTGTTGCTCCCGAATATGGAAGGCTTCGCGATGTCGGCTGTGCTGAACGAGCAGGCCCAATCCACGGAAGAATTGATGCTTCGCTCCATAGCGGATGTAGGCGTGGTCCGCTTCGCGGCCGGCCTCCAGATGATCGCCCTCCGACTGTCCGATGCGGACAGGAAATCCGTCCTCACTCAGCTCCACGCCAAGCTCATGCAATAATATCCGGGCGCCGGATTCAATATCCGCGGTTAGGCCCTCGAAACGTAATTTCATCGAGATCGTCCCCCTGTTTCACGATTTTCACGTCACAACATTATATCATTATAATGTTTAATGGTATTGCAATCGTGGGCGGAAAGCAATAAGGATTTTTTTATGAGGTTTGCAGGATATGGGAGACCAATTCCCGATTTGAAACATAGGACCGTGCTTATTATGAGGATTAATAAAAATTGGCTTTATCAAACGATATACTCCTCACATTTTGTTCAGAAATGAAGTAAAAGAGTGGTTGACGTTATCTTGGAGCGATACTACAATAGACATGCAAACGTTTCCATAATCATCGCTTTCAAACATGAACCTATGACAATGTAACTGAAGGATCAGCATATTTCACCAGCCGTTGTCGTGGAATGTCGTCAGCTTTGAGGGTTGAAAGCCCTTACTTATTTATGCAAGCGTTTGCGCAAATGATAGCACTCAATTCAAGTATGTACATTTAACGACAAAAGGAGGCTTTTGATGATGAGTAGGGCCGTATTGAACCCGGCAATGAAACGAGCGTGGTCCATCCTGGTGATACTATCCTTGGTGCTGTCCATGCTGGGCATCGCTCCTGCAACGGTACATGCGAACCAGCCGCCAAGCAAGGTGGTCCTCGTCGGCAACCTGCAAACCAAGCTGGGTCATGACAAGGAATGGGATCCTGCGGCGGACGCAACCGAAATGACCGCCACCGGGGACGGTGAATACCGTCTGACGGGGGTACTGCCGGCAGGAACGTATGAGTATAAAATCGCGATCGATGGCGATTGGAACGAAAGCTACGGATTCGACAATTATTCGAATCGCAGTGGTGCCAAGAAGGGCGACAATATTGAGATTACACTCGATAAGGAGACTGAGGTTACCTTCTACTACCATCATGGCACGCATCGGATTGCCGATTCTACATATTACAAGCCGCTTGCGGCGGACAAGCTTCCGCGGGTCATCGGCAGCTTCCAGACAGGCATCGGCGAAGCCGCCGATTGGTCTGCTTCGGATGCGCGGCTCCTACTGCAGGATACCGATTATAACGATGTCTATACCGTGACGGCAGACGTCTACGGCGGCGATCACGAATACCAGATCGCGCTTGGGGCAGATTCCGCCGCGGACGTTTATCCGGCAAGCAAAGAAGCACTCAAGCTGCCAGAGGACGCTGAGGTTACCTTTGCTTACAACGCGGTGAATCACAGCGTATCGGCAACCTATCAAATTCCGCAGCAGCCGGCCAATCCGGATGACCCGATCCCTGCCGATCATATTCGGGTTCATTACAAGCGGGTGGACGGCAATTATCGCAATATGGGGCTGTGGGTTTTTGGCGATGTCGCGTCGCCGTCTGCAAATTGGCCGGCGGGTGCGACACCGTTTCCTGACGGGCAAGTCGACCAATACGGCGCTTTCGTGGACATTCCGCTGAAAGCGGACGCCAAGAAGGTCGGCATCGTGGTCGTTGACCGGGTCAGCGGCAGCAAGGACGGAGGCGACAAAAACTTCGCCATTGCAGCCCCGGAGATGAAGGAGGTCTGGCTTAAGGAAGGCTCCGATACGGTATATCCGTTTGAGCCGGTGGACCTGCCAGCCGACACCGTACGGGTTCATTATCAACGACAGGACGGCAACTATTCTTCGTACGGCTTGTGGCTATGGGGCGACGTGGCCGCGCCTTCGGAGAATTGGCCTGCCGGCGCGACGATGTTCCCTGCGGGTCAGACGGACCGTTACGGGGCTTACGTCGACATTCCGATGAAGCCGGATGCCCAGAAGATTAACTTTATCGTGCTGGATCCGTCGAAGGGCGATGCAGGCAAGGACGGAGGCGACCGCGGTTTTGCTTTGGTTGACCGCTACCAGCATCTGTTCTTGAAAGAGGGAGACAACACGGTTTATGTATCTCCATACGGAGAGGTTGCAACCGGGCTGGTCTCGGCCGAAGTACTGGCGCCCGGCAAGCTGCGTCTTGGTTTTACAATGACGGACGGGCTGGAAGCCGGCGCTGTCCAAACCGAGCTGCAGATCCGCGACAAAGGCGCCAGCACGGTCAATGTCAGCAAAGTTAGCATCCTTGACGGGATGACGATCGAAGCGGAGGCTGACTTTACGCTGGATCAGGTGCCGCTTCAGGTCACCTATGCCGGGAAGACCGTAACGGCCTCCACCGGCTGGCGCATGCTGGACGAGATGTACGCCTACGACGGCGATGATCTCGGCGCGACCTATCAAGGCGGAGGCGCCGTGCTGAAGCTGTGGGCGCCGACGGCGGACAATGTGACGGTGAATGTGTACGATAAAGGAGACGCGACGCAGCTGGTTGGAAATGTACCTCTGCATAAGGGCGATCGCGGCGTCTGGTCGGCGGAGCTTAGACCGGGGGATCTCGGGATTGCCGATTTCAGGGGCTATTACTACCAGTACGAAGTGACCAATCAAGGCGTTACGAAGAAGGTGCTGGATCCTTACGCCAAATCGATGGCGGAGTTTCGGGTCAACACGAAGGGCGAGGCAGGGCCGGACGGCGACACCGTCGGCAAAGCTGCGATTGTGGATTTAAGCGGGACAGACCCGGCCGGGTTTGACTTTGCGGATATCCCGGGATATGAGCAGCGCGAAGACGCGATTATTTGGGAAATCCATGTCCGGGATTTCACGTCCGATCCTTCGATCGAGCATGATCTGAACAATGCGACATGGGGATCGTACGATGCCTTCAAGGAGAAGCTTGCTTACATCAAATCCCTCGGCGTGACCCATGTTCAGCTTCTGCCCGTTATGGCATGGTACTACGGCGACGAGACTGCCATGAAGAACCGGGAGCTTGAGTACTCTGCGAAGGACAACGAATACAATTGGGGCTACGACCCGCACAGCTATTTCTCGCCGGACGGCGCTTACTCGGAGAATCCGGCCGACCCCGAGCTTCGAATCAAAGAGCTGAAGGCAATGATTCATGCGATTCATGAAGCGGACATGGGCGTCGTTCTCGATGTCGTGTATACGCATATGGCCAAGGCCGATTTCCTGAACGATATCGTGCCGAATTATTATTCCTTCCAGGATGCGAACGGCAATTTCATCGGCGGCTTCGGCAATAACCTTGCCACCAACCGCAAGATGGCTGAGAAGCTGATGGTGGATTCGGTGAAATACTGGTTCGAGGAGTACAAAATCGACGGCATGCGCTGGGATATGATGGGGGATGCCACATATGAATCCGTCCAGCACGCGTATGATGCTGCGGCTGCGATCAATCCGAACGCGCTGTTTATCGGCGAAGGTTGGGTGACTTTCGGCGGGCATCTGTCCGATCCGTCCCTGGCAGGCAAAGGCGCTGACCAGAACTGGATGGATAAAACGGATGATGTCGGCGTATTTTCCGATGAGTTCCGCAATGAGCTGAAATCAGGCTTCGGACACGAAGGGGAGCCGAGATTCATTACCGGCGGAGCCCGGGACATCCAGACGATCTTCAACAATATCAAGGCACAGCCTAGCAATACGAAGGAAGACGATCCGGGCGATATCGTGCAGTATATCGAAGCCCATGACAATCTGCCGTTATATGACATTATCGCGCAGTCCATTAAGAAGGATCCTTCCGATCCGGCCAATGACTCGGAGATCCATAAGCGGATCCGGCTTGGCAATCTGATCACGTTAACATCCCAGGGAACGGCGTTCCTCCATGCCGGGCAGGAATACGGCCGCACCAAGCAATGGAAGGGGCAGGGGATTCCGGAGCAGAAATATCACGAATTGTTTGATGAGAACGGCAAGAGCTTCGGCTATTTTATTCATGACTCCTACGATTCCTCGGATGCGATCAATATGTTCGACTGGGCGAAGGCAACGGATGAAGTCCAGTTTCCGGAGAACAACAAGACGCGTGAGTACACCACAGGCCTGATTGAGCTTCGGAAATCAAGCGACGCATTCCGGCTCGGTGACCGCGGCTTGGTGGATTCCAATGTGACGCTGCTGCAGATTCCGGAAGTGAAGGCGCAGGATTTGGTGATCGCGTACAAAAATAAGGCAACGGACGGCACCGGCTCCTACTATGTGTTCGTGAATGCCGACAACCGGGAGCGTTCGCTGACGCTGAGCGAGGACTTGACCTCCGGGCAAGTGCTTGTGGATGACGATGAAGCCGGCACGAGCGGGGTCACATCGAAGTCGGGGTTCACGCTGACATCCGGCTCTATTACGTTGGAGCCGTTGACCGCGGTCGTTATTAAGATGAACGCTGCCACGAACCCAGGAGGCAACGACGGCGGCAGCCCAGGTGCCGGCTCCGGCAGCGGTTCAGGCAGCGGAGATGGAGGTGCCGGTGGCATTGCTCCGCCGACGAATCCGGCGAAGCCGCAGCAACCGGAGGCGGGTCAGCGGATCATCAGCGATGACATGCTGAAGAGCGGACAAGGCAGCGTAACGATCGGACTGCAAGCAGGGGACAAGGAGATCCTGCTGCCGCTTCAGGCAGGTGATTTGCTGGGCTCGAAAACGCTGGAGCTCAAACGGGAAGGCTTGGTGGTACGACTTCCTGCCTCAATCCTGAGTTCGCTGCAGAAGCTGGTACCGGCAGGCCAGGAGAAGAATGCCGTCATCTCCTTCACGCTGCAGGAGATCGCGCAGCAGAACGCAGATGCGATGACGTCTAAAGCGGCATCGTCCGTGAAGGCCAAGATCAAGCGCGGCAGCACAATGTTCGACGTTCAGCTCGCCGTCAAGCTGTCCGACGGTACGGAATACAAGCCGGAAGCGTTCACTTCTCCGATTACGTTCGGTTTGGCTCTGGAAGCGGGCATCAACGCCAAGTGGGCAGGAATCTACCGGATCGCAGCCGATGGGGCTTTGACGTATATCGGCGGCAAGCCGGGTGACGGCCTTCTGACCGGGCAGCTTAACCAATCCGGCATCTATGCCGCCTATGAGTACGACAAGTCGTTTGCCGACCTTGCCGGCCACTGGGCGGAGCAGACCGTTAAGGAGCTTGCGGCTAAGCATATCGTGAACGGCACCAGCGAATCGACATTCAGCCCGCAGCAGCCGCTGACACGGGCACAATTCGCGGCGATGCTCGCACGTGCATTGCATTTGGAAGCGGATCATACCAAAGCCGTCTTCCGAGACGTAGACAGCTCGGCGTGGTATGCTTCCGCTGTCGCCGCCGCTAGCCAGCACGGGCTGGTGAACGGCAGAGGCAACGGGATGTTTGCGCCTGATGCCGCAGTGACCCGCCAAGAAATGGCGGCCATGCTTCTGCGTGCTTACGAGGCGAACGGAACAGCTCCTAAAGCCCCGGCTCCTAAGGATCAGGAGCAAATCTCGGCGTGGGCAGCGGAAATGGTGGAAGAAGCGCTGGCATACGGCCTGATGAAGGGACGCACGGACGGAAGCTTCGCGCCGAAGGATGCAACGACCCGGGCGGAGAGCGCCCAGGCGATCTTGAACCTGCTGAGCAAGCGGCAATAGGCTGAATTGGAATTGGGGGGATTCAGAGCAATCTTGCTCATGCAAGGAAACATTGGCGATGATCGTGCGGACGTCACCTTAAAAGCAGAAGAATAATGGACAACGGACACCCCTTGGGGTGTCCGTTTCTATTTGTCAGACAAAATAGGCGATTCCGCATTGGGGAAGCATTCTTTAATGACTGTTCGAATAATTGCTGGAACTCCGATGCTGAATCAGCTCGCCTCGAAGGTCAAGTCGATCACTGCTTTTTATGAGAGGTACGAGTGTGGAAAACAAGGGCATTCCGATAGACCGAATTAACCGGGAGCTTACAACCTAAGCGTGGAACTACAGCCAGTAGATCCGTTTATGGAGAGTTGAAGCTTAGCATTGAGTCATACGCTACGTCGAGCTCATCGATTGGAACGAGCGGACCAGTAACATGGTTGGCGGGCATCAGCGATGGTTCATATAGTAAAAGTCTGGTCAATAAACCAGTCGCTTATAAACGCAAGAGCATATATTGAGTTGAACGATTGGTGAAGGGAGGTAATGTTTTGCCGATTTCGGACTTGTATAAACTTCAACCCAGTGCTCCAGTTACCATAGACGGTCATGAAGAAGAGAGTGTCAATTTATCACTTCAAGCCTCGCCCAACACATCCGTTGGTATCGTGCAGGGTACAGTGCTGCTGCCGAATGGAAATCCGGTCCCCTTTGCTACAGTACAATTATATACTTCTCAAGGGGTGCCATTTGAGCATGTTAACAGCAACCCTCAGGGGCAATATATCATACCCAATGTTCCAGTAGGTTCTTATTTAATCACTGCAGCTGAACCTGGCTACCTGACACCTGTCCGTATTCCGCTAACAGTTACCCAAGGTCGCCCGACACAAGTTTCGATTACTTTACAGTCAAACCCTGCAGCAACGAGAGGAGCATTGTTTGGCATAGTAAGGAACGTTACGAATAATGAACCTGTGAATAACGCATTGGTTAGTCTTTTTCAAATTAATGGGAGTACGGTTACTCCGATCGGAACCGTGACATCCAACGCATCCGGGCAGTATTTGTTTGCTGAACTTCCGGATGGGACCTTTTTCGTTCAGGCTACCCTAGCCGGGTTTTTGTCCAATCAGAGTGCCCCTGTTACGATTCAAGGCCCGGAATATGCCCCCCTTGACATCAACCTGGCAGTCGATCCGAATGCAAATACAGGGACCGTAAGCGGTATCGTGACGGACCAGGCAACTGAAGCAGCGATACCCAATGCCCTGGTGGCGCTCTATGCGTTAAATGCAGGAGTGGAACAGATCGTCCAGATTACGCGTACGAATCAGGGAGGGCTCTACCTATTTGGCGATTTGCCCCCGGGAACCTATCGTGTGAAAGCGACCGTTCAGGTGAATACGGGATGAAGGAGACTAAAATTCTTACAGGCAGTTCTGTTTTTTCAATCGGTGCTGGAGATCATAGATGGGTCCCGCTGGCTCTTAAGGGTAAGAATTGTTCCGTCAGGGACGGCTTCAGCCCTGTCCGAGTAACGTTTTGTTTGGTTGTCAGAAAAAAAAGAGCCGTCTATAAGCATCGGTTTCACCTCTATATCCGCAGCAAAGTAGGTTGCAGAAACACAATAAAGTGGAGCAGTAAAAGAGCACTAATCACACGCCTGAAATCCCGTATAATATGCCCGGTAGATATCAAACTGGGGGTCTCGGTGAGGAATAAAAAACGGGTAAGCCGCAAGAAAACTACAGCTGTTATATAAAATAATATTTTTTAAACTAAAGTGCTAAAGGTGTTCTTCAACAATCAGGAGAACGTCTTTATTTTTGCCTAGCTTCCATATAATTTAAAAAGGCAGAAAAGTGATTCATTACATACGATTCTTTCCATGTGTTCCGGGCGGGAGCACTTGGTTTCGCATGCTTCGCTTGTTGATCGCAGCAATAAGCGCGGCCAATTTCGCTTAGTCCCAATCCATAAAAAAGGCAACCTATTCCGCTTTATAGCGGGTCAGGTTGCCTTAAGTTTATTATTCGACTTTAATGACGCCTGTTGTATGCAGCAGGACGAGGACAACCAGAATCGGTGCAATGTATCTGAGCATGAACAGCCACACGCGGAACCATCCGGCTTTGAGGCCGGCGGCATCGGCTGCCGTTTTCCAGAAGTAGCCTGCAAACAATATTGTAATCAAGCCGCCAACCGGAAGCAGGATGTTGGACGTAATGAAATCAAGCCAGTCAAAGAAGCTCTTGCCGCCAATGTCTTCAAGGCCGGGAACAATTCCGAACGACAGCGCGGATGGAAGTCCCAGCAGCAGCACCAGCAAGCTCACGGCAGTCACGGCCTTCGTCCGACCCCAATGCCAGCGGTCCATGACATATGATACCGGCACCTCCAGCAAGGAGACGGCCGAGGTCAATGCGGCGATGGCAAGAAGAATGAAGAACAATCCGCCGAAGAATGCGCCAAGCGGCATGGCCGAGAAGGCGGCCGGCAGTGCAATAAATACGAGCTTCGGACCGGCATCCGGTGCGATTCCGAAGGACGCGGTCGTTGGAAAAATAATCAGGCCGGCAATAAACGCATAGATCAAGTCCCCGGCGCCAATGGCAAGGGTAGCTTGTCCAAGCGACTGCCGCTTATCGACATAGGCCCCATAAGTCAGCAATATTCCCATTCCAAGCGACAAGGAGAAGAAGGCGTGGCCGAGAGCGACCAGTGCAGCCTCTGCACTCAGCTTCGAGAAGTCCGGATTGAGGAAGAAGGATACGCCCTCGCCGGCGCCCGGAAGCGTGACCGCCCGAACCATCAGCACGATCAGCAGGATGACGAGACCCGGAATGAGAATTTTATTGAATTTCTCAATTCCGCCGGAGACGCCTCTGGCCACAACCCACCCGGTGAGCGCAATCGCAACGACCTGCCATACAATCGGCATATAGCCTGCCGTAAAGGAGCCGAACTGTCCGGTAAAATCGGTACTCTCATACAGTGCTCCGCTAAAGGACATGACCGCATAATGGAGCGTCCAGCCCGCCACAATGACATAGAAGGTCAGAATCAGGAACGGAGCGATGACCTGCAGCAATCCGAGACGGCCGAAGATTTTGGCTCCGCCTGCTTTCACGAAGGAAGTGGCCGCACTGCCGCGGCCGGCTCGTCCAATCGCGAGTTCAGCCAGCAGGACCGGCAGTCCGATTAGGATGAGACAGATGATAAAGAGCAAGAAGAAGGCGGCGCCGCCATGCTCACCCGTAATATACGGAAACTTCCACATGTTGCCGAGTCCGACGGAGCTTCCGATGGCTGCCAGAATGAAACCCGCTGAAGAAAAACGATCTTGTTTTCCAGGTGCAGCTGGGTCGTTTAGCTGTTTTTTCATAGATGTTCCCCCAGTAGATTTTTTATTTAAGTTTCTCTATTATATTTCAATCTTGCTTAGAAGGCATAAGTAAATTTTCCTAATACGCCCGAATGCGCAAGCCGCTGCCTGTAATTCGGGAGTTTCGTCACAACTCCGCGTTACCCGAAACGGCTTTGTTGTGTCACCATGCACTCCGCCTGTTCCATGCATGCCACCCCATATCTTATTGAATAATTACCCGATTGTCGATAGATTTATTGGTTTTTGTGCAGTGTGAAGTCTTCAAGCAGGTCTTTGCCGAAGGAACTATCCGCTAAAAGTCATTGGAAACTGCCCCTTTAAAAGCGGTGAATCCTAAGCTAAATTTGAGGAGACGAAACTACTGAACCCAAAGGAAGGCACATAATATGGCCGGCCGTTGATCGGATTTCCGTCGTCGCCGCTGCGGTATTTTTTGAGAAAAAACGGGCGATCTTGCAAGGAAGAAGGGCACAGATTTTACAGATTTTATAGGGGCCGCTCCCGTGAACGGGAAGGCATCCTGGATGGGATAGCTGGCCGCAGCTTCAGTCTCGCTGTTTCGCTGTATTGGGACACCCTAATCACGAGGTGATGTCACAAATACGGCAGCTGAAATGTCTTTATAATGATATAAGAATAGAAAAATGCAGAAGTGTCGAGGAGTGAGCCTATGCTGCTGGAACAAATTTATACCGACTTTCGACCGCTCCTGTTCAGCCTCGCATACCGAATGCTGGGAAGTGCCGCCGATGCGGAGGATATTGTACAGGACGTCTTTTCCCAATTTGTTGCAATGGACCAAGGGGAGGTATCGAATGTAAAGGCGTACTTGGCAAAAATGACCACGAACCGCTGCATCAATCTCCTGCGCTCCTCCCGCCGTCAGCGCGAGACTTATACAGGACCTTGGCTGCCGGAGCCGCTGCCGATTGACAGGCCGGTGATGCCGGCCGATCCCGCCGAGCGCCGTGAAAATATAGGGTATGCTTACCTGGTGCTCCTTCAGCAGCTGACGCCGCTGGAACGTGCAGTGTACGTATGCAAGGAAACGCTAGGGCTGGAATACAAGGATCTGACGGAGATGCTCGGCAAGACGGAGCCCGGCTGCCGGAAAATCTTCAGCAGGGCCAAGCAGAAGATTGGCCGAATCTCATGGAATACGGACACGCGGCAGCACCGGATAGAAGCGCAGGAGCGTTTTGTCGAGGCATTCTTGAAAGCTTCCGATGAGGGCAATTTTAAACCTCTGCTGGCATTTTTGACGGATGAGGTGACGCTCATCTCGGATGGAGGGGGCAAGGCAAGAGCTGCGCTTAAGCCCATTCTGGGGGTCGATCGGGTACGCGCCTTTTTCGAGGGCCTTTCGGCAAAGGGGAGATTCCGTGAAGGCTTTGAGCCGGTTGCGGTGAATGGGGAGCCCGGGCTTCAGCTGAAACAGAACGGCCGGGTTGCGATGGTGCTGTCCGTAGAGTGGGAGCCTGACGTCTCCCGCATCAGACGGATCTTTCTTATGGTAAATCCCGATAAACTGCTCCGATTTAATCGAAGCAGCCCGGGAACATGCCGGTAGACACGCCGAACCGGTTCCAGGCGTTGATTGTGCTAATGGCCAGGATCAGATCAACGTATTCCTTCTCGCCGAAATGCTCCCGCACGCGCGCATAGACGTCGTCGGGAACGCCGGCCACATGGAGCTTCGTCACGCATTCGGTCAGCTCCAGAACGGCACGCTCAGCCTCGGAATAGATCGGTACTTCCCGCCACATCGGGAGGAGGAGCAGCCGCTCGGTGCTTTCCCCCATGGACAGCAAGTCTTTGGCATGCATATCGACGCAATACGAGCAGCCGTTGACTTGGGACGCCCGAAGCTTGATCAGTTCGTACAGCTTGTGGTCAAGGCCGCTGTTTTTGGCGGACTGCTCTAAGGCGAGCAGCGACTTAAAGGCATTTGGATTGGCGGATCTGTGATTCATTCTAAGGGTCATGGGAGGGTCTCCTTTGCGGTTGTTTTATTTTGTGTTCACCCTTATGACAACCGGGCCATTGGAATTGTGACGTCCATTTGAAAAAAAATTTTGACCAAGCAAATCCAGCACTTTCTAGCGGACCTTAGCTGTGGACCTTAGCTGAAGATACCCTAACAAAGGCACCTTCGAAAGGCATAGGGTGAGCATGACTGGGCCAGTGCGGAGAACCCGGCAGAACCGGATTATCGGCAGTGAAAAACAGCAGCCCGCTGGGCAGAGATTCTGCCAGAAGGGCTGCTGTTTTTGTGGGCGAGAGAGCTCGCTTAGGCTGTCAGCCGCGAAAAATGAGGGAGCGGCCGGATTGTGGGCTTCGCTCAGCTGCTAAATGGTTGGCTGCCCGCGAATTGGCTGCGACGTGCGTTAATGGCTTGTCGTACCAGCGTGGTCGCTAAGCAACGCACCGATGTCATCATGACTTATTTTCCATGTCTAATTGGAACGCGAAGCTCGTCGTCAGGCTGGGTGGTCGTATAGTTATAGATATACAGCTCCTGCTCGGTTCCGTTATAGTTTTCATACACGTCCATATGCTGATTATTTCCGTCTCCGAACACCCCGAGGATGGCGGGTCTTCCGTATTCCCGATCCTTGCCGTCTAGATAATAGGTTTGATTCACTCCGCCGAACGCGGAATCCGTGCTGCTGGATTCTACGTACAGATTGCCGTCCTTCATGTAATAGGTCCATGTAACAGGATACTCCCCAACGCTGGAGGTTATAGTTTGCCGCTCTGTCGAGATCCCGGTTAACCGGACCACCGGCCGGCCATCGCCCTTGTACTCATCGACCCTGTGGTTGGCAATCAGCGTTAATGGTTGTTGGGCCAAGCTTTCAGGCGTAAGGCCGGCCATTTCGAACCGAAGCTCCGTTTTGTTTGATTGATTCGGCACGAGCCACACGCTGCCATGGAGAAGCTTGCCGCCCACGTCCAGCTTATAGTTCATATAATGGGCTCCTGTAAATTTCTCTTCGCGGGTCAAGACGAGCCGAACCTGAGTTGGCGTGACGATCATCTCGTCGATTTTCGTTCCGCCTGGCACCTCGGTGATTGGAATATTCAACCGTTCCCTAAACGAGCTGTCCTCCAGCTGCTTCTTCGAAAGAGAGGTGCCCAGGCTCCAAGTTCCATCGGCCGTTCCGAGCGTACGCTCGTATTTGAGCTGGAACGTCGTTCCTTCGGCGCGTAAGGAGGCTGCGGAAAACACCTGTTGGCTCGAATATTCGTCGGACGCTCCCGGTGTCCCGAATACCGGGGTTTCCGTTTCCTTTATGCGCGCCCCTTCCTTATCCGTTGCTTCGATTCGTACCCAGCTGTTAGACTGAACGGCCGGATCGGTAAAGGTAATGACGGAATTCAGCAGAACCTTGTCTCCGGGCTGATCGAAGGATTGCAGCGTAACCGTGTCGATCCCGTCCTTCTGGATCTCGAATGTTTGCGTCTCCGGATGGTCGGGACGGAAAGCGATCGTTTGGCTGCCGTCTCCGATAAAACGGATGTTTTCCACGACAAACTCCATCTCGGCTTGGCGCTCATTCAGTACCCAATCGGTTTCGAAGTATCCCTGGAAGACCTGAAGCTCCTCATTCCATTGGTGATAGTAGTAGCCTTTAATTAACTTGCCATCGGCATCCTGAAGTCCTATGTTCTCGAACCCGATATTTTTCCCCTTCCCTGACGCTCCGGGATCTAGGCTGTACAGGAGGAAGGTGCGGTTCTCATCCGTAAAGGCGGTATGCAGGGTCAACGTGATGCCGTCCCGGGTGACCGATTGCTCGATCGTTTGGCCGAGCCCCTGTTCCAGGGCAGTCTCAATACCGGCTCTGAAGGACAGAAGATTTGACCAATCATAGGTCACTGCTGCGTATACGGGCGTTGCCATAAGGGCGACAGATAACGAGATCGCAATCGCGGTCCGCTTTCGGCTGCGCGAACGGGGGGCTGCTAATTCTCCTCCGGCGGCTGTCCGCAGCTCGCCCTGCTGGATGCTGCTCCACATCCGGTCGAAATCCGGATAAGGCACCGTGTTGGAGTGTTTCATTTGGTTTTTCATTTGATTCTCAAGACGTTCCAAGTCGTTCCTCTCCCTTCAACCATACGGAATGATTTTGTTCCAGCTTCTTGCGCATCAGCTTCAATGCTTTATGGAGCCTTGACTTCACGGTTCCTTGCGGAATATGCAAGGTATCGGCGATTTCCGCCATCGACAGCTCGCCGATAAACCGGAGGGTTACAACCGCAAGCAGCTTATCGGGGAGCTGTTTGAGCAGCTTATCCCATTCGGCTGAGGTCTCTCTCTCGAGCACGACTGCGTCGACCGATTTGATCGATGCGGCCTTGTGCTCATGGAGCCACTGAACCTGGGGCTGCTTCTCGCGTTTCGTCTGGTTCTTCCTAAGCAGATTCAGGCAGTGATTCATCGTGATGCGCATAATCCATGCCCGGATATTCTCGATGCGCTTCCAGTCCTGCCGAAATACGGTGACGAATACGTCATGGCATACATCCTCCGCATCCTGCGCGTTTCGGAGCATGTAATAACAAGTCCGGTATACTTCCTTGTTGTACGAATCAAACAGCTCACGTTCGGTCAATTACGGCACTCCTTTCTTCGCGTTATGCCATATAAACAAATGACCCTTGGAAAAGGTTCATTTTCCGAGATAGCCAAGGGAAGGGGAACGATCCGTAACCCTATGACTCTAAAATAGCAAAAGAACACCTGTCCCGCTCTAAAATGAGGGACAGATGTTCTAGGAATGTAGAGGGCAGGCGATTGCCAAAGATAAGCGTTTCGTCGATTAAACCATCCGCAGCCAGCTGACTTGAACTTCGCCTTTCAAGATAAGGAACACATCGTGTCGGCCGAATAAGGCCTCCACGGACGTCTTGACGGTCGTCCAAGCCTGGCGTCCTCCGGTCGGGATCACTTTGCAGGTTCCGATGACAGGGCCGTCTGGGCTGCCCGTTGCAAGAACCAGCTCCCCGCCCCGAATATGGCCGGACACTCTGGCCTCGAACGTAGTGGCAGGCCCGCTGAACTCAACGTCATGGAAGGCGATCCATCCGCTTTCCTTGGCGACACGGATGCTTTCGCCGCCTTCGCGGCATTCGTCGATGAACACCCCGCTGTAATCGTCGTAATTGACGGCACGGACACGCCCGGATAAGGAACGCGGCGGAATGACTTCTCCTTCCACTTGCAGGATAGCCGTTTCGGCAGCCTGTGAAGAGGAAGGACCGACCATAACGGTGTATTCGCCGCTTTCGATGCAGTAACGCTCGCGCGTAACGTCCCAGAGTGCCAGCTCCTCGGCGGCGAGCTTGAAGCTTACCGTTTCAACGGCGTCCGGTTCCAGGTGAATCCGGCGGAAGCCCTTTAACGTTTTGAGCGGACGCACGACGCGGGAGTTGTTCGCTCTGACGTACAACTGGACGACCTCGTCGCCGGCACGATCGCCTTCATTGCGCACCTGAACGGAGACCGTAACCTGACCGTCCGCTTTCATGACGGGCTCGCTGATGGACAGCCCGCGGTACGCGAAGCGGGTATAGCTAAGCCCGTGTCCGAACGGATAGAGCACGTCCCCGTCAAAATACTGATACGTACGTTTCCCTTTAATAATATCGTAGTCCATCAGGTCCGGAAGCTGATCAACGGATTTATACCAGGTCATGTTCAATCGGCCGCCCGGATTGTAGTCTCCGTATAGGACATCCGCTAAGGCACGGCCGAGCTCCTGGCCGGCATGCGACGTGAAGACGATGGAAGGTACGTGCTCCTGCTCCCAGTTCACGGCGAACGGATAGCTGCCCACAATGACGACAACCGTATTCGGATTCGCCGCATGCACCGCTTGGATCAGCTGCTGCTGGGATGGCGGGAGCACGATATCAGGACGGTCGATGGTTTCCTTGCCGTTAATGAACGGGCTGTTGCCGACGAATACGATAGCCGTTTCGGCCGTTTTCGCCGCAGCTGCCGCTGCTTCGATGCCATCCTGAACGGTCTCCACCACAAGCGGCGCGGCCTCAGCACCGTCAGCACCGACGGTTAACCGGCCTTGTTGATCCAGAATGACCGGCTTGCCTTCCCATGAAGTCATGACCGTTGTACCGTCCGGAAGCGCCGCAAGACTAAAGGCTTCCTTCACGAACCAGCCGCGGGCTTCGTCAGCGGTTGCCTGAAGACCGTTCTCGGTCTCCGTCACGAATTTGCCGCTGCTCACAAGGCGGAGCGTAACGGATCCCCAGCCCCAATCGTTGCGTTCGAAGAGGGCAGCCTCCGAAGACTCGGACGTTCCGAAGAGAAGCCCGTTATCGTCCGCCAACGTAACGTACTGACCGCTAGCCGCGCTGCGCAGACGCACTTGATCCAGCCCGGTATGGAAGTTTACCTTGCGGCCGTTCATTTTCTCCGTAATGCCTTGGAGCGGCGTGGTCCGGTATGGCGGCGTGCCGCTGTACCAGTCGGTAAAGGCTTCATCCGCAAGCGGGCCGATCACCGCTGCCGACGGCATATCGTTGTTCAGCGGCAGCAGGCCGTCGTTCTTCAACAGGACTACGGATTCACGAGCAGCCCGCAAGGACAGCTCAGCATGCTCGGGCGCGCACAGCTTGGATTCCGGGACGTAGCTGTATGGATTGCGGTCCTCCGGATCGAATTCGCCGAGGCGGAAGCGGACGCGAAACGTGTTGCGGAGGGCGTGATCGAGATCCTGCTCTGTAAGCAGTCCCTGCTCCAGCGCATCGCGGAGGGCGCGGAAGGAGATCTCCTGGTCATCGGTAATGCTGTCGATTCCGGCCTTTACGGAACGGGCTACAGCCTCGGCGTAGGAATCGACGTAGTGATGATCCATGACGGTGCCGAGCACGTCCCCGGCATCGCCGACGACAAATCCGTCCATGCCCCATTCCTGTTTGACGATCCGGTTTACCTCATCGTTCAGATTGCACGGCGTCCCATTAATGCCGTTATAAGCGGTCATCATTGATTTGGCGCCGCCTTTACGGAAAGCCGGCTCGAAGGCCTTCAAATAGTACTCCCGCTTGTTGCGCGGGTCGATGCTTACCGAAGCGCTGCCGCGGTCAACCTCGTTGTTGTTGCCGTAGAAATGCTTAAGGGTTGCGACCGTTTTGTAGTAGAAAGGATGGTCGCCTTGCATGCCTTGAACAAGTCCGGTGGACAGCTCGCCGGTCAGATGCGGGTCCTCGCCGTAGGCTTCCTCGGTGCGTCCCCAGCGGGGGTCGCGTTCCATATCGACGGTCGGCGCCCAGATGGTCAGGCCGTTGACGGCCTTGTCGCGCTGGTAGTAGACGCGGGCCTCATCGGCGATGACCGATCCGATCTGACGCATCAGCTCGGGGTTCCAGGTGCAGGCAAGCCCGGTATTTTGGGGAAAGACCGTCGCCTCGCCAAGCCATGCAACGCCGTGGGCACCTTCGGTGCCGTGTTTGTATTTTTGCACGCCAAGACGGGGAATTTCCACCTGGTATTGGCACATGAGCTCGATTTTCTCCTCCAGCGTGAATCTTGAGACCAGGTCGTTAACCCGTTCTTCTAAGGGAAGATCCGGATTCTGGAATGGATAATTCATGATATAACCTCATTTCTTAGCATGATTGTGAAATGGAAACGCTGTCAGTAACAGCCGAGCAGCGTCTACACGTTGCAGCCGAATTGAAATCAACTCTATCATATCGTGGACCGCGGTCGCTTCATACACGCATAATTAGCGTTGTTTTCATGCGATAATTTAGCCTTTTTAGGATTGCGAATCAGGGGAGGATGATTTATACTTATACCTAGGATTACGATACATAGATTTACTAGGTATAGGGGTGAGAGCAGGATGGGCATCAACAAAGAGCTGCTGAAGGGCAGCACCGTCATTTTACTGCTGACCGTCTTGAACAAGCGGGAGATGTACGGGTATGAGCTGATCAAGGAGATCGAGCAAAGCTCGGACGGTGTATTCGTTATGAAGGAAGGCACGCTGTATCCGATCCTGCATACGCTTGAGGCGGAAGGGTGGCTTGAATCCTATTGGAGTCAGGTTGATGGACGCAAACGGAAGTATTATCGGATCACGGAGCGGGGGAAGGATCAGCTTCATGAGAAGACCAGAGAATGGATTACGTTCCGCACCGCGGTAGATACCGTCATTGGGGAGGGAAGCTAACCTTGCGGTACATTGAAGAGTACAGGACAGTACAGGATTTTCTGGACCGCGTGTGCAAGCAGGTTCGGGCTAAGCCCATGCATGCGGAGATCCGCGAAGAGCTGCTAAGCCATATCGAGGAGCGGGCAGAGCTGCTGATGCTGGAGGGGAATGCCGAGGAGCCGGCCGTGCTGGAGGCGGTTCGTCAGATGGGCGAGCCGGAGGAGATCGGGCGAAGTCTGCACATGGCCCACCGGCCGCAGCTGGATTGGAAGCTGCTTATGCTGATCGGTATGCTGTCCGTCATTGGTTTGGTCGGCATGCTAAATGTTGATTATTCGGATGGACCGTCAAAGACTGGTTTATTTGCCCAAAAGGCGACATTCCTTGGCCTTGGCGCCATTTTCCTCGTCCTGCTTTATTTCCTGGACTACCGAAAATTGAAGAAACACTCGGGCGCATTGTTCTTCATCACACTTTGTCTTATGGCGTACACGCTTTTTCAAGGGGTTACCATTAACGGACAGGCCTTATATTTGAGTATCGGTTCGTTCGCGATTCCGACTCTTGGCAATGTATCCATCTTGCTTCTCCTGATTGCCTTGGCGGGAATGAAGCCCGCAAGCCAGTGGGGACTATGGAAGGGTATGCTAATCACACTCTATCGTGGCGTATTGCCTGTTGTGCTGTATGCTTTGAGCGATTCGATGGTACATCTGGTCATCTATTTGCTAGGATTTACGGGGATGACCTGGGCAACAAGCCGTAATTTCCGGCAATTCTTCTTACTGATGATCGTGCCGTTCACGAGTTTGGCAATTGTGCTTGTAACGAAGCAGCAGTACCTCATGTGGAGGCTCGAAAGGATCATGGATCGTGAGGGAGACGGCGGGTACGTTATGCGCGCTGCATCGGAAGCTGTTTCCTCTGCAGGTTGGTTCGGCCATGGATTCGGTGCGCCCAACCCTGGAATTCCTTATATTTATAGCGAGTCGGTATTTACATATCTCATTTACTGCTTCGGCTGGCTGTTCGGAATTGCGCTGGGGATTATGGTATTTTTGTTTCTTGCTAGAATCTGGACGATCTCCTCGGTGCTGCAGGATGCCTATGCGAAACATATCGTGATGGCGGTTATCATCGTCTTCTGTATGCGCATGCTTATTCCGTTGTTTATGGGGTTAGGGATCATCCCGGCCTTTAGTCTGGACCCGCCCTTCATCTCCTACGGCGGAACGAACCAGCTCATAGATTTGGCTGTCGTTGGCCTGATCCTGTCGATTTACCGGCGGAAAAATATGATTCCAAGCGACCTCGAAGGAATCGAGGCGGTTAGAGTGAAATGAGCGAAAACAAGCTACCACGTAGCGGTTGATGCTATAGCATGATCAAGACCGAGCGGCACAGCCGCTCGGTCTTTCTACGGCATCACTTCTATCCGCACCTTCGCACCATTTCTCGTACCGTCTCTATTTGCCCCGTCTCTATCCGCACCGCATCTATCACACCTGTTGCTTACGCATCTGTTTTTATTCGCACCAGCGTCCACTCACACCCGTATAATTTCGCACCCGGTTGTATCCTCCGCATAGCGATGTATTACACGGAGCCTGCGGTGTCAATCCCGCCTGGAATAAAGCGCGCCTTCCGCAATCTCCTCGATGTAATGGCAGGCTGCCTGATGGCCGCCGCCCATGCCTGCTTCCCGAAGGACGGGGATTTCAGATTTGCAGCGGTCCGTGGCGTACATGCAGCGGGTATGGAAGCGGCAGCCGGACGGCGGGTTGAGCGGGGAAGGGACATCCCCTTTCAGCAAAATCCGCTCCTTCTTGCGGTCGGGATCGAGGGTGGGGATCGCAGACAGCAGCGCCCGGGTGTAAGGATGCTGCGGCCGCTGGAACAGCGATTGTTTGTCCGCAATCTCAACGATCGTGCCAAGGTACATGACGATGATCCGGTCGGAAATGTGGCGGACGACGCCAAGATCATGGGAGATGAACAAATACGTCAGCTTGAATTCCTTCTGGAGCGATTTCATCAGGTTCAGCACCTGAGCCTGGATCGAGACGTCAAGGGCGGACACGGCCTCGTCGCTGATAATGAGCTTGGGATTGACCGATAGCGCGCGGGCAATGCCGATCCGCTGCCGCTGTCCGCCGCTGAACTCGTGCGGGTAACGATCGGCCTGATAGGCGGATAAGCCGACGGTTTCAAGCAGCTCGATGGCCCTTGACCGCCGCTCCTTTTTCGGGACGATGTTCTGGATTTCCATCGCTTCCTCCAGCACTTGAACGGCCGTTTTGCGAGGATTCAATGAAGCGTACGGGTCCTGGAAAATCATCTGCAGGTCCTTGCGCTTCCGATTCATCTGCGATTTGCTTAAGGAAAGAAGATTGGTGCCCTCGAACACGACTTCGCCGGAGGTCGGCTCATCCAGGCGCAGAATTGCCCGTCCGGTCGTCGATTTGCCGCATCCCGATTCGCCGACGAGGCTGACGGTCTCCCCCTCGTTAACGGAGAAGGAAATGTCGTCTACGGCCTTCACAACATTGACGGTACGTCCAAAGATGCCGCCCTTGATCGGAAAATACTGCTTCAGATGCTTAACGGACAATAATGCCTTGCCGGTTCTATTATCGCTCATCGTTATTCACCTCGCTTACGGCATCCCATTGCTCGGTATACTTCCAGCAGCTGACCTGCTGGCGGTTCGTCAGCGCCGACAGCTCGGGCTGCTGATCATAGCAGAGCTTCCGGGCATCCGGGCAGCGCGGGGCAAACCGGCAGCCCTTCTGCAGGTCGAATGGGCTCGGCACCGAGCCCCGGATCGGCTCCAGCGCTTCTTGGTCGACGTCATGGCGCGGCAGCGAATTCATCAATCCGATGGTGTAGGGATGCTTTGGATGCTTGAATAGGGACCGGACATCGGCATATTCCACGACCTTGCCGCAGTACATCACCGCTACATCGTCACAGGTTTCGGCGACAATCCCCAGATCATGCGTGATGAAAATAATCGACATATGCAGCTTCTGCTGCAGCTCTTTCATCAGCTCCAGAATTTGCGCCTGAATCGTCACGTCGAGCGCGGTCGTGGGCTCATCCGCGATCAGGAGGTCAGGATTGCAGGCGAGCGCCATCGCAATCATGACGCGCTGCCGCATCCCGCCGGACAGCTGGAACGGGTACTGCGAAATCCGCTTCTCCGGGGAGGGGATGCCGACAAGCCGCAGCATGTGCACGGCCTTCTCCAGCGCTTGTTTGTTGCCCAGCTGCTCGTGAATGCGATAAACCTCGGCGATTTGATCACCGATCGTGAAGACCGGGTTCAGCGATGTCATCGGCTCTTGGAAGATCATCGATATTTGGTTGCCCCGGAGCTTGCGCATCTGCCGGTCCGTTTTCTCCAGCAGGTTCTCGCCGTTATATAAAATTTGACCGCCTACAATTCTGCCCGGACTCAAGATGAGGCGGAGAATCGACAAGGACAGAATGCTCTTCCCCGAGCCGGATTCGCCTACGATGCCAAGCGTCCCCCCTTTGCGGACGCGCAGGCTGACCCCGTCCACGGCCTTGACCTCCCCCTGCTCCGTGAAAAAAGAAGTCCGCAAATCCTTAATGTCCAGCAGCGTTGATGCTGACTTCATTTGCCATCTCTCCCTTCTCTTCGTATTCGCGATTAATCGAAATCAATGCGTTTGTTGAAATACCGGTAGGAGATGTCCACGAGCAGGTTGACCAGCACGAACATGACTGAGAGCACCAGCACCGTAGCCTGCACGACCGGGAAATCCCTGCCCCTGATGGAATCAACCACGTAGCGGCCCATGCCATTGACCGCGAACACGGATTCGGTGAGCACGGCGCCGCCAAGCAGTCCGCCGAATTCGAGCCCGATGACGGTGATGACCGGAATCATCGCATTTTTCAGTGCGTGCCTGTAGATGATGACGCGCTCCCGGACGCCCTTCGCCCGCGCTGTGCGGATATAGTCCTGGCTGATCACCTCCAGCATGCTGGAGCGGGTCATCCGCGCAATGATCGCGGCACCGCCGGTCCCGAGGGTAATGACGGGCAGGACGGTCTGCGACCAGGTGCCCCAGCCGGAGGGACGGAACCAGCCGAGATCCACCGCGAAATATTGGATCAGCATCAAACCGAGCCAGAAATTCGGCATCGACAGCCCAAACAGGGCGATGAACATGACCCCGATGTCGGCGGGGGAGCTTTTCTTGACGGCGGAGATGATGCCGGCGAGGATGCCGAGAAACACGGCCAGAATCGTACTATACACGGCGAGCTCTAACGTAATCCAGAACCGGCTGGTGAAAATCTCATCGGCAATCGGCCGGCTGCTGCGGATCGAGTCGCCCAGATCCCCCTGAAGCAGCCCGCTGACATAGTTCCAATACTGAAGCGGCAGCGGATCGTTGAGTCCGAGATTTTCCCGGATCTGTTCGACTTGCTCTCTCGGCGCGCCTTCCCCGATGATGACCTGTGCCGCGTCTCCGGGAATGAGATGCATGAGCAGGAAGACAACAATCGTGACGCCGATGATCACGGGAATCGTCTGAATCAGTCTCCGAACGGAATACTTGAGCATGGCCCGGCAGCTCCCTTCATTATTTTTTTAATTTCGGGTCAAGGACGTCCCGCAGCCCGTCGCCCAGCAGATTGAATGCAATGACGACAAGCACGATCGACAAGCCGGGGAACAAAGCGACATGCGGATGGTCGGTAATATAGTTGCGGCCGTCGTTCAGCATGGCCCCCCATTCCGGCGTCGGCGGCTGGGCCCCGAGCCCGAGGAAGGAGAGCCCGCTTGCCGTCAGAATCGCAACGGCAATCCGGAGCGTAGCCTGTACGATGATCGGCGACAGGATATTCGGCAGAATGTGGCCGAAGATAATCCGTCGGTCGCTGGCGCCGAGCGAGCGCATGGCATCAATGTATTCCAGCCGGCGCACGGCAAGGGTGGAGCCGCGCACGACCCTGGCGAACATGGGGATGGAGAAAATACTGACGGCGATGATGACATTGAACAGATTTTTGCCAAGAACGCTGACGATCGCCAGGGCCAGCAGAATGCCGGGGAATGCGAGCATCACGTCGGTGATCCGCATGATGAACGTATCCCACTTGCCCCCGTAATACCCTGAAACAATCCCGAGCACGATCCCGAACGCGGCGCCGATGATCACGGAGATGAAGCCGACCGACAGCGTCAGCCGCATGCCGTGAATGATGCGGGTGAAGATATCTCGTCCATTATGGTCCGTGCCAAACCAATGATCAGCGGATGGCTTCAGGAATTTGGCGGTATAGTCGATTTTGCTCGGGTCGTATTGGGTCAATAGCGGACCGATAATCGCAACGAGGATGACGAATAGGAGAAAGTAGCCTCCGAATAATGCCGCTTTATTCTTCCTCAACCGATAATAGAAAGATTTCCATCTAGTCCTGTGAGCTTCATGCAGGCCGGGTTGCTGTGTTGTTCTAGCATCAGCGGTCAGGTTATCCATGGGGAATCATCCTTTCTCCAAAATATGAATTTGAGAATAGCTGCTAACATGCGCATGCGGATGTTGGATTCATTTCTAGCTGGTATCAGGAATATGCAATATAGCTGATTGAAAGTCGATCTTTGGATTTTTGCAAAATCCTCGTATAAATATCAAATAGTAAAATATATGTTAACTGTGCATGAAATATTTTCCTATTTATCGCAAGAAGGGGGAGGATGTTTACTATGACAGGTAACAAGAGGACAAAATGGTGGCTGATGTGCATGCTGGTCATCTTTACGCTGCTGCTGTCAGCCTGTGCTGGCGGCGGCAAGAGCGCTAATCCGGAGACGCCGCCAAGCGGCGGAACGACAACGCCATCCGGGACGGACAACAAGGATCCCGGCACGGACACCGGCAAGGATACCGGGGAGGCGGCAGCTAATGAGCTTGTGATAGCTTGGCTTTCGGATCCGGCATCGATGGATCCCCACATGTCGACAGACCAGCAAAGCAGCATCGTGACATCGCATATCTATAACACGCTGCTGGTGCATGATAAAGACCTGAACTTCCAGCCGGGGCTTGCCGAGAGCTGGGAGGCTGTCGATGAATTAACGTGGGAGTTCAAGCTGAGACAAGGCGTGAAATTTACGGACGGATCGCCTTTTAATGCCGAAGTGGTGAAGGCCAATCTGGATCGTATGAAGGATCCGAAGGTCGCATCGCCGCGGGCTTCGCTGGTCGCTATGATTAAAGAGGTCAAGGTCGTGGATGAACACACGGTTCAGCTTATAACCGAGTATCCTTACTCGCCGCTGCTCGCCCATCTCGCCCATCCGGCCGTCGGCATAATCAGCGCGGAGGCGATCAAGCTGGACTATGGGAAGGTCAATGCCGGCGAAAAGGCAGGTGCTTATCTCGCCCAAAATCCGGTCGGCACGGGGACCTTTAAGCTGGAGAGCTGGAATCCGGGCTCAGAGGTGAAGCTTGCAGCCAACCCGGACCACTGGGGAACCAAGGCGAAGGTGGACCGGGTGACGTTCAAGGTCGTCAGCGAAGAGGGGACGCGGATTGCGGAGCTGGAGACCGGATATGCCCATATCATCGATCCGGTATCGCCAAGCAGCATCAGCCGGATTGAGAGCAATGACGGCATGTCGCTGAATCGGCAATCGTCGTTAAGCTTGTCTTATATCGGGTTCAACAACAATAAGAAGCCGTTTAACGATTTTCGCGTGCGGCAAGCCTTGACGATGGCCATCAATAAAGACGAAATTATGCAGGGCATCTACGAAGGAACAGGAATTCCGGCCGTCGGCCCGCTGGCCCCGGACGTGAACGGCTATGATCCGAGCGTGAAGCCGATCGAATACAATATGGATAAGGCGAAGGAGCTCCTAAAGGAGGCCGGCTATGAGCAAGGTTTCTCGACCTCCATCTGGACGAACGACAATCCGGAACGGATCAAGATCGCGGAGTACGTCCAGTCCAAGCTGAAGGAATTGAACATTGACGTCAAAATCGAAGTGGTGGAGTGGGGGTCTTACCTCGCCCAAACGGCAGAGGGCAAGCATGATATGTTCGTGCTCGGTTGGTCCACGGTCACGGCCGATGCCGACTACGGAATGTATGAGCTGTTCCACTCGAAGAACGCCGGAGAGCCGGGCAACCGAACCTTTACCAATGACCCTGAATTGGATCAGCTGCTCGATGCCGGACGCAAGGAGAACGATCCGGAGAAACGCAAGGCGATCTATAAGCAGGCGCAAGAGAAGCTGGTCGAGCTCGCACCGATGCTTTACATTCACCACCAGGAGTATTTGAACGGCGTTAGCAGTAAGGTGCAAGGATTCTGGAGACACCCGAATGGCATATTGCAGCTGCACGATGTGTCCATTCAACCCTAATGTGCAGGCATAAAAGGGTAATGGCGCGGCAGGATTTCAACTTCTCGTAAGCAGCTTCATTTTAGGGGGAGGCAGCCCAATCGGGCTGTCTTTTTCTTTTTCATATCGGATAGAGCAATGCAGCACTCACCAGGGAAGATTCTCCGGTTAACGATGCTTTAGAATAAGAGGCTGACGGAGCGTTTGTAAGAAAAATTATGTTTATGCCAATATATCCGTTGACACGTATATACATATCGGTGTATATTTAAATCATGAACACTTTCGCAATGCAATTAACCCTGTCTACGATCTCGGAACCGAACCGTTTTAACATTATCGAGCTATTAAAGCAAGGACCGCGTTCGGTAAGTGAACTCGTAGAGCTGCTTAACATCGGTCAGCCGCAAGTATCCCGGCATTTGCGGATCCTGAACGAAGCGGGATTGGTGAAGGTCCGCAAGAACGCGCAGCAGCGCATCTATAGTCTTGAAGCCCGTCCGTTCCAGGAACTGGACGAGTGGCTCGACTCTTTCAGCCGTCTGTGGGAAGAGAGACTCGACAATTTCGAAGACTATATGAGCGACTTAAAGGGAAAGGAGAGCTAATTGAATTTTTTGCTAGATCCACAGGAAAGGCTCTGCCGGGGCAGAGCCGAATAGACGGGAGGGATTCACATGGGCAGGAAGACAATCATTACGAAAGACAGAGAACAGCGAAAGCTGACAGTGGAACGCATCGTTTCCATCCCCTTGAAGCTGTCTTGGGAAGGCTGGACCAAGCCTGAGCACATCGAACGCTGGTGGGGGCCGAGGAACTGGACCGCCACGGTGTACGAAATGGATGTAAGGCCGGGCGGCGCTTGGCGCTACCGGATTGCGCCCGATACGGCCGGTGAAGGAGATGCGGCTTTCTGCAAGGCGATTTATACCGAAGTGGTGGAATGGTCGAGGCTTGTCTATAATGACACATTTACAGACTCACAGTGGAACCCCGTCGAAGGAAGCGATATGCTGACGTTCGTCACATTCGACGAGGCAAGGGGTGGAACAAGGCTGAGCATTATCACTCAGTTTGCAAGCGCAGAGGATCTGGATCAGGCGGAGCCCATGGGCATGGTGGAAGGATACCAGGAGACGCTGGAAAGATTCGAGCATCAAATGCAGTACATATTGAATCAACCATAACAAGGAGGAATTGGGATGAGCCATGTGATTTCGAAAGACGGTACACGGATTTATTATGAGAAAAAGGGTACGGGACCGGCAATCGTGCTTGTGTCCTCTGCCGCTGCGGATCACAACGACGGATCGCGCCTTGCCGAGCTGCTGTCCGAGCATTTCACCGTCTACAATTACGACCGGAGAGGGCGCGGCGACAGCATGGATACGGATCCATATGCAGTTGAACGTGAGATCGAAGACCTGGAAGCCCTTATTCATGAGGCGGGCGGCAGCGCCTATGTATTCGGGAGCTCATCGGGGGCCGTTTTGGCCCTGGATGCAGCCAGCAGCCTCGGCAGCGGTAAAGTTAGCAAGCTGTTTCTATACGAGCCGCCATTTATCATCGATGACAGCCGTGCACCGGTACCGCCGGAATACGTGCAGCACTTGAATACATTGATGGCCGGGAACCAACGAAGCGAAGCGGTAGAATACTACATGACAGCCGCACTGGGAATTCCGGGGGAATACATCGAATTCATGAAGGCAGACCCATCCTGGAAGGCGATGGAGGGTTTAGCGCATACGCTGGCTTATGACGGAATGATTATGGGAAATACGCAATCCGGCCAACCATTGCCGACGGACCGGTGGGAGGTCAATGCCCCGGTTATGGTGATGACGGGTGAGAACAGCGGGGCTTTATTCCATAATGCTGCCAGCGCTTTGGCCGCATTGCTCCCGCAATGTGAACACCGCATGCTTCCAGGCCAAGACCATTCGGCTGTCGTCATGGCGCCGGAGGTGCTGGCCCCGGAGATCGTGGACTTTCTGCAGCCTTCAGCGGGCCATATATCGAGATAAGAAGTGCATAGCGTGAAAAGAAACCGTGGCTATAGGGCCACGGCTTCTTTGTTATTGCATCTGATTGAAAACTTCAATCGGACTTCTCAAGCAGCTCGACAAATTTAGTAAAGGCGCTGGTCCGAAAAAGGTCGCGGCGGAATACGAAATGGACCTTGGAGCTGCGGAAACGCTCAGGAATCCGGAAAGCTTGCAACTTTCCAGCATCCACCCAGTCCTGAACGGAAGAACGCGTCAACA